>JADMJS010000427.1 GCA_018780435.1 Myxococcales bacterium
AACGGCCGGCCAAGCGTGTTTCCTCTTCGACTGTGCGCCCGGCTTCGCGTGCCGTTCACCGTACGCCGAGGGCGCGTGCGTCCGAGACTTCTGCACGGCGCTCAAGTTCTAAGCGAGTTCAGCTCCTCTCGCCCCGCAGCGCCCGCCCCGTGTGGCTCGCCTCATGGGCCATCACGCGCTCCGGCGTGCCCGCGACGACCACGTAGCCGCCCGCGTCGCCGCCTTCCGGGCCGAGGTCGATGACCCAGTCGGCGGCCCGGATGAGGTCGAGATCGTGTTCGATCATCACGACCGTGTTGCCGGCGTCGACGAGGCGCTGGACGACGCCGAGGACCCACGCTCTCCCACGGGCTGGCTTCGATCGGGCGCGGGCCCTCGGGGCGTCGCTCTGTCGACGTCGCCCGAGCGCTTCACTCACAGGTGATCCCTTGTTCGCAGCCCCACTGTCCTGATTGGCGATCAAAGCGGCATTGGTCTTGCCAGTAGCACTCCCAGTTCGACAGACAGTCCTCGGGCTTTCCGCGGCAGTGGTAGCCCACGACTCGGCTACGGCAGATGTCGTAGCTGGGGCTGCAGACCTGTCCCGCAGGGCAATCGGAGTCAGTCTTGCAATCCGCCGGGACGCACTCGTGTAGGCAGGGACGCCGCTGGCCTGAGCCACCGCACGAGCCGGAGACGGCCCCGCAGCGACAGGTTTCGCCGGCCTCGCAGTCGGCGTCGACCATGCAGCCGTTGGTCATGCAGGTACACGACGTGTTGCCGAAGCTCAGGCCCGGTAGACAGCGCGCGTCTTCACCATCACAGTCGAGCCCCGTGGTGCACCCGTAGGGTGGCTGCGCCTCCTCTTCCCCCACGCACACAGCGTCCTTGGGTTCGAGCGGCGTGCACACCTCCGGGACACGTCGTTCCGCCTCCGGCCGCCGCGTGGCATCGCCGAACGGGACCGGCGCCGCCGGGAGACAGTTCTGAAACTGAGACGGAGCGCACTGCCACCCAAGGTTGCCGCACCGGCACACGTTGTCGGGCTTCACGCCGGGTTCGCAGCCCGCCGCCGGGTAGCGGCACTCAAGCCCGTCATCCTGGCAATACCAAGGCGTGGTGTTCAGCACCCACGGCGGATCGGCGGGGCACCGAGCGTCGTTAATCCACGGCGCGACCGTATCGAGGGACTTCGAATCGAGGTCCGGAGCGTCCGCGCCACCGTCAGGGCTCGCCGTTTCGACGTCTAGCACGACCTCAGCATCGGACGAACCCTTGCACGCGGACGTGGTGATTAGCAGCGCCGCTAGAACCCGGAGGGACCAAATTTGATGACGCATCGGAGTTTGCATGATTCACCATGCTTCGTAATCTTAGAAACATCAAATAAAACCATCTAAACGTGACAAAGGTGCCTTTGCGTATTGACGTAGGGCACGATCGCGGCCTGTCGTTGCAAATCGGGGAGGAGGTCCTTCGGCGAGACCTTCCAAATAGGCCGACGGGGTTGGACGACGGCATGCCGTGTAACGACGGCAACGAGTGCGGCCCCGACGGCGCATGCCTCCCCGACGCGACCTTCACGTTCCGCTGCGCGCCGATTCCAACGGCCGGCCAAGCGTGTTTCCTCTTCGACTGTGCGCCCGGCTTCGCGTGCCGTTCACCGTACGCCGAGGGCGCGTGCGTCCGAGACTTCTGCACGGCGCTCAAGTTCTAAGCGAGTTCAGCTCCTCTCGCCCCGCAGCGCCCGCCCCGTGTGGCTCGCCTCATGGGCGATGTTTCTGGGCAGCCGTTGGCTGCATAGGAGGGATCGATGTTGACCAAGGACCGACTCGAAGGCGTGCTCCGAGAGCTCGGGGTGTCCCCGCTCGACGTTCGCGTAGAAGGCGACTTCGGCCATTTCGTAGGCTTCCTGGTATCCCCCGCGTTTCGCGGCGTCGACGAAGGCGCTCGACAAGCTCGCGTGTGGGGGCACCTCCTTACGGCCCTCACCGACTTCGAGAGGCGTGATGTCGAGTTCGTCTTCACGAGCACGCCCGAAGAGATCGCGGCACTACGCGGAGTCGAAACACACGCCTAGGCAACGCCGGTGAAACAGCAGGTTCGAGGAACGAAGACCCGTCAAGCCGGCGTGCTCATGGCCATACGGCGGTTGGGGGCGTCGAAAACGGCACTGAGGTCCTGACCGTCCTCAGTCCCTGACTCCCCGCAGCGCCCGCCCCGTGTGGCTCGCCTCATGGGCCATCACGTGCTCCGGCGTGCCCGCGACGACCACGTGGCCGCCCGCGTCGCCGCCTTCCGGGCCGAGGTCGATGACCCAGTCGGCGGCCCGGATGAGGTCGAGATCGTGTTCGATCATCACGACGGTGTTGCCGGCGTCGACGAGGCGCTGGACGACGCCGAGGAGGCGCTCGACGTCCGCGAAGTGCAGGCCGGTCGAGGGTTCGTCCATGATGTAGAGGGTGCCTCGGCCGCGGCCGCGCGGGTTGCCGGGGCGGGCGAGCTCACGGGAGAGCTTGATGCGTTGCGCTTCGCCGCCACTCAGCGTGTGGCCGGGTTGGCCGAGCTGCATGTAGTCGAGGCCGACGTCGCGGAGAAGCTCGAGGGCACGGCGCAGGGCGGGGTGGGCGGAGAAGACGTCGAGGGCCTCTTCCACGGTGAGTCCGAGCACTTGGTCGATGGTCAGGTCGCGGTAGCGGACCTGGAGTGTGCCCTCGTTGAAGCGTCGGCCGCGGCAGGCTTCGCAGGTGACGTAGACGTCCGACAGGAAGTGCATCTCGATCTTGACGACGCCGACGCCTTCGCAGGCTTCGCAGCGGCCGCCCTTGACGTTGAACGAGAAGCGACCGGCGTCGAAGCCGAGGACCCGGGCTTCGCGGGTCTCCGCATAGACTTTGCGAATGGTGTCGAAGAGTTTGGTGTAGGTCGCGGGGTTCGAGCGCGGGGAGCGGCCGATCGGGCGCTGGTCGATGGCGACGACCCGTTCGAGCGCGTCCATGCCGTCGACCCCGTCGTGAGCGGCGACCGGGATGGACGCGCGGTTCAGGCGCCTCGCCAGGGCCGGGTAGAGGATGGCGTTCACGAGGCTCGACTTGCCGGCGCCGCTGACGCCGGTCACGACCGTGAAGACGCCGAGCGGGATCGTGACGTCTTCGCCCTTGAGGTTGTTCGCCCGTGGCCCTCGGACGCGCAGCTCGCCGGTGGCCGTGCGGAAGGACACGCGGACGGGGAGGCGCCGCCGGCCCGAGAGGAATGCGCCGGTCAGGGACTCTGACGAGGCCTTGATGGCGTCGAGGTTGCCTTGGGCGACGAGGTGGCCACCGTGTGTGCCCGCACCCGGTCCGAAGTCGACGATGAAGTCCGCCGCTTCGATGGTGTCGCGATCGTGCTCGACGACCAGCACGGTGTTGCCGAGGTCTCGGAGCGTACGGAGCGTGCGGAGGAGGCGCCCGGTGTCGCGCGGGTGGAGGCCGATGCTGGGCTCGTCGAGGACGTAGAGCACGCCCGAGAGCTCGCTCCCGACCTGACTGGCGAGCCGGATCCGCTGGGCCTCGCCGCCGCTAAGCGTCGCGGTGTTTCGGCGCAAGGTGAGGTAGTCGAGGCCGACGTCGACGAGGAAGCCGATGCGGGCGCGGAGCTCCCTCAGGATCTCGGCGGCGATCTGGGCGGCGTTGCCGGTCAGCGCCAGACCGTCGATGGCAGCCCGGAGGGCCCCGAGGGGCAAGCCGACGAGATCCGGGAGCGCAAAGGCGCCGACGCGGACCGCGCGGGCCTCGGCGCGAAGGCGATGTCCGCCGCAGTCCCGACACGGAACCTCCCGCAGATAACCCCGCGTCCCGTCTTCGGATTCGCCCGTTGGCTCGACGCGCTGGCGCTCAAGTGCGGACACGACCCCTTCGAAGGGCATGGGAATGACGGTGACGCCCGTCTTCGTCTCGAAGGGGACGTCGAGGAGCGCGCCGCCGGTGCCGTTCAGGACGACATGCTGATGTTCGGCCGCGAGCGACTGCCACGGGGCCTCGAGGTCGACGCCATACTTCGCCGAGAGGCCCTTCAAGATCCCCACGAACCAGCGGCTCTGTGACTCCGTGCCCGACCACGGCGCGATGCAGCCGGCGAGCAGCGAGAGCGACGGATCGGGGATGACGGCCCCTTGATCGACCTCCTGACGCGTCCCGATGCCGCTGCAGGTCGGGCAGGCGCCCGTTGGCGAGTTGAAGGAGAAGAGGGCCGGGCTCAGATCGGGGAGGCCGACGCCGCAATCGAGGCACATTCGATGGACGCTGTAGCGGTCACCTGGGCTGCCGTCGGCCGGCGCGAGCTCGAGCTGGCCGTCGCCGAGGCGAAGCGCCGCCTCCACCGAGTCGCGAAGACGCGAGGCGCCGCCGGGTTTCACGACGAGACGGTCGATGACGACGTCGACGTCGTGGCGTTTGTTCTTGTCGAGCGAGGTCGGGGCGCCACCTTGCGCCGTCTCGACGATCTGTCCGTCGATCCGGAGGCGGACGTAGCCCTGAACGGCGAGCGCCGCCAGCTCGGCCTCGAAGCTGCCCTTCTTCTGGCGCGCGAGAGGCGCGAGCAGGAGCCACCGTGAGCCTTCAGGGCGCTCGCCGATCGCGGCCACGATCTGATCGGCGGTGGCCTTCTCGGTTCGGCGCCCGCAGCTCGGGCAGTGGGTCACGCCGACGCGCGCGTAGAGGAGCCGGAGGTAGTCGTAGACCTCGGTCGTCGTGCCGACGGTCGACCGGGGGGAGCCAACCGTCGTGTGCTGGGCGATGGCGATGGTGGGGGAGAGGCCCCGGATGCGGTCGACTTTCGGCCGCTCGAGCTGGCCGAGAAACTGCCGGGCGTACGCCGAGAGTGACTCGACATAGCGGCGCTGCCCTTCGGCGTAGAGGGTATCGAAGGCGAGGGAGGACTTGCCACTGCCGGAGACACCGGTGAAGACGATGAGCTGGTCCCTCGGGAGGTCGAGGTCGATTCCGCGGAGGTTATGCTCGCGCGCGCCTCGGATCTCGATCACGCAGCGGCCTCGATGTCGCCGCTCGGCGCGAGCCCGGCCGCGCTCGGCGCGCGCGCCGCATGGGCGCTCTCCGCCGTGATGCGCGCGATCAGCTCGGGCTGGGCGTCGAACCACGCCAAGTAGGTCACGTCGTCGCTGCGTGCGGGCAGCTCCCCGGCCTCGATGGCGACTTCGAGCAGACGCTTCAGCTCACCGACGAGGCGCGACGGGCGCAGGCCGTAGTGCTCCATGATCGCGACGCCGATGCCCTTGCTGAGCGGTGCGGGCGTCGCGTCTTCGCGGACGATACGTTCGATGCGGACTTCGAGCTCGGCCATCTGCCGCTTCAGCTCGGCGATCTTGGCCTCTCGCTTCGTGGTGAAGTCCGCCTTTGAGAACGCGATGAGGTCCGGGAGGTGGCCGCCGGTGTCGCGAATGAGCCGGCGCACGGCGCTGTCGGTCCACTCGTCCTGGTAGAGGTTCACCCGGCTGTGATTCTCGATGACGTACGAGACGCGCCCCGTGAGCGTCGGATCGAGACCGACCCGGTGCGCGACGCCTTCGAAGAGCAACGCGCCGTGTTCTTCGTGGCGGAAGAAGTGGACCTTGCCGCCTTTCGTGACCGACCGCGTCCATATCTTGCCGATGTCGTGGCAAAGCGCCGTCCAGCGCACCACGGGGTCGGGCGCCGACTTCTGCGTGACGAGCTTGGTGTGCTCCCAGATGTCCTTGTGGTGCGCCGCGCACGTCTTGTCGAAGCCGACCAGGGCGGCCACCTCGGGCATGAGGAAGGCGAGGAGCCGCGTCTCGAGCAGCAACTGAAGGGCACGTTCGATGTTGGCACCCGCCAGGAGGCGGTTGAGCTCGACGCCCCACTCGCCGTGCCGATGCCGCGTGTCCAAGATATTTCCAGCGTCGCGGGTCGCGAGGCGCCGAATCTCCGAGCTCGGGGCGAAGCCAGTCTCCGACACGAGCCGGGCGAGCCGGAGGAGCAGCAGAGGGTCGTCGCGAAAGGCGATGTCCGGCGCCGCGATAGTGCGAAGCGAGCCCGACGCGAGGTGGCTCGCTCCACCGTGGGGGTCGGTGACCGTGCCGTCCGCGGTGTCGATCGCGATGGCGTCGATGGTGTAGCCGAAGCTGGACAGGCGCTCCACGAGAGACTGTTCGCCGAGCGCCGTCACATATATCGGACTCGATCCACCGCGGACGCACTCCTCGCCCAGCACCTCGGCGAGGGTGGTGGTGGACGCGTCCGTCAGCAGGTCGACTTCTGCGGTCGACACGCCGAGGAGCGACGCGCGCGCCGAAGCGCCACGCAGCCAGAGCCGAGAGCCTCGGCGAGTGAAGAGAGGGATCAGCTTCGCGATCGTGTCGGACACAACTTCCTCAGACGCTATCGGCCAGCCTACCGAGACTCGAGGTCAGGCGCCCTGAGTACCCGAGCTCCGCGAAGAGCGGAGGGCGCGGCAGGCTAGAGGTCCAGCGGGACAACGTCAATACGAACGGCGAAACCCGCGTGGCGCGTGGCGCTACTGGCAGAGGCCCGCCGCACCGCACGTCTGACCGGCGGCGCAGTTCGCGTTCGTCGAACACTCGACGCACTCGACGTTGGCGCCCGTCGTCGAGGCCATGAAGGTGGTGCCGCTGATGAGCTGGTACGCCGCCGAGGGCGTCCACGTGCAGTTGGAGCTGCCCGGCCCACACTTCATCGAGCCATTGTCGCCCGTCTGCACGCCCATGGCGCGCCCGAGCTCGAGGGGATCGATCCCGCACACCTGGTTCGAGCTCCATCGGATCTCGATAGGGTAGACACCCGCCGCGGGGAAGCCGACGCCGACCGCGTAGCGCCAGCCGAGGGTGGACCACGACAGCTCCGCGACCTTCACGCCCGCGATCACGACTTCGACCGAGTCGTTGCCGACGGCGACGAGGTTCCAGACCGTCGGCTCCGTGATGTTGAGATAGCCACGGACGCGCATGCCCATGCTGCCCGCGCCGACGACCGGGACCGGCAACGCGTTGGCGAAGACGCCCGGCGAGGAACAGCCGTTGGACGGGAAGAGGCCGTAGTTCAGAGTCCCGACGCGGACCGTCGCCGTCGAGGTCGCCCCGGTGCCCGACGTGACGAGGTTCATGTACGCCGCCATGTTGGCCGTGGTGTGGGGATCCGGCGCGGTCGAGAAGGTGCGGGCGCGTGCGCAGAGCCCGGTCGACGCCGGTACCGCGACCGGTGGGCCGACGGACGACGTCGCTGGGATCACGTGGAGCGGCGCGGTGCAGCCTTCGTCGGCGAGTCCATCGCAGTCCGTATCGAGCCCTTCACAGGCCTCCGATACGCCGGGGTGGCGGGCGCCGTTGCCGTCCGCGCAGTCGCCGTTGCAGCCGGTGAGGCCGGCCGAATAGCCGTCGTTGTCGAGATCAGTGTCCAGGTTCGAACACGTCGTGGCGTTGAGGCCCGCGCACACGAGTACATCGTCCGCACACGTATCGAGATCGCCCGGGTCGGTCGAGTCGCAGGCACTGCCGGGCAAGCCCGCCAGGACGCAGACGCCGCCGCAGGCGTTGGTCCCTTCGTCCACGTCACCGTCGCAGTCGTCGTCGATCCCATTACAGAGTTCGGCGGCCGACGGGTTCACCGCGTCGCTGTCATCGTTACAGTCGCCATTGCAGGTGAGCGGCCCGGCGCTGTAGCCGTCGCCGTCATGGTCGTTCCCACCGTTCACACACACCGACCCGTTCGCGCCGCCACAACCGTAGACGTCGTCGGTACACGAGTCGCGGTCGGTGGTCCCGGCGAGATCGCACGGCAGCCCGAGCGCTGGGCTCAGCGCACACACGCCGCCGCAGCCATTGGCGCCTTCGTCGGTCTGGCCATCGCAGTCATCGTCGACGGCGTTGCACTCTTCGAGCGCCGTCGCCGCCGAATCGGAGCATGAGACCGCGTTCTGACCTGAGCAGGACCACGAGCCTTCGGCGCAGTTGTCGCCGTCACTGCCGTCGCAAGCGGCGCCGGGCGCGCCTTCGAGTGGGCAGATGCCGCCACACGCGTTGCCGCCCTCGTCGACGTGCCCGTCACAGTCGTCGTCCTCGCCGTTACACGTCTCGGCCGTGGAGGCGCTGTCGTCATTGCAGCCCGCGCCGCCGTTCACGCACACCACGACCCCGCCCTCGCAGTCGTCGATGTCGCCGCCGTCGCAGGCGCCGCCGAGCCCGAAGCCGTCGTCGGCGATCTGATCGCAGTCCTCGTCGATCCCGTTGCACAGCTCCGTCGCGCCGGGGTATCGCGTCGCGTCGAGAGGCGCACAATCGAGACCGTCTGCGGCGCCGTCACCGTCATCATCCGAGTCGCAGGCGTTGCCGACGTCGTCGCCGTCGGTGTCGAGCTGATCGGGGTTCGCCAGCCCGAGGCAGTTGTCGGCGGTGTCATCGACGCCGTCGGCGTCGTCGTCCGTCTCGCACGCATCACCCGCGCCATCCCCGTCGAAGTCCTCCTGACCGGCGTTGGCGATGACCGGGCAGTTGTCATTGCCATCGAGGATACCGTCACCATCGTCGTCGTCGTCGCAGGCGTCGCCCTGGCCGTCGGCGTTGGTGTCGGTCTGGCCGACGTTCTTCACGAGCACGCAGTTGTCGGACTCGTCGATGATCCCGTCCTGATCATCGTCAAGGTCGCATGCGTCACCCTTGCCGTCCCCATCGGTGTCGGTCTGAGGCGAGTTAGATACGAAGGGACAATTGTCGGACACGTCGAAGACACTGTCGCCATCATCGTCGGCGTCACATGCGTCACCAAAGGCGTCTTGATCATTGTTCGCTTGAGTGGGGTTCGACAAGCCGAGGCAGTTGTCGTTGACGTCGTTCACGCCATCGCCGTCGGCGTCCTGGTCGCAGGCGTCGCCTTGTCCGTCGCCGTCGGAGTCGAGCTGCGCGGGATCGATCACGACCGGGCACACGTCGAAGAGGTCGAGGGCCCCATCGCCGTCGTCATCATCGTCACAGGCGTCGCCCGCGCCGTCGTCGTCGGTGTCGACTTGGCTGCCATTGGGCAAGAGAGGGCAGTTGTCAGCCGTGTCTGCGACGCCGTCCTGATCGTCATCCGAGTCGCACGCGTCGCCGAAGCCGTCGCCATCGGTGTCGTCTTGTTTGTCGGCGAGGAGCGGGCATTTGTCGGACCCGTCGAGCACGCCATCGTTGTCGTCATCCGAGTCGCAGGCGTCGCCAAACGAGTCGAGGTCGGTGTCGAGCTGGTTCGCGTTCAGCACGACCGGGCAGTTGTCCTGCAGGTCGGCCACGCCGTCACCGTCGTCATCGGGGTCACACGCGTCGCCGAGCGAGTCGAGGTCGAGGTCGGCTTGAGCCGGGTTCGGCACCGTGCGGCAGTTGTCCACCGCGTCCAGGACCCCATCGGCGTCATCGTCCTCGACGCAGGCATCCCCCTGGCCGTCGGCGTTGGTGTCCGCTTGGCCAGGGTTGATGATCAGCGGGCAGTTGTCGGACCCATCCGGGAAGCCGTCGCCGTCGTCATCGGTGTCGCAGGGGTCGCCGAGCCCGTCGCCGTCGGTGTCGGTCTGGACCGCGCTCGCGAGCTTCGGGCACGAGTCCTCCGCGTCGGGCGTGCCGTCACCGTCATCGTCCGTATCGCACGCGTCGCCCGCGCCGTCTTGGTCGACGTTCTCCTGGCCCGGATTCGGGGTGTCGGGACAGTTGTCGATGGCGTTCCCGATGCCATCGCCGTCGTTGTCTTCGTCGCAGACGTCACCCCGGCCATCCCCGTCCGAGTCGACCTGGTCGGGGTTCGGCGCGAAGACGCAGTTGTCGGTCACGTCGGGTTCGTTGTCGTTGTCGTCGTCGAGGTCGCACGCGTCGCCGAAGCCGTCCGCGTCGGCGTCGAGCTGGCTGGCGTCGGGCGCGAGCGGGCACACGTCGAGCGCGTCGAAGATGCCGTCGCCGTCGTCGTCTGAGTCGCACGCGTCGCCCGCGCTGTCGCCGTCGGTGTTGGTCTGATCCGGGTTCGGGGTCGTCGGGCAGTTGTCGGCCCCATCGAGGTCGCCATCGTCGTCGTCATCGCCGTCGCAGGCGTCGCCGAGGCCGTCCGCGTCGCTGTCCTTCTGATCGGCGTCGGGCACGAGGGGGCAGAGGTCGATCCCGTCCGCGATCCCGTCGCCATCGTCGTCGTCATCGCAGGCGTCGCCCGCTTTGTCCCCATCGGTGTCCGTGAGGTCGAGGTTCGGGACGAGTGGGCAGTTGTCGATCTTGTCGAGGAGGCCGTCGTCATCGTCGTCGATGTCGCACGCGTCGCCGCTCCCGTCTTGGTCGGCGTCTTCCTGACCCGGGTTCGGCGTCGTCGGGCAGTTGTCGAGCGTGTCGGCGACGCCGTCCTGGTCCGCGTCAGCGTCGCACGCGTCGCCCGTCCCGTCGCCGTCGATGTCCTGCTGGACCGGGTTCGGCGTGAAGGGGCAGTTGTCGGCGCCGTCCGGGATGCCATCGCCATCGTCGTCGAGGTCACAGGCGTCGCCGAGCCCGTCGCCATCGCTGTCGCCCTGAAGCGGATCGGGGACCGTGGGGCACACGTCGAGCGAATCCGGGACGCCGTCGCCGTCATCGTCCTGCTGGCAGGCGTCGCCCGTCCCGTCCGAGTCGGTGTCGAGCTGGTCCGCATTCTCGGCGTCTGGGCAGTTGTCCGCGGTGTCGAGAACGCCGTCGCCATCGTCGTCGTCGTCGCAGGCGTCGCCGACGCCATCGGCATCCACGTCGGACTGGGCCGCGTCTGGGACGAGCGGACACACATCGAACGCGTCTTCGATCCCGTCGCCGTCGTCGTCGGTGTCACACGCATCTCCAGGCCCGTCGCCGTCGGTGTCGGTCTGCCCGAGGTTCGGGACGTCGTCGCAGTTGTCGACCGTGTCCACGACGCCGTCGCCATCGAGATCGTCGTCGCATTCGTCCCCGAGGCCGTCCTGGTCGAAGTCCACCTGAGCCGGGTTCTGAACCACGGCGCAGTTGTCCGCGCCGTCCGGGATGCCGTCGCCGTCGTCGTCGTCGTCCTGACAGTCAGCGACCCCGTCGAGGTCGAGGTCGGCCTGGCCTTCGTCCGTGTCGCCGTCGCAATCGTCATCGACGCCGTTACAGAGCTCGGCGGCGGCAGCGGGGGCGTCACACACGCCGAGGGCGTCGCCGTCGCAGCCGCGTTTGCCAGTGCAGCTCCCGAGGTCGCTGGTGTTCTTGCACGAGGTGGTCGCGCCTTCGTCCGAGAACTTCGGCGTACAGTCACAGACCCCGTCTTCTTTGACGCACTGGCCGTCCGTACAGGAGTACCCGTCCGAACACGGGAAGTCGCTGCTGCAAGGCGCCCCGCAGAAGGACCCCGCGTCACCGTACGAGAGGCACTTCGAGGCCAGCGCGCCGGTCAGTGTGCCGCAGTCGCTGTCGACATTGCAGGGTCGACACAGCTCGGCGGCGACCGGCAGGCAGAGATAGACCGGGTCGCCCGCGGGACTCGTCAGGTTCTGGCAGGAGAATCCGGCCGGACAGGCGTCGACGCAGGTGAGGGTGCAGATGCCGCCGCTGCGCCCTTCGACGCAGAAGCCGCTGTCGCAGTCGTCGTTCTCGGTGCAGGCGATCTCTTCGAAGTCGGCGAAGGGGTCGGCTGTGTCGAGCTGTGCCGCGTCGTCTGCGTCCGGCGTCACGGCGAAGCCATCGTCGTCGTCTGCGTCCGTCTCCACGTTCGCATCGGCCCCCGACGTGTCCGTGGGCGTGATGACGTCGACTACGACCTCGGCTCCACGTTCGGAGTCCTCGTGGCAGCCCAGTGTGATGGTGACGGTGGCGAGGAGAATCGAGCGACCGGCAAGCCCGGACAGAAGACGACCGAAGTTCATGGCCGCCAGCTTACGCGGGTTTGCGAACGGGTTCCACCGCCGTGTCAGCCCTTGGGCTCGGCCATTCCGCCATTTTCCCTGACGGGCTCACGGCTTACCCGCGTGGCGTCGAGGAGCATGCGTTCGGCCGGCGTGTCGGTGTCGTCGAGTTGCCCGTTCTTCACAGACCACACGAAGGCCGTGACGAAGCCGGCCACGATGATCAGCGCCAGGGGAATGAGGACGTAGAGTACGGTCATCGAGGCCCTCCGGGTGGGGTGTCGCCATCTTTCGGTCCAGCCCGGAACGAGCTGGTGATGACCGTCAGCGAGCTGAGCGGCATGAGGACGGCGGCGACGAGGGGATGCATGAACCCGAGGACGGCCAAGCTGCCGCCGATGAGGTTGTAACTGGCGGAGATTCGAAGGTTTCGCGTGATCGCGCGAGTCGCGGAGCGGGCGGTGTCGACGAGCACTCGCAGCGGCTGCAGACCCGGGAGCGACGAGAACGCGTCCGCGGCGAGCAGGCTGGCCTCAGCGCCCCCATGGACGGCGAGGCCGACCGTAGCGGCGGCCAGGGCGGCCGCGTCGTTCACGCCGTCCCCGACCATGATGACGGGGCCTTCGGCGCGCGCGCGGGCGACGTGTTCGCGTTTGGCCTCCGGCGAGAGTCCGCCATGGCATTCCTCGGCGGGCAGCCCGAGCCGCTCACCGACCCCGCGGACGATCGCGACGTGGTCGCCCGACAAGATGCCGATGCGGAAGCCGCGACGGCGTAGTGACGCGATCAGGGCGGGCGCCTCTGGACGCAGTGTGTCGCCGAGCCCATAGACCGCGAAGTCCGTGGGTGCGGCGCCGGGCGCCCCCGCTGACGCGCCGGGCGCCCCCGCTGACGCGATTACGGGCGTGTAGCCCTCCGAGGTGACGCGCGTGACGGCCTCGCGAACGGCGTCCGGCATCGCGCCGATAAAGGCGGGAGAGCCGACCTTCACGATGCGCGTCGTGCCCCCGTCGCCGATGCGGCCCTCGAGGCCGCCGCCGATGGTCGTGGTCACGTCGGTAATCGCGCATAACCCCTTGTCATCACTGACAAGCCCGGCCAGGAGCGCGCGTCCGACCGGGTGCGCCGATGTGGCTTCGAGTGACGCCACGAAGGGCCCGATGGGGCGGCCGAACTCGACGTGTCTGGCGAGCGTCAGCGTGCCGGTCGTGAGCGTCCCCGTCTTGTCGAGGTAGATACGGCCCGGTTCGGCCGCCGCTTCGAGTGCGTCGCCGCCGCGCACGAGCAATCCGCTACGGGCGGCGCGGCCGATGGCGACCGTGAGCGCGAGCGGCGTGGCGAGCGCCAGCGCGCACGGACAGGTCACGACCAGCAACGCGACGACCCGCTCCACGGCGTCGTCGACGCCGCCCGCGCTGAACGCGATCGTGCCGATGAACGTGAGCGCCGCGACGACAAGGACGATCTTCACGAAGCGGGCCGCCCAGCGGTCGGCGAGCGTCACCGCGGGCGCCCGCCGCGTGGTGAGCGCCTCGATGTCCGAGAGCAGCCGGCCCATACGCGTTGCTTCGCCCGAGGCCGAGACGGAGACGATGATGGGGCGGGTGAGGCAGGTGCTCCCCGCGTAGACGGGGTCGCCGACGTGGGTGGCCACGGGGACCGACTCGCCGGACAACATCGCGAGGTCGAGGTCGGTCCCGGCGGGCTCACCGGGGACGGGGAAGGGAGACCCGGCGAGCACGCCGTCGCAGGGGATGGTCTCCCCCGAGCGCACTTCGACGCGGTCACCGATACGCAGCGCTTCGGCGAGGACCATCTCCGTGAGGCCGTCACCCATCACCCGCCGGGCGGCGCTCGGCGTGAGCGTGAGCAGGCGCGCCGCGGCGTCGAGGGCGCGTTTCTCCCACCGGCGCGACAGGTAGCGCCCGATGAGGAGCAGGAAGACCAGGGTGGTCAAGGTGTCGAAGTAGAGCTCCCCGGTGCCGCGGATCGTGTTCACGGCGCCCCAGAGCGATCCGGCGAGGAGCCCGATGGCGATGGGGAGGTCGACGTGTAGGCGCCGCCCTGCGAACGAGGGGTGGAAGAGCGCGTTCCTCGCGCCCTTCAGGAACACCGCGCCCGGCCACAGCGTGCCGGGGAGGCCGATGATGAGCGAGGCCCAGCGGAAGAACGCGGTATGTGCTTCGTCCATGCCGCCGAACAGGCCGCTGTAGAGGGCGACCGAGATCAGCATCACGTTCATCGTGGCGGCACCGGCGACGCCGATGCGGACCAGCAGGGCTCGGTCGTCCTGATCGCGCGCGTCGAGCCCGGCGCTCGCCCCCTTCGCGATGGCGGTGACCGGGTAGCCGAGCGTGTCGAGCGTTCGCGCGATGGTGGCGAGGCCCGGCGGCGCTCCGCCGGGTGCCGCCGGGAGCCGCAAAAAGACCTGCTGCCGTCGCAGTTCGAGACGCGCTTCGAGGACCATCCCGGGGAGGAGGCGCGGGAGGGACTCGACGAGCCAGAGACACGCCGTGCAGTGGACGCCGCTGAGGCTGAGCCGCAGGGTACGGACGCCGGTCGGCCCCGAGGTGACGTAGCTCTCCGAGAACGCCTGCGAGTCGAACTCCTCGTAAGTACGGCCACTTTGAGTTGGCGTCCTCGCGAGGTCACCGGCCAGCTCGGCGTAGCGGTCTTCGAGACCGCTCTCCGCGAGGAGCTGCGCGACGGTCTCGCAACCGCTGCAACACCAGGTCGTTCCCGCCGGGGCCGGCTGACCGCAGTGCGCACATGGGTTCTCGCCGGCGCCGCGGGTTCCGCCCGCGTCGGACGTCGATGGCGCCCACATGGGGGGCGTCGTGACACGCGCGTTCGTCGTCATTTCGCGGCCTCGTCGTGGCAGCAGGACATCGCGGCGGGCGCTTCTGCCTGGGGGGCGGGCCCCTCGCTCGTACTCGCTACCGCGGTGGGCGTGGACTCGAGGCTCTTCGCGCGCTGCCACACCGTCCAGGCGCCGGTCGCGACGAGCGCGAGCGCCACGGCGACGGAGGCGTTTCGGCCGAGGCGGGCGAGGATCTCCATGAACACCGTGGCGGCCCCGAGCGTCGCCGGCGCGGTGCCCAGCGCAAAGGCGGCCATGACGGCCGCGCCCCCGAGGGGTGTCCCCGTCCCCGCCGCGACCGTGACGAAGCTCCAGAGGAACCCGCAAGGGAGAAGTCCGGTCGTCGCGCCGAGGACGACGGCGCGCGTCGAGGGCGGCAGCACCTTCAGTAGCCCACCCACGCGCCGGGTGAGGGCATGTTGGGCGCGGCTCAGGGCGCTGGGTTTG
The DNA here is from genome assembly GCA_018780435.1 of Myxococcales bacterium. Lineage (GTDB taxonomy): Bacteria > Myxococcota_A > UBA9042 > SXOO01. The sequence continues at coordinate 15,146 of JADMJS010000427.1, forward strand.
CCGGGCTTGGGCTCCGGGGTCGTGGCGAAGGCTCGGCCCAGGAGCAGGCTGAGCCCGCTGAGCATCATGAGCCCGCCCGCGATGAGGACGGCGACCCGGGAGACGCCCACGGCCGAGCCCGCCAGATCGACAGCGCTCCCGATGCCGCCCGCGGCAAGCCCGAGCGTGACGTACGCGACGAGGCGCCCGCCCTGAAAGCGTAGGGCGCGGCCCAGCCGCCGTTGCCAAGGTGCGTTGGGAGCGTTTCCACCGGCAGCGACCGCCGCGAGGCTCCCGCACATGAATAGGCAGTGAGTACTGCCGACGAGGCCGGCCGTGAACGCCGTGACCAGGAGGACGTGGTTCATGGCCCAAGCCTACCGGCGCGCCGGGGCTGCCGCGATGTCCACCCGGGCGACGTTCGTGAAGAGCTGATCACCGGCCTGCGCCGAAAGACGAAGCTCCCAGAGCCCCGGGCGCACTCGGGCGAGCGGCGCGCCGTAGAGGCCGGGGGCGAACTCGGCGAGTGTCAGCGTCTGGCGTTCGCCCGAGCGGCCGTTGAAGAAGGCGACCGTGGTGGCACGAACGCCAGTCACCGGTGTCCCGTCGGCGTGGCCGAGGCGCAAGGTCAGCGCGGTCTCGTTGCCCGCCGGTGCGGCGGACCAGTCGGCCTTCCAGCCGAGCTTCCGGTTCGTCTCGCGTTGGCCGGCGAAGTGGTCCCAGTCAACGGCTTGTTTGTAGTAGTCGGGCTCGACCGCGAAGCTCGGATCGCCCGAGAGGGTGACGATCGCGATGGTGACGAAGGTCACGGGTATGGCAAGCAGCCCGCCGATGAGAAGTGGATAGCGGATACTGGGCTTCATACTGGTCTCCTGTAGTTCAGCGCGAGACGGGGACGGTGCTCGCAGCACCGTCTTCGGGGCCCTGAAGCCGATATTCGATGGTCTTGGAGGTGCCGCTGCTGCCCGTGACGACCAAGGAGGTGGCGTGAAAGCCGCCCGAGAAGATGGCGCGCGGGGTGATGACGACCAAGTTGGCCGTGCGGCTCTGCCCGGACGGGATCGCCATCGGCAGGTCGGGGCTCGCGATGCGGACGTCCGCGATACTCGGGATGGTGACGTCGAAGGTCTCCTCCGTCTCGGCGCGGTTGCGGATCCGCAGGTGGAGGGAGTTGGAGACGAGGTCGCCGTCCATGAGCTGGAATGGCGTCAGCTTGTCTCTCACCGCGGCGACCTCGACCCCGCCCTTTCGAGCGCTGACGATACCGAGGGTCGCGAACGCGGCGACGACGAGCGTGCCGTAGATGAGCGGGCGGAGCCGGAAACCCGTCTTCGGCGCGGCAGGCCGACAGGCGGTGTCGCCCGCGGCACGCGCGTCGGCGGCGACCGTCGTGGCCCCGAGCGCGGCGGGCGTCATGTATCGGATGAGCCCCGGCTCCCGCCCGAGTCGCTCCATGATGCCGTCGCACGCGTCGATGCACTGCGTGCAGGCCACACACTCCATCTGGAGGCCTTTGCGGATGTCGATGCCGGTCGGGCAGGTGGCGACACACGCCTTGCAGTCCACGCAATCGCCGAGCGTCCCCGAGTCGGCGCTAGGCTTCGCCTTACCGCGCGGCTCGCCGCGAAAGACGTCGTACCCAACGACGAGCGAACGTTTGTCCAGTAGGACGGACTGCAAGCGGCCGTAAGGACAGGCGAGCGTGCACATCTGCTCTCGGAAGAAGACGAAGTCGGCGAGGATGAGCGCCGTCACCGCGACCACGACGATGAAGCTCGTGAGGTGTTCGGTGGGCGGTTGAGACAGCCAGCCCCAGAGCGTCTCGAACGGTACGAAGTAGGCGAGGAAGATGTGCGCCATCAAGAAGGCGACGACGAAGTAGGCGGCGTAGAGCAGAGCCAGCTTGAGCGCGCTGGCTTGGCTGCGCCGCTGCGAGCCCGCACCAAGGACGAGGCGCTCTATCGGCCTGAAGACGAGCTCGAGGTAGACGGTCTGCGGGCAACCCCACCCACACCAGACCCGACCGAGGACGGCGGTGAGGAAGAACACCAACGCGAAGGTCCCCAGTAGGAAGAGCATGAGGAGGAGGGTGTCGGTCGCAAAGAAGGTCTTGCCGAAGAAGGTGAACTCACGCTTCAGCAAGTCGAGCAGCATGAGCGGCTTGCCGCCAATGCGGAACATGGGGACGAGCGCGAAGAGCGCGATGAGCGCATAGCCGACCGCGCGCCGTCGGTTGAGCCACCGCCCCGGGGACAAACGGGGGTTCAGCCAACGGCGGGTGCCGTCCGGGTTCAAGGTCGAGAGGACCTCGTCCGGGGGAGCAGCGGGAGTTTTCGGAGAGGCGCTCATCGCGGTGTGGACTCCTCGCAACCCTCCTGGAGGGTCGCACGCTCAAGTCGAGCCCTTGCGGCGCGGACGGAAATAAGTAGTTCGGTTTGCCGCGCACCGCATCCCCGCCCGGCTCGTTCGTGGTAGAGAACATCTGCCTGGAAGTACGCGGAGTATGCCTTCGGACTTAGCCCGAACCGGGCGAGGCGCGGTCAACCTACCCACTTATTTACGACCGAGCCCTTACGAGCCCTTACTTCTTGTCGGACTCGGGCGCCGCCGGTGCGTCCCCGGCAGCTTTGGTGTCTTTCGCCGCCCCGGCGCGCGTATCCGGGAGCGGTGCAGGCGGAAGTGGCTTCCCTTCGGGAGCCTTGCCGCCAGCGACATGCGTTTCCCGCAGGGCGCCGACGTACGCGGCCATCTTCATCACCACGTCCGGGCGAAGCTTCTTGCCCCAAGGGGGCATCTTGTTTCGGCCGTCTCGGATGGTCACGTAGATGTCCATGAGGGAGTTCTTACCGAGCCAGTGGCTGTCGGTGAGGTTCGGACCGATGTCGCCACCACCGTCCGCTCGGTGGCAGGTGACGCAGGTCTTGCTCCAGGTGTCCTTGGCCTCCGCCATGGCGCCTTTGTTTTTGAGGAACGTGGCGAGCATGGCTTCGTCGACCTCCCCGAGCGCGAGCAGCTCTGCCGTCTGCTTCTCGTAGAAGATCTGCATGTCGGCGTCGTACTCGTCAATGACGTCGCGGCCGCTTCGAGCGTGGAAGTAGCCGATGTAGAGCACGCTGAACCAGAACGTGGCCCAGAAGCTCCGCTTCCACCAGGCGGGCATGGGGTTGTCATACTCCCGAATGCCGTCGAACTCGTGGTCGCGGAGCTTCTCGCCGGTCTCTGGATCGACCTCTTGACTGTGGCTTGTGTCACTCATCGTCGCTCTTCCTTCCGGCCCTTTCCGTGGGAGCTCTGGGTCAGCCCGAATGGGGTATCGTCATCGAGGGGGATCTGGGCGGCTCGTTGTTGGGCGGCGGCGCCTTCGGCGTTCGGCCGGAGGACACGTGCCGCGAGCACTACGAAGACCACGAGGAAGATCCCGAGCGCGATCTCCGGGAAGACCGTGAGATCGGCATAGCTCATGATGTCGGTCAGCTTCATGGCGTCACCTCCGCGAGGGCACCCGGGGCCGGGGCCGCGGCGGTCGGGGCCGCGGGGACCTCGGCTGCGGCGGGGGCCGGTGGTGGGGCCTCGATGTCCATGCCGAGGCGCTGCAAGTAGGCGATCAGAGCGACGATCTTCTTGCCCTCGAGGCCGGCGGGACCGCCTTCTTTGACGATCTGAGCGCTGATCTCGGTGGCCTGCACTCGCGCCATCTCTTCGGCCTTCTGCACCGCTTCGCCGTAAGGCACGCCGAGCATGACCATCGCATCGACCCGGCTCTGGACCTGGTCGAAGGGCGTATCCTGCTCGAGCAGCCACGGGTACGGCGGCATGATGGAGCCTTCCGTCATCGACGCGGGCTCCTTCATGTGACGCACGTGCCAGGTGTGCGAGAAGTTACCGCCGACACGATGCAGGTCGGGACCGATGCGGCGGCTTCCCCACTGAAAGGGGTGATCGTAGATGAACTCGCCCGGCTTCGAGTACTCGCCGTAGCGTTCGGTCTCGGCGCGCATCGGACGGACCATCTGGGAGTGGCAGTTGTAACAACCTTCGGCGATGTAGATGTCGCGACCGACCAGCTCGAGCGGCGTGTAGGGCTTCACGCTCGCGATCGACGGGGTATTCGACCGGATGAGGAAGGTCGGGATGATCTCGAAGAGCGACGCGACCGCCACCGAGATGACGACCCACACCGTGAACTTGAACGGCCGCCGCTCCCAGGCGCGGTGCCAGAAGGCTTTCTGGAAATTGTCGATGGTGATCGCGAGCTGGGCGACCGGAGCCCCTTCGAGCTCGCTCTTCGGCGCCGGGATGTCCGTGTACTCGGGCGAGAGCGCCGGGGCTTCGTGCTGCTGGATCTCGTAGGTGGCCGGGCGCTGCTTCCACGTCATGAAGACGTTGATGCCCGCGAGCACGGCGCCAGCGAGGTAGAGCGTGCCGCCCACGATTCGGACCCAGTACATCGGCATCAGCTCGACGACCGTCGTGATGAAGTCCGGGTACTGGAGACGGCCCGTCTCGTCGAAGGCGCGCCACATGAGGCCTTGGGTCACGCCCGCCGTGTAGATGGCGATGATGTACAAGAGGATCCCAATGGTGCTGGTCCAGAAGTGCACACCGGCGAGCTTCGGGCTCCAGAGCCCCTTGGTCTGAAAGAGGCGTGGGGCGAGCCAGTAGACGAGGCCGAAGGTCATGAAGCCGTTCCAGCCGAGCGTGCCGGCGTGGACGTGAGCGATGGTCCAGTCGGTGTAGTGAGAGAGCGCGTTGACGCTCTTCACGGACAGCATCGGGCCCTCGAAGGTCGACATGCCGTAGAAGGTGATGGCGACGACGAAGAACTTGAGGACGGGATCTTCCGCCACGCGGTTCCATGCGCCGCGGAGGGTCAAGAGCCCGTTGAGCATTCCGCCCCACGACGGCATCCAGAGGATGACCGAGAAGACCATGCCCAGCGTCGATGCCCAGGCGGGCAGGGCGGTGTAGTGGAGGTGGTGCGGGCCGGCCCAGATGTACATGAACACGAGCGACCAGAAGTGGAGGATCGACAGCTTGTAGCTGTAGACCGGTCGTTCAGCGGCTTTGGGGAGGTAGTAGTACATGAGGCCGAGGAAGGGGGTCGTCAGGAAGAAGGCGACCGCGTTGTGGCCGTACCACCACTGCATGAAGGCGTCCTGAACGCCCGCGTAGATCGAGTAGCTCTTGGTCCAGCTCGCCGGGATGGAGAGGTTGTTGAAGATGTGGAGGATCGCGACGGTGACGATCGTCGCGATGTAGAACCAGATCGCCACGTAGAGGTGTCGCTCGCGGCGCTTGGCGATGGTCCCGAAGAAGTTGATGGCGAAGATGACCCAGACGACCGCGATCGCGATGTCGATGGGCCACTCGAGCTCCGCGTACTCTTTGCTCTGGGTGATGCCGAAGGGCAGCGTCAGGGCGGCCGAGACGATGATGAGCTGCCATCCCCAGAAGTGGATGTTGCTGAGGACGTCGCTGAAGAGTCGGGCCTTCAGGAGGCGCTGCGCGGAGTAGTAGATCCCCGCGAAGATCGCATTGCCCGCGAAGGCGAAGATGGCGGCGTTCGTGTGGAGCGGCCGCAGGCGGCCGAAGCTCGTCCACTCGAGGCCGAAGTTGAAGGATGGGACCGCCAGCTGAATGGCGATGATGACGCCGACGAGCATCGCCACGAAGCCCCAGACCAGCGTGACGGTCAGGAATTTTCGGACGATCGCGTCGTCATACGAAAAGAGTTCGAGATTCGAACTCCGAGCATTCGGGTTCATTTGGAGATTTGCTCCCGCACATCCAGGTGGTCAGCGGCCGCGCGCATCGGTGGGCGACCTTGGATGGGGGCCTAAGCAAAGCTCGTGCCAGCGGTTTGTGTGGCACGAATGGGGCGAAACGCCCCAGGATTAGCGACGGGCGGGTCCGCCCAATCCGGGGGCCGGGAGGGGGGAGCCAGGCGGCGCGGCGACCATCGCGTCGAGGTCGTTCCGAGAGCGCCACCGGTAGAGGGTGCGGCGATCGATCCCCAGGATCTGCGCGGCCTTGTCCTTGTTACCTCCGGTCTTTCGGAGGACCGATACGATGTAACGCAGCTCGACTTCCTCGAGTGAGGGCCAGCGGACGTCGTGGGAGATCGCTGCCTCGACGGCGCCCTCCGGTTGGGTCGTATCGAGGCGGTGATGGCTGGTGGCGAACGTCGCTTGCGGGCCGGCCTGGGAGCCAGACGCCAGCGGCGAGCTAGACGAGCCTGGGTTCGAAGGATGGTAGGCCGCCGCTTCCGCAAAGAACGGCGGCCTGGCGGCATAGCTGTCGTTCGCCTCGCTCATCGACGACGCGCCCGCGGGTTGGGCCGGGTTCGGAGCGTAGGCCGAGCCGCTCCCGGGTAGCGTCGAGGACGGGTGAGCTGGCGCGGCTCCCGAGTCGGGCTCGTAGGCCTGCGATGGGCCCCTGGCAGCCACGGAATCACTGCGGGAATCACTGCGGGAATCACTGCGGGAATCACTGCGGGAATCACTGCGGGCATCGCCGCGGAAATCCCCCCGGGAATCCCCTCGGGAATCACCGTTGGAGCCACTTTGAAAGCTACCGTGGGAATCACCGTGGGAGTCATTACGCGGCAGGTCTTCGACTCGAATGGACTGGCCGCGCGACAGCACGTGCGCACGCTCGATGACGTTCTGGAGCTCTCGAACGTTGCCTTCCCATCGCATTCGCATCAGATGCATCATGGCGGAGTGCTCCACCGGTTTCGGTGGAACGCCGAGACCGCGGGCGATCTGATCGATGAAGTGGCTTACGAGGAGGGGGACGTCTTCGGCGCGTTGGCGCAGGGGGGGCAGCTCCACCGGGATTACCGAGAGGCGATAATAGAGGTCCTCACGGAAGCGACCCTGCCGAACGAGCTCGCGTAGATCCTGGTGAGTGGCGGCGATGATCCGGGTCTCGACTCGAATCTCTCGGTTGCTGCCGACCGGGCGCACCATCTTCTCTTGAATGGCGCGCAACACCTTCGCTTGCAGCGGGACAGGCATGTCGCCGATCTCGTCGAGGAACAAGGTGCCGCTCGAGGCATCCTGGAAGAGCCCCACCTTGTTCTGGTGGGCCCCCGTGAACGAGCCGCGGACATGGCCGAAGAGCTCGCTCTCAAGGAGCCCTTCCGGTAGCGCCGAGCAATTCACGGCGACGAAGGGAGCGGCGCGGCGCTGGCTCTCCTGGTGGATCGCGCGGGCGACCAGCTCTTTGCCTGTGCCGCTCTCGCCGAGCACCAGCACGTTGGAGTTGGCCTTCGCGACGCGTTCGATGAGGTCGAAGACGCGGTGCATCGCGGCCGACTTGCCGATAAGCCCACCGAAACGGTAGCGGCTGTCGATGGCCCGGCGGAGGCGCTCGTTCTCGCGCTGCATCCGGCGATGCCCAAGCGCGCGCTCGACGACGAGGAGGACCTCTTTCAGGCGGAAGGGCTTCGTGATGAAGTGGTAGGCGCCACGCCGAGTCGCTTCGATGGCCGTGTCGACGGAGCCGTAGGCCGTAACGAGGATGACGGGGAGCCCCGGGTGGGTCGCCACGACCTGCTCAACCAGGGTCATGCCGTCGAAAGTGCCCATCCTCATGTCCGTGATGACAAGAGACGGGGGGGACTCGAGGATGGAGGCCAGTGCCGCGCGCGGATCGGTGAACGTAATCGCGTCGTGGCCCTCGTCGATGAGGACGTCCGAGAGGAGGTTCGCCATCGTGCTGTCGTCATCGACAACGACGATACGTTCCCGCACCTCCGCCTCGGCCTGCGAGCCTCCGGACAATCCGGAGGTGGTCTCCGTGTCGCGCGGCAGTGCTGAAGTCAGGGCCATGTCTCGCTCCTCGGTGCCACTTGGATGACGCTGCGTCGGCATCACCGGCCACCGCCTAGCAAGCGGCGTGCCTGCATGTCGGCGGGGCATTTTGGCCGAAGGTCGACAAATTGGGGCGAAATGACCCAGATCATCCAAATAGACCCACGGTCTGCCCTCCGGATCGAATGCCCTATGGCGCTGTGCCCTGGGGCGGAGAGGTCGTCGACCCTCGGCTCCACACGGCCCCGCACGGCTCGAGACGACTCAAGGTGCCTCCACCCCATCCCCGCAGGGCGCAGGACGCGGCGGTCGCGGCGCTGGCCTCCCGCCCTTTCAGCTCATTGTCTCGATGAGTGGGCGGGCGCGTGTTAGGGTGGGGCCGGAGCAAAGAGACAACATGACCGACGCCCCGGATAGCCCTTCGCCATCGCCGCCCATTGGGCTCGTCGGGTCCAAGCCCGAGGCCCTCTACCAAGCCGTCCTGGAGATGGCGGTCGATGGGATCATCACTATCGACGGCAAGGGCGTCATCCTCAGCTTCAACCACGCGGCCGAGCGCATCTTCGGCTACGACTCGAACGACATCATCGGGCAGAAGGTCAACGTGCTCATGCCCGAGCCCTATCGCTCGCAGCATGACAACTATATCCGGCGCTACCGGGTCACCCGCGAGCCGCGCATCATCGGGATTGGCCGGGAGGTCATCGGGCGACGACGCGATGGCTCCACCTTCCCGATGGACCTCGCCGTCAGTCAGGTGAACCTCCCCGATCACGTCATCTACACCAGCATCGTCCGCGATCTCACAGAGCGACGACGTGTGGAGACCCTCGCTGAGGTCGGGCGCATCGCGAGCGGGCTCGCTCACGAGATCGGGACGCCCATGAACATCATCCTGGGCTATGCGGAGCGGCTTCGGGCGCGGCTCGACGCGGCGGCCCCCTCGGGTACGGACCCCGCGGCCTCGCTCGCCAACCTCGAGCGAACGACCAAACGAGTGGGCGAAGGGCTCACGGTCATCATCGAGCAGGTCGAGCGCGTAAGTCGGCTCATGGACTCGCTCCTGTCCTACGCGCGTCGTCCTCCGCTGCAGCGCAGGCCCATCGAACTCTCTACCGTCGTGAAGTCCGTGATGGCGATCCTCGGCGAGCGGCTGCGCGACCAGAACGTGCGGGCGGACGTCGACTTCTCGGAGACGACACCGTCGCTCGAAGCCGACAAGGACCGCCTCGAACAGGTCGTCTTGAACCTCGCGATCAACGCCATCGACGCCATGCCCGGCGGAGGGGTATTGGGCATCGAGGTCCGCGGACTGAAGGAGCCACCGCGGGTCGAGCTCGTCGTCAGCGACACCGGGACGGGGATTCCGACGGAGCAGCTTCCCCACATCTTCGAGCCCTTCGTGACCACCAAGCCGACCGGAAAGGGGACGGGCCTCGGGTTATCGGTCGTCCGCTCCATTATCCGCGAACACGGCGGCAGCATCGCCGTCCACTCCGAAGTGGGGCAGGGCACGCGCTTCGTGCTCGAGCTGCCCGCGCGTGAGCAGGCTTCGCCAATCTGACATTGCAGCGGTCGGCCTCGGCGACGGCCGGCCGGGCTCACCGCTGACCGCTGCTCGGCTGGCGCTGAGCGCGATGGGGCGGCGGCCCCACCACATCCGACCGACGCGTTCACCCGTGGAGGACGGCCGCCGTCTTCTCTCGAACTTCGGCTGCCGTGTGGCCCGCGGCGACGCCAACGAGGTGGAAGCCGTCGGGGAGCACGTCGATGGTGGCGAGCTCGGTGATGATCCGGCTCACGCAGCCGACGCCCGTCAGCGGGAGGTCACAGCGCTGCTTTAGCTTCGGAGCGCCGTCCTTCGCGGTGTGAGTCATGATGACGAGGACGCGTTTCGCCCCGGTGACGAGGTCCATCGCCCCGCCCATGCCGTTCACGCGCTCGCCAGGGACCATCCAATTGGCCAGGTCGCCGTTCTCGGCCACTTCGAGGCCTCCGAGGATGGCGACGTCGACGTGACCGCCCCGGATCATGGCGAAGCTGAGGGCGCTGTCGAAGACGCTCCCGCCGGGGAGGACGGTCACCGTCTGTTTGCCGGCGTTGATGACTTGTGGGTCGACCTCTTCCTCATAGGGGAAGGGGCCCATGCCGAGCAGGCCGTTCTCGCTGTGGAGTTGAATCGCCACGCCTTCAGGGAGGTGGTTGGCGACCAAGGTCGGGATGCCGATCCCGAGATTGACGATGTCCCCGTCTCGGAGGTCCTTGGCGGCCTCCATGGCCATCTCTTCTCGCGTTCGTGCCATGTGGGTTCCCTATGAGCTGTAGCGACGCCGCTGGCGGCCGAGTATCGGCGAACCGGCTGCCGACGGACTAACGAGGTCTTGCCCGAAAGGCAAGCGTCCCATAGCTTCGTCGCCCCCTGTTGGCCGCCACCGTCGAACTCGACGGCGGGACGTGACCCCATCACTTGGATTTGGCTGCCTATGACGACTACGCGAGTCCCCGTCTCCACCGTTCCCGCACCGCCATCGGACGTCGAGCTCAGGGGCCACGCGGAGCGCACCGGGCTGCCGACCGTCGATGACGAATTGCGGCTCCTGGAGGTGGTCCTCGACGCGGCCCGGAAGGAGCGACCGACCGTGTGGAACGCCCTCGAGGCCCAATCGGAACTGGTGAAGCTCCGCGACGCGCTCGTCGACGAGAAGCTCGCCGAGGACCGGGCCTCCCTCCTCGAACAGATGGACCGCGTGGCCCGCCTCGTGGACCAACAGACCAAGATCGCCGACGCGCCCCTCGACATCGCCAGCCCCTACTTCGGGCACATGCGGCTCATCGACGATGACGACAACCGGCGAGACATCCTCATCGGCAAGCGAACGTGGGTGAAGGACGGCATCCGAATCGTCGACTGGCGCAACGCCCCGATCTCCAAAGTCTTCTACCAGAAGCAGGAGGGCGACGACTTCGACATCGTCATCGCCGACAAAGATCTGGGCGGCGAAGTCGCCATGCGGCGGACCGTGAGCATCCGAGACGGGCGGCTCGAACGCGTCACCGCGCGTGAGGCCATCTACGCCCGCAGCCCGACCGGCTGGTTGGTGCACGACCAAGGGCCGGCCCTCGCCGGGGGCCTCGGCAGCGCCGCCCGGCCCGACCGGATCGCCAAAGCGGTCCCCGGCGATCGCGGGCGCGGCGAGTTCGGCACACAAGGCGACGGGACCGGCGTTCGTTCGGACAAGTTCCTCCGCGAGATCGCGTCGCTCCTCGATCCGGATCAGTTTCGGCTCATCACCGAGCCGGTGCCTCTCGTCTCGGGAGGGAAGTCGGGCGCGTCGTCCTCGAGGGCGGCCCCCATCCTCGCGATCCAAGGGAGCGCCGGATCGGGCAAGACGACTGTCGCGCTCCACCGCGTCGCCTGGCTCAACTTCCAGGACCCGTCTCGCTTCGCGCCGTCACGCGCGCTCATCGTCCTCTTCAGCCCGGCCCTCGCGTCCTACATCGCCAAAGTGTTGCCCGCGCTCGGGGTCGAGGGCGTTCAGGTCCGAATCTACGAGGAGTGGGCCGTCGAGATGCGGCGACGCCTCTTCCCGCGGCTACCGTGGGACGTCGCGACCGACACGCCGGCCGTCGTGACCCGCTTCAAGCTGCATTCGGGGCTGCTCGCGATGCTCGAAGAGGGGATGATCGCGTTCCCCGAGCTCGGTCCACAAGCGCTCTTCGAGGAGCTCTTCACGAACCTCGATTGGATCACGCGCGGCGTCGCAAGGCACGCGAAGGGGCAGTTCTCGGAAGGGCAAGTGCGGCAGATCCACCGCTGGTGCTCGGATCGGCACTTCGTCCGCGCCGACGGGGGCGGGCACCACGAGGACGACGAACCCAACCTCGATCCCGAAGACGACGCGATCCTCCTCTTCCTCCACCAGAGCATCAAGGGTCCACTGCAGGGCAAGAAGGGCGTCCCGATCCGATACACGCAGTTGGTCGTGGACGAGGCGCAGGACCTCTCCCCGATCGAACTGCGGGTCCTCCTCGACACCGTCGAGCCGAGCGGCGCGGTCACGCTCGCGGGCGACGTCGCGCAACGCGTCCTAGAGCTCAACGACTTCAAGGACTGGAACGAGGTGCTGCGGGCGCTCGGTCGCGAGGACGTCGTCGTCTCGCCGCTCCGGATCAGCTATCGCTCCACAGGGCCCATCATGCGCCTCGCTTTCGACGTGCTAGGCCCGCTCGCGCCCGTCGATCCGGCGGAGGTCCCGCGAACCGGCGTCCCGCCCGAGCTCTATCGGTTCCGGTCCCGGGGCGAGATGCTCACCTTCGTCGCCGACGCCTTGAAGCGCCTGGAGAAGCGTGAACCGCAGGCGAGCGTCGCGCTCCTCGCCAGCCGCGAATGGCAGTGTGACGAGGCGTGGTCGGTGCTCTCCCGCGCCGAGCTGAAGCGCTTGAACCGCGTGCGCGATCACGAGTTCGCCTTCGCGCCGGGCGTCGAGATCGCCCTGGTCCGCGATGCGAAAGGGCTTGAGTTCGATTACGTCATCCTGCTCGACGTCGACGCCGAGTCCTATTCCGATAGCGAGATGGCACGACACCTCCTCCACGTCGGGGTCACGAGAGCCGCGCACCAACTCTGGCTCACCAGCGTCGGGACGCCATCGCCGCTCCTTCCATCTTGGCTCGGAGCCGTTACCATCTGAGTCGAACTCGAAGTCTAGTCGTCGGAGGGCCCAAGGGGGCCCTGCGCCGAGAGGAGCTGTGCGTGAACGTAGCAAGGTCGTTTCGTCCCTGGACCCTCGCCATCATTGCCGCGCTCTCCCTAGGCGCGGGCTTCGGCCTCGGGTGGTGGCGCGGCCAAAAGAACGCACGGGCTCCGTTCGGTGAGCCGCGGGACATGGCGTCTTGGTACGAGTCGCGCTTCGATCGTATCCCGCAGTCGGCCTTTCTTGCGGGGGCCTTCGACGCCGACTTCCTCCTCGATCAGCTCATCGACCGGAACTTGGGACTGTTTCCCGTCTCGGCCACATCCGAGTCGCTGCGGGCGTCCTTGGCGGGGGCGAGCGTCGAATACTTCGGCGTCGATTTCACGCGTGTCGATCGGGCCCTCTTCTGGATCACCGCCGACGACAGGCGCGTCGTGGTCTTCCTCGAAGGCGACCTGCCGGGAGAGCTCGTCGGTGAAGTGGTGTCCGGGACTCCCGGCCTCCTGGAGATGGCCGGTGACGTCTTCGCCGCCCGCGTGAAGGGCGGTCTGCTCCTCGGGACTCGGGACGGCGTGGCCGACGGTCTCGCAGTCGAGTCCGGCAAGGGTATCGCGATCGCTGGCGACGCGGCCGCCAAAGCGGCACATGCCGGGGCGCTCACGGCGACCGGCGGCGGCGCCGTCATCATGACCTTTCGACCGTCGGCCTCCGAATTGGGCGAGATCGCCCCCTTTCAGGGTCTCTCCGGCGGCGCGGTGGCCTTTCGAAGCGACGGGAGCACCTCGGTCGTGGCCACCGGGACCGCGTCTGCTCTCGACGGGCTGAAGGCCCAAGCCGACATGGCGATAGCGATAGCCAGAGGGGCTCTCGGCAAGGAGCTCGGGGAGGCGAAGGCGAAAGCCAAAGAGAGCCCGATGGAGGACGAGCGTTGGGCTGTCCTCGCGCTCACCTTCGCGTCCGCCAAGCTCGATGATCTCCTCGCCTACGCGAAGCTGGAGCGGCAGGGCGACGTGTTACGGCTCGACGCCGCGGGCCCCGCCGGAGCGCTCGCGATGTACCTCGGTGCACTCGGGTCGCTCTCGTTTCGCTCGTTCAGCCGTGTGGCGACGCGTGCTCAGGCCGCGACGGACCAGTTGACGGCAAGGAGGCTCTCGAACGCGGTGGAGCTCTACCGGGTCGAGAAAAACGCACTGCCCGAGAAGCTCACCGATCTCGCGGCCGACGGCTCGGTGCCCAAGGCAGACCTCGTCGATCAGTGGGGCAACGCCTTCGGCTACGAGAAAGACCCCACCCGAACTTCCGGCTACCGAATCTGCTCCGGCGGACGGGACGGGATGGTCGGGACCGACGACGACCTCTGCGCCCCGTCCGAGCCCTGAGCTCTACGGGGACGGGACCGGCTGGTGTTCAAAGTGCAGGTGTGAATCGAGGAACGACGCGATGAGACCCCAGACCGCCGCGTCGACCTTGGGGTCCGTGGGGTGGTGGGCTGTCCCCGCGATGGGTATGAACGAATGCGGCCGCCCCGCCTTGAGCAGGGCGTCTGAGAGCGCGTAGCTGTTCACCGGGAGGACGTTGTCGTCGAGGCTGCCATGCAGGAGCAGCAGCGGTCGAGAGAGCCCCGCGATCTCCGGGAGCACGCTGCTCCGCTCGTAGGCAGTGGCCTGATCCTCCGGGTCGCCGAGGTAACGCTCCGTGTAGTGCGTGTCGTAGTAGCGCCAGTCCGCGACCGGCGCCGCGCTGACTCCGACTTTGAAGAGCTCCGGGTGACGCACGAGCGCCATCAGGGACAAGGTGCCGCCGAAGGACCACCCCATGACGCCGACGCGGTCCATGTCGAGCTCCGGGTGGCGGGTACCGAGCAGGCGCAGGCCCTCGACTTGGTCCGCAAGGGGGGCCGAGACGAGATCGCCCGTCGTGACGCGTTCGTAATTCCGCCCCGCTCCGGGGGTGCCGCGGCCGTCGATGGAGACCACGATGATGCCGTGGTCAGCGAACCATTGATGGAGAATGTGGCGGCGGCTGGCCGCTTGGACGATGCGCAGTGTCGGTCCGCCGTAGACATAGAGCAATACCGGGTACTTACGGCCGGACTCCATGTTTCGGGGGCGAAGAATTGCCGCGTCGACGTCGTGCCCGGCCACGAGCCGGAGGCGCTCAAGCGAGAGCGCGGGCACGATCGGCGGGCGACGACCGGCCGTGGCGATGGGGCGAGGCGGGCCGCCGTCGACCGGGTGGACCTCGAAGCGTCGCTGCATGTCCGCGCCGGTGCTCGACAGGACCCAGCCGCCGGGGCCGACGGTGCCGTCCTCCAAGACCCGCTCCGGAGCGCGTTCGGAGGGCGACGCGGTGGCAGCGGCCAGCGGGAAGAGGCGTACGGCCTGGCCGACTCGGTCGACGTTCACCGCCGCGACGACGTGGCCCGCGACGACCCCGAGGACGCGTTCCACATCCATGTCGGCGGGGCTCAGGTGCGTTTGGAGCTCACCCGACTCGGACCGGAGCTCGATGCGGCTACGGCCCGAGCCGTCCGACAGCCAGAGCCAACCGCCCGGAACCGCAAGGGGCACGTCGGTGCCGACTTTGACGTAGGTCGGATCGCTGGTCTTCCAGAGCGTCGTGCAGCGGCCTCCGAGGACGCAGCGGCGCACCTCGACCACCTGCTGCGAGCGCGATTGCAGCACAAGGACGGCCGCGTCGGGGGCGGACCACACGAGGTGGACGAGATAAGGGAGGGCGTCGTCCGTCCAGTCGAGCGTGGCGGGTGCGGCGCTCGGCGCGACCGGGACGTGGTCGAGTCGCCACGTCGCGTTGGCGGTGCCGGCTCGTGGATAACGAAGCGACCGCGGTGGGTCTCGCGGGTGAGCGGGGTCGGCGAGGTGGTGCTCCTCGACGCCGGACTCGTCGATGCGCTGAACGATGAGCGAGGCCCCGTCGGGGCTCCACCAGAAGCCGGCGTCGCGCCCGATCTCCTCGAGGACGACCCACTCGGGTCGACCATAGGCGACGCCGGCGTCCGGGACCGGCGTGACGGCCACTGGCTTCCCCAACCCGGAATCGTCCGCGGTCGTGACCCAGACGCGGCCTTGGGCATGCCACGCGAGCCGGTCCGAGGTGGGCGACCAGGTGAGCTGGTCGGCGCCGTGGTCGAGGAAGAGCCCGGCGAGGGCGCGAGGGGGCTCGCCGGGCCCCAGGAGGTCGAAGAGGTAGAGGTGTTGTCCCGCGACGACCAGAACGCGCCGCCCCGCCGGGTCCACGAGCGCGCTGGCGATGCCCCGAGCAGGGTTCGGGCGCAGCTTCAGCGGACCGTCGAGGCGCCGGAGCGCGGCCATGTCGAGGAGCTGGTGTTCGACGCCATCGACATGCGTGAGCGCCCACAGCGCCGCGTCGTGGCGGCCACCGGGCGTGCGGACAAAGAGCGTGGCGGCCGGCAAGACCCGGAACGAATGAGGTTCACCGTGGGAGTACCGGCTGGTGCCCACGTAGTCGTCGAGTGTGAGCCGCGTGGCGAGACGCGGGATGGGCTGCGTGGCGCAGGCGGTGGTCATGAGGGCGACCAGGAGCCCGATTCGGTGGAGGACGCGGCTGGGCCCCTCACTGGCGACGGCGCTCCGGCTGATTGCGACCGAATCGCCCGTCTGACGCAAGATGACGGCGTGCTCAGGCGGCCGCAGCGCGCAGTCGGCGGGCGATGAAGGGCGGGAGGCTACGCTCGGTCTGAGAGGCCAAGAACTGCCAGTCGTTTCGGGTCACGTGGGTGCGACACCACGACGCGCCGCATTGGCACGTGAACGGCTCGTCGTAGTTCACCACGAACTCGCCGTAGTCGATGTAGAGCTCGTCGCCGGGCGTCAGATCCCGTCGCGCCACCACGTTCCCCTGGGCGTCGTAGCCGAGGTTCGGATCGCAGGAGTGGTTGATGAAATTGTCGAGCGTCGTGACGTGCTCGTGGTCCAAGGGGCCGTACATGACCCCGAAGTCGTGGTCGAGCCCGTAGCGGTGGAAGAGCGCGCGCTGAGCGGGGGGCAGGCCGTTGATCTCGGCGACCGTGAGGGCCACCCAGCCGAGCATGCCGACGTAGTACGCGTCGTGCCATTGGTAGATGAGGATGGTCCCAGCCGGGATAGGGCGAACGGCGAAGACGCCGAACTCGCCGTCGGGCCGTCGCTGTCGAGCCGCGCTCTCGCGGAAGAAGCGCTCGACCTCGTCACGAGTGGCCGCGTCGACCTCCGGGTGTGGGTGCCAGATTCGTTCCCAGAGCTGAGCGTCGCCGTCGTGATGTGATTCCATCTGTGAGGCGAACTATCCCCATGCTCGCGTTTCCGTCAACGGATAAACCGGGCTTGCCCTTGGCCTTCGGAGATTGGTCAGGCGGAGGCGCCCACGGAGCGCGTCGTAACGCGGTAGGGACGCAGATCGCAGAGCCAGACCTCGCACCACCCTTCGGACACGTCGCTGTCGACTTTGCTCTTCCAGTAGCTCCGACCGACGCGGGTGTATCCCCTCGCTCGAAGGATCGCGATCATGGCCAGGTGGTCCTCCCAGACGACGCTCGCCTCGCAGTCGGCGCGGTCGGCCAGCCACGCGGCGATGAGGGGCCAGAAGCCGCTCTCGCTCAGGAGGCCCTGGTTACGAAAGGCGGGGAGAAGCCATTCGTCGAGCTGGACAGCGCCGCCCGGGACGGAGACGCCTTCACCGACGTTCGGGCAGCCCTGAAGAATGCCGGCCCCGACGGGCGTCCCGTCGACCCGAAAGACGATCCCACGATTCGAGAGCACGTAGGCGCGCGCCCGTTCCGCGCTCATGTGCAGCGGGAGCTCGGTCATGGCGCCGATGGTCGGGTCGTTCGATGCGGTGACAAAGAGGTCCACGACATCGTCCGGGACGACGTCGTCGGCGCTCAGCGGCGACAGCGTGAGGCCCGCGCCCCGAGGATGCGCGGCGGGCCGCGAGGTCAGCTTCCCGTCGAGCGCCAGGGCCACTTCGGCCAGGGTCGCGTCGCGCGCCGCGGCCAGGTCGACCCGCGTGGTGCCGGGCAGCCGTTCGAAGGCGAGCAGCATCTCGGCCAGGCCGAGCGAGGTGCCTCCGAGCTCGGAGAAGCGGTCGCCGCGGGAGAGCTCGGACGTGGGGAGGAGCGTGGACCAGATCGAGGCGACGTCGCGTTCCCGCGGGGTGTTCGGCCGGTCTTCTGGAGCCACGCTTCGGTTTGCTGGTGCGAGCCGCGACGCGAGCGTGCGGCGATCGACTTTGCCGTTGGGCGAGAGCGGCAGGGCGGCCATAGCGACGTAACGCGACGGGCGCATGACCCCGGGGAGGAGGCGATCGGCGGCGGCCTTGAGCGCCGTGATGTCGGCCGTCTCGGGGACGACGGCGGCGACGAGCTGCTCTCCCCCAATGAGCGACGTCGCGAGGTCGGCCGCGCCGGTGCCCGCGCCGAGGAGCGTGCGCTCAATCTCCTCGAGCTCGACGCGAACTCCCCGGATCTTCACGAGATTGTCGGCACGCCCAAGGTACTCGAGGGCCCCATCCGGGCCACGACGGACGAGGTCGCCCGTTCGGAAGAAGCGTTGCCCAGGGTGTGACGGCAAACGGACGAAGCGGAGGGCTTCTTGGGTGGGCGTGCGGTGGTAGCCGCGTGCGAGGACGGGGCCGCCGGCGTAGAGCTCACCCGTCTCGCCCTCCGGGACGGGCCGTCCTTCGGCATCGAGGATGACGAGCGCCGCGCCGGCCATCGCGGTGCCGATCGGGACACGCCCGGGTGGCAGCGCCTCGCCGGGGCGGAAGAGAGCACAGGTGACATCGCCGGTGACTTCGGTGGTGCCGTACAGGTTGATGAGGGTCGCGTCCGGTAGCGCGACGCGAAAGCGCTCAAGGAGGGCGCGCGGCAGCTCTTCGCCGCTCGTGATCCAGGTGCGGAGCCGCGGCAAGTGCGCTCCGAGCTCGGGGATCTGCCGCAGGAGAGCGGCGAGGATCGAGGGTACGACCGTGATCCGGGCGACGTCGTGGCGGGCCAACACGCTGGCGAAACGCGAGAGGTCGGCTTGATCGGCGGGTGAAAGAATCACGGTAGGGACGCCCCGCAGGAGACCCGTGAAGAGCTCGGGGCCGGCGTCGACGAAGCTCAGCGAGCTGCGGTGGCCGAGGCGCTCGCCGTCCTGCCAAGGGAAGGTCTCCCAGGCCCACCGGAGCCGATTCCACATCGCGCCGTGGGTGCCGCAGACCCCCTTGGGTTTACCGGTGCTGCCGGAGGTGTAGAGGATGTTGAAGAGGTCCGCGCCGTCGGACTCGGGGGCGATGAGCGGGGCGACCGCGTCGACCTCGAGGTCGGCCAGATCGAGGCACTCACGTCCAGCGGCCCAGCTTGGCGTCGCCGAGAGTCGGCGGTCGACCAGGATCGCGACCGCGCCCGAGTCGTCCGCCATCCACTGCTGGCGCTCCCCAGGGTAGGCCGGATCGATGGGCACGTAGGCGCCGCCGGCCCGGAGTATTCCGAGGACGGCGATGACGGCCGACTCGGACCGGGGAATAGCGATGCCAACAGGGCTCTCGCGCGAGACCCCCTTGGCGCGAAGGGCCACGGCGACGGCGTTCGAGAGGCGCTGCACCGTCGCGTACGAGAGGGTATTGCCGTCACTGAGGAGGGCGGGCGCATTCGGCTGGCGCTCGGCGACGTGGTCGAAGGTGGCGATGAGCGACACGATGGGGCTCCGATGCGGCGGGGAGGCGGCGCTGCGGGGCGACTGTCGGGGGCCAAGCACGCCCTGGTCAAGTGGCAAGATGACGGGGTCGCATTCAAGGACAGGGCGGCATCTACCCCAAAGCGGCCGACCCGAGTTAGCTTAGCCGCATGTTCGCCGCCGCACCGCTCACGGGCGGGGTCCTCCTCACGGGACCTCTGCTCTCACCGATCGTCCTCGGGGCGTTCGCTGTCTTCCTCATCGGCTACCTCTACTACTCGCGTCGCGTCGCTGGGCCCTACGAGCTCGACGACCATCGCGAGACGCCCGCGCAGAAGGTCAACGACGGCGTCGACTTCGTCCCGACGCCGTGGCCAGTGCTGCTCGCTCAACACTTCGCGGCGATCTCCGCCGCCGGCCCCGTCGTCGGCCCCATCTTGGCCGGCACGGGCTTCGGATGGGGACCCGCGCTCATCTGGATCGTGGTGGGGGCGGTCCTCGTCGGAGCCGTTCACGATTTCTCGACGCTCGTCGCGTCGGTGCGCCACCGGGCGTGTTCCATCCCAGAGGTGGTGAGGCAACACGTCGGCAGCGGAGCCTTCTGGATCCTCATGACCTTCATCTGGCTGTCGCTCATGTACGTGCTCGTGGCGTTCGTGGACGTCACGGCCTCGCAGTTCCTCGTGACCAGCATCCCGGGGTCGAGCGCGAATGGCGGCTCGGTTGCGACCAGCTCCATTCTCTACCTCGTCCTGGCCGTCCTGATGGGCTTCTGCACCGAGAAGCTGAAGATGAAGTTCGGCCTCGCCACCGCCATCTTCGTGCCGCTGCTCTTCGCGTCGGTGTGGGTCGGGCAATACATCCCGCTCCCCCTCGGCTTCGGCCTCGGCATCCCGGACGGGCGCGTCTGGGCCGCGCTCATCCTGGTCTATTGTGCCGTCGCGTCGGTGCTACCCATGTGGGCGCTCCTCCAGCCGCGCGGCTACCTCGGCGGGCTCTTCCTCTACGTCATCCTCATCGCGGGCGTCCTCGGCATGATCGTCGGCGGCTTCCACGTCGAGGCCCCCGCGTTCATTGGGCTCTCGAACGCTCAGGGCCTCCCGCTCTTCCCCTTCCTCTTCGTCACCATCGCGTGTGGGGCCTGCAGTGGCTTCCACGGCCTCGTGGCGAGCGGCACCACGAGCAAGCAGGTCGCGTGCGAGAGCCACATGCGTCATGTCGGCTACGGCGCCATGATCCTCGAGGGCGTCATCGCCGTGACCGCGCTCGCCACCATCATGATCGTCGCCAAAGCGCCCGGCGATCCGACCGTCGCTTTCGCGGGAGGCCTCGCGCAGTTCTTCGGGGCGCTCGGTATCGATCCGGGCTTCGGCGCCGCCTTCGGCATGCTCGCGTTCGCGACCTTCGTCTTCGACACCATCGACGTCGCCACTCGGATGGGCCGCTACCTCCTCGACGAGCTCCTCGGGTTCGCGGGCAAACGCCGGGTCCTTGGGACCGTGCTCACCTTGGCCTTACCCGCGCTTTACCTCGTGTTCGTGCCCGAAGCCCACGACGACGCCGGCAAGCCCATCCCGGCCTGGCGGGTCATCTGGACGGTCTTCGGCGCCTCCAATCAGCTCCTGGCCGCGCTGTCGCTCACGGCGATCGTGGCGTGGCTCGCGGCCGAGGGGCGCTCGTATCGCTACTTGCTCTTGCCGACGGGCTTCATGCTCGTGATGACGGCGTGGGCGCTCGGCGCCATGGCGATGCCGGCGCTCTCATTTCTCGGCGGTGGTGGTCCGATGACCATCAAGATCATCAACGGGTTCGTCGCGGCCGGCCTGCTGATCCTCGGCGTCGTCTTCCTCGCGCTGGTCATTCGAAGCCGGACGTCCAAGCAGCACGCCACGGTGACCACGGCCTAATCGAACTTGACCCACGGGCCCCCCCGTCGTATCCGCATTCGCCATGTCCGCCGCCCCCGCCTTGCCCCTCCCGACCGGTAGCTCTCGCCCACAGCTCGAAGGTCCGCCGTATCGGACCATCATCAAGCTCGCGATCCCGACGGTCATCGCGATGATGTCGCAAGCCATCGTGAACGCGGTGGATTCGGTGTTCTTCGCCCACCTGCCGACCCCGCAGGAATCGAATGCGGCGCAGGCGGCGCTCATGCCATCGCTCATCCTGCTTTGGATGTTCGGCGGGTCACTGTCGGCCATGGGCATCGGAACGCAGGCGCTCGCCGCTCGTCGCTTCGTGGAAGGGCGGAACGACGCCGCCGGGGCGGTCCTCGCCAACTGCGCGGCCTTCATCGTCGGCGCCGGGACCCTGCTCACCATCGTGGCCCTCCTCATCCTACCCTGGCTCGCGAGCAAGCAGCACGACAGCCCTGAGGTGCAGAGAGCCATCGTCGACTACGGCACTTGGCGTATGTGGGGCATCGCCTCGATGGCCCTGACCATGGGCATCAAGGGCTTCTTCGACGGTCTCGGGCGGACGTGGATCCACTTCGTCTCCTCGGTCGCCATGAACATCTTCAACCTCCTGTTTTGTTACATGTTCATCTTCGGCAAGTTCGGCGCTCCGGAGATGGGCGCCGCCGGAGCTGGGCTCGCGGCGCTGCTCGCCACGTGGATTGGGCTCATCGTCATGGTCGTCTACGTCTGGATCGACCGAGGCGTCTTCAAGTTCTTCCACTGGGCCCACCTCTCGTGGAAGGGGATCTCGGAGATCCTCCGGCTGTCGGTCCCGGCCGCGATCGCGACCGTCCTCATGATGTTCGGCTTCCAGCTCTTCTTGGGCATCGTGGCCAGCCTCGACGGCGACCACACGTCGGTCAATGGCGCCGCGTCTTCGAACATCATCAGCATGCTGAAGCTCACGTTCACCGCGTGCCTCGCCTTTGGGACCGCCACGGCGACGCTCGTCAGCCAGTCCATCGGCGCGGGCCGACACGACCTCGCGACCCGCTTCGGCTCGGCCAGCATCAAACTCGGCCTCATCCTCTTCGGGGTGGTCGGCATCGGCGAAGGCATCCTCTTCACCCGCCCCATCGTCGAGCTCTGGACGCTCGATCCCGCTGTCCAAGAGGCGATGATGATCCCCATGCGCGTCATGGGCCTCGCGACACCGGTCATCGCGGTCGTCATGATCATGACCGAAGCACTCTTTGGCGCCGGCACACCGAAGTTCGTCGCTATCGCGCAGTTCAGTCTGGTCTTCGGCGTGCTTCTGCCCGCTGCCTACCTCTTCGCCATTCCATTCGGCTGGGGCCTCATCGGCATCTGGAGCGCCGCGGCGCTGTACATGGCCGTGGGCGCGACCGTCATGAGCATCCAGTTCCTCCGTGGCGGCTGGAAGAGCGTGCAGATCTGATCCAGGACGAGGCGCGTCGGCGCCGGGAGAGCCACCGTGATTCAGACCGGCCTCATGCGGCTCACCTCCGAACCCGAGCTTCGAAAGTTCATCGTCGGCAAACGCGTCGGTCTCCTCGGCCACCACGTGTCTTTCACGGGTGATTTCGTCTTTGCCGCCGACGCGCTCCGTGCGGCCGGCGCCCGTGTCGAACGGCTCTTTGGACCCGAACACGGCTTCTGGGGCGCGGCCCAGGACATGATCCCGGTCGACGGCGGCCCCGATCCCGTCACCGGGCTCCCCGTCGTCAGCCTCTATGGCGACCACGAAGGCTCGCTCACGCCACGGGCGGAGGCCTTCGAGGGCCTTGATGTGGTCGTCATCGACCTCCAGGACATCGGGTCGCGTTACTACACCTACGTCGCAACGGCCGCCAAGGTGGTGCTCGCGGCCCGAGACGCGGGCGTGCTGCCTATCGTCTGCGACCGCCCGAACCCGCTCGGCGGCGCGGTCGAAGGCAACCACGTCGTGCCGGCGCTCCGCTCCTTCGTGGGCGCCTTCGACACGCCTCAGCGCCACGGCATGACCCTCGGCGAGCTCGTCCAGATGCAGACGGGCGGCGCTGCCACCGTCATCCCGATGACCGGCTATCACCTCGGGCTCTGGTGGGACGAGACCGGGCTCCCGTGGTTCCCACCGTCTCCCAACATGCCCACGCTGACAACGGCCGCCGTCTACCCCGGCCTCTGCCTCATCGAAGGCACATCGCTCTCGGAAGGACGCGGGACGACGACCCCGTTCGAAGTCTTTGGCGCGCCGGGGATCGACCCCTTCCGCCTCGCCGCCGGGCTCGAGTCCGAGGGGCTCGTGGGCGTCCGCTTCCGGCCCCACGTGTTCCTCCCGACCTTTCAGAAGCACGCGCGTCAGACGTGTGGCGGTGTCCAGATCGTCGTCACCGACCGCATGCGACTCCAGCCGGTGCGACTCGGCCTCGCCGTGTTGCGGCAGTGCTGTCGCCTCTTCCCGGACGCCACCCGGTGGCGCGAGGTGGAGTACGAATACGTCACGGACCGGCGGGCCATCGACTTGCTCCTCGGCGAGCCGGGCTTGAGCGAGGCGCTGCGCGACGGCGCGCCTCTCACCGAGCTCACCCGAGGCTTCGCCGCCGCCGAAGCGGCCTTCGACGAGCTGGCGCGCCCCTGGCGGCTCTACCCACGGCCATGACCGACGCCCCGTCGCTCGCAGCGGTCGATCCAGAGCGTGCCCCGGCCCGCGTGGCCCTCTACGGCGGCTCTTTCAACCCGCCTCACGTTGGCCACGTCGCCGTCGTCGCCTGGCTTCTGTCGACCACCGACATCGACGCCGTGTGGCTCCTGCCGTGTTCGGAGCACGCTTTCGGGAAGGCGCTCGCGCCGCTACGGGACCGCGTTGCGATGTGCCAGGCCGCCATGGTGCCCTTCGACCCCACGCGGGTCGCCGTCAGCACCCTCGAGAGCCACCTCCCGCAGCCAGCCCGGACGGTCGACACGCTCACGGCGCTCCGGGCGCGTTTCCCGGAGACGCGCTTCGACCTCGCCATCGGCGCCGACATCCTGGCCGAGCGGCACCTCTGGAAACGTTGGGACCTCATCGAAGCCTCGACGCGCCTCTGGATCCTCGGCCGTGATGGCTACGACGTGCCTGCCGGCTACGTCTCCGGACCGACGATGGTCACGGCGGCGAGCCGAGACGTCCGCGCCGCGCTCGCGGCCGGGACCCCCGAGGCCATCGCTGGGATCGTCCCCCGCGCCGTGCTCGCCCACATCGCCGCTGCGGGCCTCTACCGGTGAACCCGCGCCCCGCCACGGTCCTCATCGGCCCGGGGCGCCTCGGGCGTTCGCTGGCGGGCGCACTACACGCGGCGGGCTGGCCAGTACTCGGCGTCTTCGGCAAGGACGACGTCCTCGGCGTTCCGACCACGGCCCTCGCCACGGCGCTTGCCGAGGCCGAGCTCGTCATTTTCACGGTTCCGGACCGCGCTATCGCCCCACTCGCGCCGCGCCTCCTCGCCCCGCATCACCTCGCGCTTCACATGTCGGGCGCGACGCCGTCGGCCGCGCTTCGAGAGCACGCCGCGCCGAAGGCGGTCGCTGCGTGCCACCCGCTCCAGTCCTTCGGCGCGGAGACGTCACCCCCCGAACACTTCCAAGGGGTTGCGTTCGCGCTCGAAGGCGAGCCGCTCGCCCTCGGCGTGGCCCGCGAGCTGGTCTCCGCGCTCGGCGGCTGGCACTTCGAGCTCGATCTGGAGACGGCGCCCGACGGCAAGCGCCTCTACCACGCGGGTTGCGCGCTGGCTTCGAACGGCCTCGTCGCCCTGGTCCACCGAGCGGTACAGCTCTTCGGCGCGGCCGGCGTCCCCGAGTCGGTCGCGACGGCCGCACTCGGCAGCCTCGTGCTGGGCACGGCCCGAAACCTCACCACGGCCAGTTCACCCGCGGACGTCCTGACCGGCCCCGTCGCCCGCGGGGACACGGCCGTCGTCGACGGGCACCGCGACGCCATCGACATGGCGGCGCCGGAAGTTCGGGGGATCTACGACGCCGTAACAGCCGAACTCGAAGACTTGGTGCGCCACCGGGGGGCGCGGTGATGGACGCCGCGAAGCCAGACCGGCTCGCCCGGGTTCTGGTTTGGCTGCTCCTCCTGACGGGGATTCTTCGGGTTTGGGTCATCGTGGCCCACTGTCACCGAGGTCGACCTCGACGGCGACTTCACCGCGGCTCAGGCAGCCGAACGCACCTTCACTCGAGCGAGGCTGTCGGCGATACGGACCCCAGCCAGGCAAACGAACTCGTAGTCGCCGCCGCCGCCGATCGGTAGACTCCACCCCGATGCCGCCCTTCCGCCGCCAGCCCGAACCCCGATGGCGGCCTCCAGGCCTTACGCTCACGTCTCTCTCGACCGTGCTTGCCCTCGCCGCCTGCAGCGCCGAAGACCCCGCCCCCGACGGCCCCTTCATCCTCGAGAACGGCCGGAGCTGCCGCGCCGGGGCGCCCGCGCCGGGTGTCTTCACCGAGTCGGCCGAGGCGCTCGGGATCGACGTCGTTCACGAAGGCTTCTCCAGTGAGTTCGCGGGGTTGCCGCTCCAGGACTTTCCGGCCGTCGCCATCGCCGATCTCGACGGCGACGGCGCGCTCGATCTCCTCTTCGGGAACAGCTTCACCGAAGACACGCTCTACCTCACTGGCGGGCGCGGGCCGCTCGGCTTTCAGAAGAGCATCCGGCCGAGCACGATCGAATTCCCGTCGACTCGGGCCGTCGTCGTGGCGGACCTCGACGGCGATCGCCGCCGCGACCTCGTCACGACCAACGGCGAACAGCTCTTCGTCGCCCTGGGGCTTGGCGGCGGCGCCTTCGCGGCCGAACGCGAGCTCCGCGTCGCGGCGCAGAGCCAGGGTTTCCGCTTCCTCACCTTCGCGCTCGCGCTCGGCGACATCGACCTCGACGGCACCCTCGACCTCGCCGTCGGCAATCAGTTCGAGCGGGTCGGCCTCGAGGGCAAGGAGCTGCCCGGGCGGGAGCTCCTCTTTCGCGGCGGGGCCGGGGGGACCTTCACCGAAGAGACCACGTGGCTACCCACCCGGCCGGTCGACGACCTGACTTTCCTCGTCAGCCTCGTCGACCTCGACGGAGACCTCGATCTCGAACTGCACGAGGTCAACGACGCGCGCTTCCTGTGGCAGTTCGGCATCGACATCGCTGACTATCCCGGCCTCGAACCGCTGCAAGGCGACCGCCTCTATCGGAACCGGCGCATGGAAGGCGGCGGGACCTCGCTCTACGAGGACGTCACGACGGCGAGCGGCGCGGGTGTCGCGGTCGCGGGCATGGGTGGCGCTATCGCCGACTATTCGGGCGACGGCCTGCCGGACATCTTCCTCACCGCCATGCGGAAGGACACGAACAAGCTGCTCC
Source organism: Myxococcales bacterium (assembly GCA_018780435.1). Taxonomy (GTDB): domain Bacteria; phylum Myxococcota_A; class UBA9042; genus SXOO01. Next base: position 41,603 of record JADMJS010000427.1, read on the forward strand.
AGAACGTCGGCGGCCTCCGCTTCGAAGACCGCACCGACGCGGCCGGCGCCGACACGCTCACGGCCGCCCACGACGTCGGCTGGGGCGCGCTCTTCCTCGACGCCGACGCCGACGGACGCCTCGATCTCTTCGTCACCCACGGCTTTCTCGAAGGCTCCGACCCCGACGACCGCCTGAACCGCGACGAGCAGTCGAACGTGCTCCTCCGTAACGTGGACGGCAGCCGCTTCGAAGACGTCACCGCGGCGGCGGGTCTCGTCACGCGCGACTGGGGCCGCACGCCCGTCGTCGGCGATCTCGACCGCGACGGCTTCCCCGACCTCGTCGTCGGCAACGCCGACGGCCCGCCGCGCGTCTTTCTGAACGGCTGTGACGACCGGCCCTGGCTCACCGTGCGCCTCGTCGGCACTGCCCCGAACACCGACGCCATCGGCGCCCATCTCACCGCGGAGAGCCCCGATGGCACCCGGCAGCTCCGCATCCTCCAGGCGGGCGGCGAAGGCCTCTTCGGCGCGACCGCGACCGAGGCCTACTTCGCCTTCCCACGCGGGACCGAGACCGTCCGCCTCTCAATCCGCTTCCCGACCGGCACGACCGTGACCTACGAGGCGGTCCCGACGCGCCGCCTCGCTCGCATCACGGAGCCCGTCCAGTGAGCCCGAACGGGCGCGCGGCCCTCCTCCTGGTCAGTCTGATCGTCGCGGCCTGCGCGGCCCCGCCCGAGACACCCGACGTCCCCCCGCCAAAACCGATCGGGCCCCGCGGCCCCGCACCCGCGGCCCGCCCGGACCTGCTCTTTCAGGACATTACCGCGTGGTCGGGCGTCCTCGAGGCAGGCCAAGACGCCGGCCCGGGCGTCTCGGCCGCCGATCTCGACGACGACGGCGACGACGACCTCATCCTCCCCTCGGGGCCGGGCCTCGACGTGTGGCTCAACTGGGGCGACGGCTCTTTCGAGCGCAAAGACGCCATCGACGTCGATGGCGGCTACGTCGGCTGCGTCGCCGAGCTCACGGGCGACCGCCCACTCGACGTCCTCGTCGTGAACGGCGCGGGCCGTCTCCGCCTCTTCGAAGGTGCGGGCGACGGCACCTTCACGCCGTCGAGCCGCTTGCCCGAGCTGCCCATCACGGGCACGGCGAGCGGCGTGACCTTCGGCGACTTCAACTACACCGGGCGCCTCTCCCTCTTCTACGGCCGCATGGTGCCCATCTGCTCTCCCGAAGGGCGCCTCGCCGACGGGACGCCGTGTACGCCCGGTGCGACCCCGGACAAGCTGCCGCCCGTCGTCCCGACCTTCTTCCGCCACGCCGAGTCCGGCTTCGTGGACGACACCGTCGCCGCCGGCCTCGCCGGGCCGACGAAAGTGCAGTCGATGATGGTCATGGACGTCAACGGCGACGGCCCGCTCGACCTCTTCGTCGGCACCGAAGGCGACCAGCGCGACCTCATCTATCTCGGCGACGCGAAAGGCCATTTCGTCGAGCGCGGCAAGGAGCTCGGCATGGAGGTCAAGACCTCCGCGATGGGGTCGGACGCCGCCGACATCGACGGCGACGGCGATCCCGAGCTCTTCGTCTCCGACTACCTCCCGAAAGGCGGCGGCCAGCTCTGGGTGCGGCAGCCGGACGGCCGTTTCGTGAACGAAGCGACGGCCCGCGGACTCGGTGAGCTGTCCCAGTACTCCGCGTGGGGCGTCGGCCTCCACGACTTCGACAGCGACGGCGACGTCGATCTCCTTTGCGTGAACGCGGTCCCGAAGGACCACACCGGGATCCCACTCCCGCAAGAGCGCCTCTACTTCGACAACGACGGCACGGGCCACTTCACCCGGCGCGTCGCGCCCGGCTCCGGCCTCGACCTCGCGACGGAAGCGCGCGGCGCCACCTTCGCCGACTTCGACGACGACGGCGACATCGACGTCGTCGTCGCCAGCACCGACGTCGGCCCGCAACATCTCCGAAACGACTTGCCGCAAGGCGCGTGGCTCAAGGTGGCGCTCGACTACCCGTGGTACCGCCCGGCCGTCGGCGCCGTCGTCACGGCCCGCGCCGCAGGCCGCACCATCACCCGCTGGGTCCACGGCACCCCTTCCTTCGGAGGTACCTCCTCACTCGTCGTTCACCTCGGCCTCGGCGCCGCCGAGACGGCCGATGAGCTCACGGTGCGTTGGCCGCACGGCGAGGTGCAGACGACACCGGGGCCGTTGCCGGCGCGCCAACTCGTGACCGTCCGCTACTCCAAGTGAGACTTACTGTTCGAACGCGTCACCAATTCTCGGAATTCTGCGCGAGATAGGCCTCCGTCGCATCTCCGATCGCCACCCGTCGAGACGTCCAGAAAGCTGCGAGGTGCTCTGCCTCGAGGCAGAGCTCCTCGTCGGCGACTCGTCGCCAGGTCGCAGGAGCGCTCTCGTCCACCCCATCCCACATCGCCAGGAACCGATCCTCGATGAACGCCTTGATGGTGGACCGTGCCCTTCGCAGCACCGGCGCGTTCAAGCCCAGCTCGTCAATGGTACGCTGAGCGGCCTCGGCATCTACATTGGCTAGGCTACAAGCCCCTCAACTCACCGCCTTCCCACACGCCCCACACAGCCGCACGAGCGACATCCGTCGCGCGATGAGGATGCCGCCGACGCCGCCCGCGGCTGCGCCCACGGCGCTTGAACCGAGGTGCAGCGCGCCCGCGATGACGCCCGTCACGACGGTCGCGCCGAACGAGAACGCCCAGATTCGCCAGTCCTTGATGGCGACCCTGACCGCGGCGCCGGGGGTAGGCGTTACCACCGACGACGCCGTGAGCGTGGCCTGGCAGTGGGGGCACGTCGCCGGCAACGTGATCGTGATCACGAATCCACCTCCCCGAGGAGCATCAGCATGAGCGCCTTCTGAGCGTGCAGGCGGTTCTCGGCCTCGTCAAAGATGACGGACTGAGGGCCGTCGCAGACCTCGGCGCTCACCTCCTCGCCCCGATGGGCGGGGAGACAATGGAGGAAGATGGCAGTCGGTTTCGCGTGCGCCATCAACGCTGCGTCCACCTGGAAGCCGGCGAAGTCACGTAGGCGGCGCGCCTGCTCCTGTTCCTGGCCCATCGAGGCCCAGACGTCGGTGTAGACGGCGTCGGCGCCCGTCACGGCCTCTGCCGGACGCGTCGTGGTCACGATCGATTGGCCGAAGGCGGCCGCTTGCGCCCGAGCGCGCGCCACGATCTCGGGCCGACACGCGTAACCCTCGGGCGTCGCGACGCTGACGCTCATGCCGGCGCGCGCACAGCCGAGGAGCAGCGAATGCGCCATGTTGTTACCGTCGCCGACGTACGCTAGGTGCCGGCGTTCGAGTGCGCCGAAACGTTCGGCGATGGTCTGGAGATCGGCGAGCACCTGGCACGGGTGGTGGAGGTCCGAGAGCCCGTTGATGACGGGGACGCGGCTCGTCGCGGCGAGCTCTTCCACGTCGGCATGCGCGTAGACCCGGGCCATGATGAGGTCGACGTAGCGCGAGAGCACCCGCGCCGTGTCGGAGATGGTCTCGCCCCGCCCAATCTGAATGTCGTCGGCGCCCAGGAAGAGCGCGTGACCCCCGAGCTGAAACATGCCCGCCTCGAAGGAGACCCGCGTTCGCGTCGACTTCTTCTGAAAGATCATCGCGAGCGTGCGGCCCTCAAGTCGGCGTCGATACCGCTCCGGTCGTGCCTTGATGTCGGCGGCGAGCGTGAGGAGGCGGGCCTGATCGGCGACGCTGAGCTCCTCCCCGGTGAGAAAGTGGGACGTCATGGCGTACTCGCAGAAATATCGTCAGGCATAGCATCGCGAATCCAGGTCGCGATGAGGCGGAGCTCACTCGCGGAGAGGTGCGGGTAGTCCGGCATTTCCGTGGCAGCGGCGCCATAATGAGCGAGGTGGTTCGGATCGGCGATGACGGCCGCGAGCCACGCGTTGCTCCCATACCCTCGGAGGTGCGGACCCGTGCTCTCACCGCCTTCGAGATCGTGACAACCGCTACAGTCGCCGCCTTCGAAGTGGGCCTTGCCTGCGGCGACCATCACGGGATCGGTCGTCACCGTCCCGGACAGTGACACGAGGAACTCCGTCAGCTCGGTCAGCACCGGCTCCCCAAGCGAGGCGTAGGGCGTCATCCCGACGCCGGTGTTCTCGTCGTACTTCAGCGCCGTCAGCCCGAAGTGTTCGGGCGCGCTCGGGTTCATGAGGAAGCGCTTCACCCAGGCGCGCGAGCCGAAGCCGCGTAGGTCCGGGCCCTTGGGGGTCTCCGGCGAGCCGAGCGCGCTGACGTGGCACGAGCTGCAGGCCTCCCGCTCGAACAGCATCGCACCCTGATAGAGCGGGATGGTGCCGTCCACCGCCGCGTGTGAGCCCGCGCGTTTGGCGTAGCCCGTCGCCAGCACGCCCCGGGCCGCCACCTTCGTGAGATCCTGTTGGTAGGCCGAGTTCTCATGGTCCGCCTTCATCGCCATGGCCGTCAGTGCGCCGAGCGCGACCACGGCGAGCCCTAGCACGCCCCCGAAGAGGGCTCTACGCGTGCCTTTGGGGTCGAGGAGCGGCATCGCGGCCAGGATGGCCCCGAGCAGGCCTGGGATCGCGGCCGTGCCTAGTACCTCCGCCGGCCCCTCGAAGGCCTTGCGGAGCGCGTAGAGCGGCATGAAGTACCACTCCGGTCGCGCGTCCACGCCCCGCGCCGCGTCAGCCGGAGCGTCGAGCGGGGCCGGGAGCCACGCCGCGAGCCCGCCGAGGACGGCGAGCACCAGCGCCGAGGCGGCGAGCTCCAGCCAGAACTGACGTCGGCCGTAGGCCTCGCCGTCGTCCACGTCGCGCGGTGCCGTCCGGCGCGTCCACGCGAGGCGCAGGAGGAGCCAGAAGATGAGCGGCGCCACGAAGACATGGAGGGCGTAGTAGCGCGTGAGGGTGAGGTTCGTGATCGCGGCCCCGCCGAGGAGGACTCGGGCCGCGATGTCGCCGACGACCGGCATGTTCCCGATGACCGATGCTTCGACCTGCGTCTGCCAGAAGCCGGTCTCGTCCCACGGGAGGAGGTTGCCGGTCATCGGGAAGAGCGGCAGGACACCGAGGAGCGCTACGAGGCCGAGCCACGCGGCGCCACGGGGCGACCGGTAGCTGGCCGTGAGGACGCCGTGCACCACCGCGAGCCCGAGCAGCACGATGAGGACGCTGGTGCCGACCTCGTGCACGCTGCGGATGAACGCGCCGAGGGGGACCTCGTTCACGAGGCGGTGTACCGACGGCCACGCGTCCGTCGTCGTCGGGGCGTAGTGGAAGGCCATCGCGATGCCGGTGACCGCCATCACGAGGAAGATGGCGGCGATGCACGGCAAGAGTGCGTCGCCGAGCGACAAGCGAATCGGGCGTTCTTGGGAGCGGCGCCACGCCGAGAGGAGCCCGGTACCCGCGTCCAGATTCTGGAGTAATCGCGAGATCATGCGCTCTCCGAAGTCCGACGCAGCGAGGCACAGGCAAGGGCGCCGACAGCCACCTTGCCGGGGACTCCGACCTTGAAGCGCACATAGCGGCAGTACAGCGTGTCACCGTCGACGCGGTGCTCCAGAACGTCGAGGTCGCGCGGCGATGGGTTCGGCACGGAGGTGTCGCGCACGCCGTCTTTCTGAAAGCGGCTGTCGTGACAGGGGCACACAAAGCCGGTGTCCTTGACCACGGTCTGGCATCCGAGGTGAGGGCAGATGGTCGAGAGCACGCTGAACTGGCCCGGCGCCGCGCCGGCGACGACCCAGACGGCGCCGATCGCCTCGTCGCGTCGCGAGAGCCAGCCATCACGCTGGGTCGCTTTGACCGTGACCAGTGTCGTCGAGCCGGCTGGGAAGCGCGAGACGGCGCCGAGGGGTACATCGGCCGCCGTGTCGCTCGGCTCGCCGGGCCATAGGGCGGTCAACGCGGCGGGGAGCGCGGCGCAGAGGCCGACTCCCGTCACGCCAGCGAGAGCGAGGAGATGACGGCGTTCGAGCGAAGGCAACGTCGCGCGATCAGAGGGCGTGTTCGAGTCCATAGGCGCTCGCGTGGGAAAGGTCGTGGCGGCGGGCTGATTTCGGCTCGTCGCGCGATGGGGACGCCTTCCTGAGCCGGGAGTTCGGGCTCAGTAGTCGACGTTCAGGCCGAAGCTTACACCGGAGGGCGTGACCATGAAGCTCGGTGTGACGCCGCCGAGCACTTCGAGGTCTGAATCGGTGTCGATGGCCGCCATGATGATGCCGGCGAGCAGCGCCGAGCCGCCGATCGAGTAGGCGATGATCGCGCCAAGCTCGAGCTTCTTTGCCGTCTCTTCGGCGGCGAACGCGTCCAGCCGCGTGATGTCGGTTCGGAGCAAGAGACCGGTCGCGGGATCGCGCTTGTAGTCGCCGTTGCTCTCGAAGTCGTAGTCCTGCCAGAGCGCCACCACGTGCAGCGCGATCGCCGCCGCGACCGCGGCCGAGCCGACCCCGATAAGCGCATAGCCGCCCGTTGAAAGGCCACTGCCACCCTCGTCACCGACCACCACCGTCGCCCCGCCGCCGCCGAGGGGCCGCGGCCGTGCGATGAGAGACGCCCGCCCGCCCGCCGGGATGACCACACGCTCGACGTGAGGTTCATGCCCCGGGACGGCGACCTCGACCACGACGACACCCGCTTTGAGGAGCACCGGGCCGGGTAGGGGGAGGCTCCCGGCGTCTTGACCGTCGATACGGAGGCGGCCACCGGGGACGACCGAGGTCACGTCGAGCTCGCCCGTCGCCTGCTCCGCGTCGAGCGTCACCCGAATCGCCAAGGGCTCGCCGGGGCGCTTCTCGAGAGTCTGGAGCTTCTCCCGGTGCCCGAGCGCGGTAACCCGTATCGTGTGCGTCCCGGCCGAGAGGAGGACGGAGCATGGGCACCGGCCGAGCGGCTGGGGCGGGCTCGTCAGCAACGTCGCTTCGGCGCCGGGTGGCATGGTGTCGATGGTTGTCGGCGACGGCCGGTCCTTCAGGGGCGCCGTGAGCTGAAGGGTGCGCCCCCCGGTGACGGCGATGTCGCTGGTCCAATCGTCGTAGCCGTCGAGCTGCACCGAGACGGCGTGCCGCCCCGCCGTCAGCGGCACCGCCGAGAGCGGCGTTTGGCCCACGACGAGCCCGTCCACCCGCACCGTCCCACCGAAAGGGACCGACTCCAGCGAGAGATAGCCGCGCGGTGGCCGCGTCTTGATGACCTTCTGGAGCGCGGCGATGCGTTTCTTCACCGCGACCCGGTCCCGCGCCTTGGGTGAGATCTTGAGGTAGTTCTCGAAGAAGCGGACGGCGTTCTCGAGATCGTCTTTGTCCTCGTGGATGCGGGCGATGTTGTAGACGAGCACCGGGTTCGGATCGAGGACGTAAGCCCCCATCAGGGCTTCGAGCGCCTCGTCGAACTTGCGCTCGGCGTAGAGCTGGCGGCCCTTCTCGAACTGCTCGCGGGCCTTGTCCTGACGCGATTGGGCGAACGCTGAGGCGCTCGTGAGGAGCGCGAGCAGGACGACGAGAGGGAGCGCGAGTCGGCGCCAAGAGCCCGCTCTGGACCATGCGTGTTCGCGAGGCGTCGGCATCACCACTTGTCGTATCCTCCACCGCCGCCGCCGCCACCGCCGCCACCGCCGCGCTTCCGCAGCTTTACGACCAGCAGCGGGCCGTCGGCGGCCGTCAGCGTGCGCTTCACGGTCTGATAGCCGGCCTTCTCGACGATCAGCGCCGTTCCGGGGCCTTCCGTCGCGACGGCGCCATCGACCGGGGCGTCGCCGAGGACGACGCCCGCGAGGGTCACGGTGCCGCCGGGTGGGTCCGTCTCGACCTTCACGATCACGGTCGCGGTCGTGAGCGCGACGCCGGCTCGCACGCGGGCCTCCGGGACTTCGACGTCGCGAGGCTCCAGGAGCTCCGCGAGAGGCCGCATGGTGGCGTGAACCTCGCCTTCCGTGCCGCGAAGCGCGATTCCGCTCGGAAGGGCTTCAACGGGAGCGGGGCCGGCTGGGCGTTCCGCGACGGGCTCGACCGGCGCCGCGACAATCGCCGCGGGCGGAGGCTGTGTCGTCGGGGCGTTCGACTCCGGCGCGACGGGGAGCGGCGCCGTCGCCTCTACGCGGGCGACAGCAGCCGGCACCGCCGGGGTCGGTGTCGTGGCCCGGATCACCACCGTCATGAGCGCGTACAGGGCGACGGTGGCGACAAAGCCGATCCCCGCGAGCACCCAAGGGCGATGGGTCACGGGGCGGCGATGTCCGATGCGCTCCGTGGGTGCCGGGGAGGGCCGGTCGGACCGCGCCATTCGCCGCGCGGCCGCGGCGCCCGGGACGGGGATCTCGATGACGACGCCGACGGGCCCGGTACCGCTCGGTCGTGGGGTCGGCGCCGGCTCGAAGGACTGCAGGGCGGGCCGAACGAAGGTCGGATCGTCGCCGAGCGTCGACGGGGACCCGAAGCCATCGTCTCGCGGTACCGACGTGATGACGGGCGCACTCTTGGGCGCTCTCTCTCGCGCACCCGACGGCGCTGCGGATCGAGCGGGCGCGATAGGTAGGGCCGTGGTGGGACCCGGGTCGTCCCGACGTAGCGGGAGGGGCGCGGTGAAGTCCGGGTCCGAGTCCGAGACGCGCGCCACGTCCGAGTCCAAGAGGACCAGCGCTTCTTCGGCCTCGAGCCACTCGATCGGCTCGCGGTCGGGCGTGTCGAGGTCCTCGCGGCGCCCCCCGTCGGCGTAGAAGTTGTAGCTGCGTGAGCCGGGTGGTCCCGTCTCGATGGTCGCCGCGGGCAACGCGTCCATGAGGTCCGATTGGACCTCGCGCATCGATGAATAGCGCTGCGACAGCGACTTGCGGAGCGCCCTCAGAATGACGGCTTCGATCCCCTCTGGGATGTCGAGGTCGGGCCGGGCGGCGCGAGGGGCCATCGGCTCCCGAGCGCGGTGCATCTCGAGCACGCTCATGGCGTTCTGGTCGCGGAAAGGGACCGATCCCGTCGCCATCTCGTAGAGCAAGATCCCGAGGGAGTAGATGTCGGACTGAGCGGTGGCGGCCATGCCCGTGGCCTGCTCCGGCGACATGTAAGCTGGCGTGCCGAGCATGGCGCCGTGATCGGTGAGCCCAATCGCGTGTTCGCCGGGCTCCATCATCGCCGCGATACCGAAGTCGAGGACCTTCACGAAGTCCGCGTCGGCCCGGCGATGCGTGAGGAACACGTTGTCGGGCTTCAAGTCGCGGTGGATGATGCCTTTGCTGTGGGTGGCGGCGAGGGCGTCGGCGATCTGGCAGCCAATATGGACGAGACGACCCGGTGCCATCGGGCCGAGGCGCTTGATGCGGCGTCCGAGAGTCTCGCCCTCAAGGTACTCCATCACGAAGTAGTAGCCGTGGTCGCCGAAGCGGGCGAAGTCCGTGA
>JADMJS010000406.1 GCA_018780435.1 Myxococcales bacterium
TCCGCGACACCAGCTCGCCGATCAATATGTACGCGCTCGGGTACTTCGACGGCGTTCCGCTCCCGGACCGTACGATCGACGATCCCCGCAGCGCGATGCCGTCCTTCGTCTACATCTACAAGCGCAACCTGGAACGAACCTGCGACACGCGGGAGGACCTCGTTGAGGAAGTGCGGATCACTCTGCTGCATGAGCTTGGGCACTTCCTCGGGCTCGATGAAGACGACATGGAGCGACTCGGTCTCGATTGACGCGGTCCGCGGTGAAGGTGGAGAGCGGCGTGGGCCTCGTGAACACACGCCGCCGCTGCCCCTCACGCTTTGTGGAGCTCAGAGAGAGCGACCTTGACTCCGCGGGGCGGCGACTGACGCATGGATCCTTTCAGCCTGTGTTGTGTGACGTGTCTGTCGCTCGCCGACCCCGGCGGGCCGGGCGGCCTTTCGACTCCTGGACGGGATGACGTCGCCTTCGAGGCGCGGGCAGCGCTGTCCGTTCTGCTGCCCGAGGCCGCGCTCGAACTGCCGCAGGCGGGCTTCGAGGCCCGCGAGGTGCGCCTCGGGCTCGACGCGGCGCTGACCCCCACTCTAGGCGTGGTCGTGGCTCTCGACGCCGCCGATCTCGTCACACCGGGCACGTCCCCGACGGCCGCCGGCTCGGAGGCTTATCTCGATGCCCGCTTTGGCCGTACCGGAGGCGACGACGAAGCGACCTGGGGGGGACTCCACCTTCGGATCGGCCGCTTCCGCGCGGGGCCGGGCATCGCGGCCCAGAGACCCCATCAGCGTTGCTTTACGGACTCGACCCTAACAACCGAGCGTTTTTTCGGGGATCGCGGGCTCGTGGACCAGGGGCTCTCGCTTCGCTGGGATGCGCCGTCGAGGAGGGTACCCTTCGGCGTGACGCTTCTCGCGCTCTCGGGGCTCGACTCTCCGAGCTTCGACCCCGTCGCGCCGGCCGACGCCGCTAGCGTGTTTTCTAGCCTTCTGCTCGGCGCACGGGTTCACCTCGACCTCGGCTCCGGGCTCATTGGACCTCGCTACCCCATCGCGCTCTCGATCGCCTGGATGAGCGGCCAGAACGGTACCGGGCCCGAAAACCGGACCGATCTCCTTCACGCGGGCCTGTCGTCTGCCATCCCGCTCGACGGCGGCTGGGCACTCGGCCTCGACATCGAGTACCAGCTTCGCCGTTGGGGGATCCCTTACGCGCTCGTCGCGGAAGGTGGGCTCAGCGTTGGGCTTTCCGCGAATCACGATCAGCTCCGCCTTGGTCTCCGCTTCGATCAAGTCGGCCTCCCAAAGCCCACTTTTCGGCCCGAACCGGGCGATCCGACCCCGCCCGCGTTCACTGCGGATCGCCTCGAACGCTACACGGCGCTCGTCGGCTGGGCATTCACGCCGGACGTGCTTCTGCGGGCTCAGTATGCGCTTCGGGACGACACGGGCGCGCACAGCGCCACGGGCGCGTCCGGTCACGTGCACACCGGCAGCGTCGAGCTCGTCTTCGGCTGGACGGGGGCGACGGGGACGGACGCCACCACGTTCACCGACGCGCCTCCCCCACGTCCGCGACCGCCGGTGACACGCGCCGAGCCTGCGCCGATGTCCCCTAACGCCTGGATGTCACAGGCCATCGCGGCACTGGGCGCCGCTGGGGCGCTCGCCGACGCCGCCGACCACGCCGCGGCGGTCACGGCGGCCCGGGAGGCCGCCTACCTCGCCCTCCGAGCCCGATTGGCGGCGTTACGAGTTCAAGCGCCCCGAGACCGGGCATGCACGTCGGCGCTCGAAGCCCTCACGCGCGATGGCGCGGCGCCGCCGGCGGAGCTCTGGGCCGCCGCTCGCACCCTCGACCGGCACGCGCTCACCACCGGCGAGTCGCCTCTCGGCGGTGACGCGTCTCGTTTCTACGATCGTGAGACGGCGACGGTGGCACTCACAGCGGCTCGGGCGCTGGTCGGGTGGGCGACCCTGCATCCCACTCCCCCGGTCGCGCCCGCGCCGCCGGTCGCTCCGGCGCCACCCCCGGCGGACGCGCCCACCGCGCCGGTCGCTCCGGCGCCACCCCCGGCGGACGCGCCCACCGCGCCGGTCGCTCC
>JADMJS010000395.1 GCA_018780435.1 Myxococcales bacterium
CTCAGCTTGCGGATCCAGTAGCGGGCCGAGCGTTTGTTGTAGAGCTCGAGGACGAGGTGGCCGCCGGGGCGGCAGACGCGCGTCATCTCGTGGAAGGCCGTGCGCAGGTCGGGGACGTGGGCCAGGACCTTGAAGCTGTAGACGACGTCGAAGGTGTGGTCGTCGAAGGGGAGCGCCGTGGCCGAGCCCTGGACGACGTCGAGGCCGCGGCGGCGGGCGTGTTCGAGCATGCCGTCCGAGAGGTCGATGCCGCGCGCGCGGGCGGCGAGGCCGTGGACCTCGCGGAGGAGGAGGCCGGTGCCGCAGCCGACTTCGAGGGTCTCGCGGCCGCGGACCAGCGGCCCTAAGAGCGAGACCGTGCGGGTGTCGAGCCAGCGGTGGTAGCCGTCGTGGCGGTGCGCTTCGTACTGGGCCGCGAAGGTGTCGTAGTAGCGCTGGTTCTCCGCTTCGGAGCGGGGCTGGTCGGAGATGGAGGAGCGGCCCACGACCATCAGCTTCGCACCTGGCCCATGCCGTTCACGACCCACTTTTGTGTCGTGAGCTCACGTAGGCCCATCGGCCCGTAGGCGTGGAGCTTGCTCGTGCTGATGCCGATCTCCGCACCGAGCCCGAGCTCGCCACCGTCATTGAATCGCGTCGATGCGTTGACGAGGACGCAGCTCGAACCGATCTCGTTCACGAAGCGGGTGGCGCGGCCGTAGTCTTCGGTGACGATGGCCTCGGTGTGGTTGCTGCCGTAGCGGCGAATGTGGGCGACCGCGTCGTCGTAGCCCTTTACCACCTTCACGGCGAGCACGAGGTCGAGGAACTCGTCGTGCCAGTCGGACTCGGTGGCCTCGCGGAGCGCCGCCGCGACGGTCTGACCCGCCACCGCGGCGAGCGTGCGCGGACAGACCCGGAGCTCCACGCGCGCCGCTTGCAGCTCGGCGAAGGCAGCCGGCAGGAAGGCGGCGGCCACGGATTCGTGGACGAGCAGCGTCTCGAGGGCGTTGCAGGCGCTCGGCCGCTGGGCCTTGGCGTTCAGGACGATGCGGCGCGCCATCGCGAGGTCGGCGCCGTCGTCGACGTAGAGGTGACAGTTGCCCTTGTAGTGCTGCACGACCGGGATGCGGCTCTTGGCGACCACCGAACGGATGAGGCTCTCTCCGCCGCGCGGGATGACGAGGTCGACGGTGTCCTGCTGCACGAGGAGCTCGTCGACGTCCGAGCGCGAGGTGAGGAGCGCGAGCACGTCGGGCGAGAAGCCGGAGGCCTCGAGCGCGCCGTGCACGATGCGGGCGAGGACCGCGTTCGTGTGCGCGGCCTCTTTGCCACCCTTCAGCACGACGGCGTTGCCGGACTTGAAACACAGCGCCGACGCGTCGACGACGATGTTCGGGCGCGCCTCGAAGATCATCGCCACGACGCCGAGCGGGATGCGCATGCGGCCGACGCGGAGCCCGTTCGGACGTATGGACGAGTGCTCGACCTCGCCCACTGGGTCCGGCAACTTCACGATGTCGAGCACGGCGCTGGCGAGCGCATGGACGCGGCGGTCGTCGAGGCGGAGCCGGTCGATGAGGGCCGGGGAGAGCCCGGCGGTGGTCGCGGCGTCGACGTCGCGCTGGTTCTCGGTCAGGACGGACGTGGCGTCCCGCTCGAGGTGCGCGGCGATGGTGCGCAAGAGCGTGTCTTTTCGCTCGCTCGAGGCGGTCGCGAGGGCCGTCTGGCCGGCCTTGGCTGCTCTGCAGAGTTCTTCGACGGTGGCCACGCGCTTCTCCAGGGTCAGGGGCGCCATCGAAGCTACTCCCCGGGACGCGCGGCTGTCATCAACAACCCGATGGGTTGTGATCGCGGCCCCGACGACGCTCTGGCGCTGCTCGGATCACCACCGGTGCCTCGATCTCAGCAAGTCTTTCAGTTCACGCGCTTTTCGGCCGTAGCGATGTGGCGCATTCGGCGCCTTGTCGCTAGTCTCGGGGGCCCCATGATCCTGAAGTTGCTCCCCACCCTCCTCCTCCTCCTAGTCCCGACGGCAGCGCTCGCCGAGTCGCCCTTTCAGCGATCCGTCTGGCACCCGGAGCTCACCGACCTGAAGCTCACCGAGAGCGAAGCCGTCGTCGGGAACGCCGTCCTCGATCAGCTTCGGCGCTCGGAGCCCTTGCTCGACGCCCCGCTGGTCGACGCCGCACGACTCTACGCCGCGCGCGACGGCGAACCGGGTGACGCGCTCATCGCCGCCGGCGTCAGCGACGCCTACGTCGTCCCCATCCGCTACGTGGTGCGCGGCAAAGACGTGCTGCGCCCCGTCCGCGAGCTACTCCGGTCGCGCATCGACGCCGAATCGATGACCCACTTCGGCGTCGGCGTCGCCAAGGGCCCCGACCGAGAGCCCGACTCCCGCACCGTCGCGCTCCTCTTCGTACGCCGCGGCGCGGAGATGGGACGCTTCCCGAAGTCGCTGTCGGTCGGCGAACGTTTCCTCCTGAACGGGCGCCTCGCGGCCGGCCTCGACTCCGCCCGCGTACTCGTCGCGAGCCCCGAAGGCCGCGTCTACGAAGTCGAACCCCGCGCCCGCGGCCACCTGTTCTGGAGCACCCTGCGCTTCGTCGACGGCCCCGGCCGCTACGCCGTCGAAGTCCAAGCCCGCGACCGCTTCGGCACGCAGGTCCTGAACCTCCTCGACGTCCACGTCGGCGAGGCGGGCAAGGCGCCCGAGGTCCCTACCCTGCGCCTGCGCCCCGCTGCGCTCACAGTCGGGAGCGCGGTCGACGCCGAGAAGCGCTCGCTGATGCTGCTGAACCACACGCGGCAGTCCATGGGGCTACCCCCACTCCAGCTCTCCCTGGTCCTCGCGGACGAGGCCCAGCAGCACTCGGCCGACATGGCCAAAGCCAGCTTCTTCGGCCACAAGTCGCCGACCCGAGGCGGCCTCGGCGACCGCCTGGGGCGCGCCGAGGTCGTCCACACCCTCGCGCTCGAGAACATCGCGATGGGGCCGTCACCCGACTCCGTCCACGCCGACCTCGTGCGCAGCCCGAGCCACCTCCGAAACATCCTGGACCCGGACGTGACCCACGTCGGCGTCGGCGTGTTTCAAGAGACGGGCGGCCCGGAACCGGTCTACGTCATCACGCAGATCTTCGCTCGATTCCGCTGACGGCTCACGGGTCGACCCGCTCGAGCCGCCCACGCAGACGTAACGAGCAGCGCTGATCCGGGCGCTCCGGCGTGCTCTCGAGCAGCGCGTTGCTGTCTCTGGCGGCGGCCATGCCCGGCGTGAGCGCGATCGTGACGTGCGGGACGGCGTTGACCGAGATCCCATCGGTCACGACGTGGCCGTCGGGCAGCACGAGGCCCACGGCCGCCGCTTGAAGGTGGCCGTCGCTTCGGAGCACGATCCGTGTCGCCACGAGCTCGTACTCCCGCCCGAGGTCCGCGCCCGTGAAGCGCGCCGGCAAGTCGGCCGCGCGGCTCGTGCCGTACACCACGGTCATGTGATGGGCGACGACGAGGACACAACGCGACAGTCGAGCGAGCGCGGCGTGCGACCGGTCGTCGAGGACGACCGCGAAGTAAGGCTGGCTCGCCCCTTCGATGGCGCCGTCAGGGGGCGTCGGGGTCGATCCCGAGCGCACGTAGCTTCTCGGCGAGGCGGCTCGCGCGCTGTCGCTCTGCCTCGGCGCGCTCTCGCTCTGCCTCGGCGCGCTCTCGCTCTGCCTCGGCGCGTTCTCGCTCTGCCTCGGCGCGCTCACGCTCTGCCTCGGCGCGCTCTTCGCTCGTCGGTAGCAGGTTGCCTTGTGAGTCGACCCACCGGAGCCAGGTTCCTTGCATGCGTTGCCACTCCCCGGTCCAGAGCGTCACTCCAAGCCCCGTGCCTTCGAACTCGAGGGTGCGGTTCGGGATGTAGAGGTCCCCAGCTAGCCGGAAGGCTTGAAGGGTCGTTTCGCTCAAAGAATGGAACGGGTCGTAGACGACGTAATTCGGGATCCGATACTTGGCGTAGCGTCGCCGCTTTTGCGCAAGCTCGCCGCCTTCACGGTTCGAGACGATCTCGATCACCACATCCGGGAATTTACTGAATTCCCAAACGAAGTAGGAACGGGTCTCCTTGGCGGTCGGATCGGCTGGGGGCTCGACATCGAGGCTCAGGAGCACGTCCGGAACGACCGGGGGCTCCTTGGTGTTCGCGAATATCCCGACGTTGGCGAGCGCCAAGAACGGTCGGGGCGCTCCGTCACGCATGGGGGTCCAACCGCCGTGGAGCGACGCAACGAGGAGAGACATCTGTCGTTCGCTGAAGATGTTGTCCACAGGGGTGTCGTCTTCCGTGACCAGCTTCGAGACGTCCGGAATAGGAACGTCCTCGAGCCACGCTTCGCTTTGGGTGGTGCCGGGTGGGTGAACCATGACGTGAGTATGGCCGCCACGACGGCAAGATCAAGCCACCCTAGTCCTCGACGACGACCTCGAGCGCGGAGAGATACGCGAAGGTCCCGGCGTCGATGTCGACGTCGATGAAGAGGTGTCCCCAGGCGTCCGGGACGAGGCCCGTCAGCTCGGCGATGGTGTCGTCGTTGCCGTTCGGCGTCGCACTGCCGGCGCCCGGGCCCGAGGTCTGAAGGGTGGTGCTGACCGCGGCCAGACCACCCGTGACGGTGTATTGCGTCCGACGCAGCTCGCCGAAGTCGCGCGTCGCGTAGAGACGGAGGGTGTAGGTGCGCTCGGGGTCGAGGCCGTCCAGCCAGAGCGCGCCGGGTTTGTCGGCGTTGGCTTCGATGTAGAAATAGTCGCCCGTCGCGCTGCCGACCGCGAAGTCGCCGAGCAGGGCCGCGTCTGGCCAGAGCAGCCCGCCGTTCTGGCGGCCGTTCACGAGGAAGCCGCCCGAGACCACGAGCGAAAGCGAGGTCGGCTCGCCGGCAGTCGTGACGAGGCCGGAGAGCCGCTCACCCGGCAGGACGTCGTCGCCACCTTCGATCGCGTGCCAGTTGTTCCAGTGGTTTCCGAGGTAGTCGGGCGATGGCGTGACCCCGCCGTCCTCGGGGTTGGTCGGGCCGAGATCGATGCGTACACGCGTGCCGGCCGGGAGCGGCGACGCGACCATAGGCGGCAGCGGCGCCAGGACGGCCTCGACCGCGGGCCGAATGAGGCTCTCCCACAAGGCATAGCCGCTCTCGCTGAGGTGGAGCCCGTCGGAGTCGAAGAGCGACGCGGCCGGCGGTGCCCCCGTCGCGAGGAAGGCCGGCGAGGTGTCGATGACGACGAGCCCAGGATCGCCGTCCGCGAGCGCCGCGACGCTCTCGTTGAAGGTGTTGGCGATGGGCCACTGCGCCCAGCGGGCCGGGGTCGGGGTGACCGGGATGAAGAAGACCGGGAGGCTCCACCCGAGCGCGGTGCCGATCCGCCAGCGAAGACACTTCCACCGGGCGAGGACGACGCCAGGATCGACACCGAAGGCGAGGTCGTTCGTGCCCGCGAAGACCACGACGCCCCGCGGGGAGTGCTGAATCACGAGCGTCTTCGCGTGGTGAGCGATGTCGCCGAGCTGCGCGCCGCCGATCCCGCGCTGGATGGGGCGGTATCCGGAGAAGGCCTCCGCGAGGCGCTCCCAGCGCCGGATCGAGCTGCTGCCGACGAAGACGAGGCCCGACGGCGGCCACGCCGCGAGGGCGTCTTGGCCGGCGAACGTGGCCACGTCGCCGGGGAAGACCGGGCCGAACTGGTCGACCTCAGCGCACGGATCCGGTCCCGGGTCGAACGGGGGCGCTACGTCGACGGCGCCGAGGTCGTCCTCGCCCACGTCCGGCGACACGACGTCGAGGACGCCCGTGTCGACCGTCGCGATGTCGGTCGACTCGACCACCGGGGCATCGGGGACGTCCGTGCCATCGGCGGCGTCGTCCGCTTCGAAGACATCGGGGACGGCCGTGGTCTCTGGCGTGTCGACGTCCCCGGCAACGCCGACGCCAACGTCGACGACATCGACGACGACGTCCACTGAAGCGACGTCGGCCGTCGCGGTCACATTGGCGGACGTCCCACCATCGCTGCAGGCCCCGAGCGCGGCGGCCAACGTGAAGCTGAGCCCGAGCTTAGGTGGACGCCAGCTCACGGGTGACGCTCAGCCCACGTCCACGAGCTCAGGACTCTTCGTCGTCTTCGTGCGGCTCGATGAAATCGCCAAGCAGATGAACGAGATGCGTCTCGGCCGCCTCGAAGGTCTCGGGTGCGCTCCACATCTCGAGGATGCCGTCTCCGATAGACATCTCCCCGATGACGGCATCGGAGCCCTCCTCGGTCTCCTCGGGGGTCTTCTCGCGGATGATGGCCCAGTGCTTGAGCCCCGCCGGCTGGCCAGGCGCGTCGAGATCCATGGGCGTGAACGACGGCGAGGCCGCGATGGCGGCGAGGAGTCCGGGCTCGTCGACGACCTCCCAGGACTCCGATTCGAACTCGTAGTCCGTCGGCTCGAGGTCCATGTCTTCGAAGATGGCGAGCTCTCCGAGCAGCGCCGTGAGGGTCTCGACGTCGGCCTCGAGTGAGTCGACCGGTGACTCCAAGTGGAGCACGCCGTCGACGAGCTGAACGACCGCGTCACCGTCCTGCCAGCTCCAGACCCGGCCGAACTCGAGCGACGGTGGCTTGCCGTCCTCCTGGAGGTCTTCGGCTTCGAACTGGTCCGAGGCGTCGATGAAGGCGGCCAGCGCCTCGGCGTCGGTCACGGTGAAGCGGGCCGCGCCGAGCTCTTCGTCGTCGTGGTCGCAGGACTCGTCGTGGACGTGTTCGTCCTGATCGACGCCGAGGTGCTCGCACACGAAGTCGGCCCACGCCTTGGCAGCCATCGGCGGGAAGTCGCGCAAGATGTCGGACTCGGACTCGGGGGTCTCGGCGTCGGCGCCCATCTTGACCAGCGTGGCGATCTCGGACGAGAGCTGCTCTCCGAAGGACTCGTCGTACGCGACGTACGGCGGGCAAGGCACGACCCCACCAGCGCCGTCAGGGAGCAGCCGGTAGGCGACGAACGCGGCCGGTCGTACCGGGACGTGCTCGCGCGACGGCCACGGGTAGGCCGCACCCGACAGAACGTCGACGAGCCCGGTGACCTGATCGCCCTCGTAGACGAGGCGGTAGAGTCGCAGCGGGGTCTTGGACAGGGTCTCGAGGCACGCGCGGACCCGGTCGGACGGCAACGGCCCGTCGAGGAGCTCGTCGATTCCGCGTCGCCCGTTCTTGCGGACGCGTTCGACGGTCAGCCAGTAGGCCATGAGGTGCTGGACCGGCTGTCCATAGGGGCTCGAATCGTCGTAGACGACGTCCATCTGCCGGTCGGTGAGGAGCTCATGAAACTCCTCGCTGGCCTGGTCGAACTCCTCTTCGCTCGGGCCGTCGTCGAAGGCCCAGCTCTCGACGGCGTCGAAGGCGGCGACGGAGTCCGCGACCGTGAAGGCGGCCGTGAAGCGCCCCGAGTCCATGCAGCACTTCTTGAATTTCTTTCCGCTTCCGCAGAGGCAGGGGTCGTTGCGTCCGATCGTGGCCATAGTCCCGTTTCCTTGAGTGCTGGAGCCCCGAAGGCCCTCAGTCGATTCGAGCGTCAGTGGGTCACTGCCGCCGCATAAATCCGTTCGTATTCGGCGGCGCGCCGTTCCCACGAGAGGTCACGCCGCATGCCGCGCTGCTGAATGGCCTTCCACGCCTCCGGGTACTTTCGGTAGGTGAGGAGCGCCCAACCGATGGCCTCGGCGAAGGCCTCGGCGTCGAAACGACGGAAGGCCCAGCCCGTGCCGCGATCGGCGGCTGGATCGACGGTCTCGACGGTGTCGGCGAGCCCGCCCGTCGCGTGCACCACCGGGATGGTGCCATAACGCATCGAATAGAGCTGATTGAGGCCACACGGCTCAAAGCGCGACGGCATGAGGAAGAGGTCGGCGCCGGCCTCGATGCGGTGGGCGAGCTTCTCGTTGAAGCCCACGACGCCCCGCACGCGGTTCGGCCAGAGGCGCTGACTGTCCCGGAAGAACTGCTCGTACTGAGCGCCACCGCTGCCGAGCATGGCGACTTGCACGTCCTGACTCATGAGCCACGGCATCACCTCCATCACGAGGTCGATGCCCTTCTGGTGGTCGAGACGCGCGATGAGCCCGATGAGCGGCGTCCGTGGGCGCTGCGGCAGCCCCAGCTCCGCTTGCAGCGCCTTCTTGCACGTGGCCTTCCCCGAGAGGTCATCGGCCGTGAAGTGCGCCGCGATGTGGGGGTCGGTGGTCGGATCCCAGGTGTCGTCGATGCCGTTCAAGACGCCGTGGAGGTCCGCGCGGCGGAAGTGCAAGAGCCCGTCGAGCCCAAAGCCGAGGCCGGACTGAATCTCACGAGCGTAAGTCGGGCTCACGGCGACGAGCTTGTCCGCCGCCACGATGCCCCCCTTCAATACGTTGAGGTTGCCGTCGTAGTCGACGGTGGGCCACCAGCGTTGCGCGAGGTCGAGCCCGTCGAACTCGCTGCGCGCCGAGGTGCCGTGGTGACCGAGGTTGTGCAGGCCGAGCACGCACCCCGCGTTCGGAAAGAGCCCGACGTTCTGGTAGAGCGCCTTCAGGTAGACCGGCACGAGAGCGGCGTGCCAGTCGTTGGCATGGAAGACCACGTCCTGGCCGAAGGTACCGCCTTCGACGGGAACGCTCAGCGCCGCGTCGAACGCAGCACGCGACAAGAGCGCGAAACGAAAGAGGTTGTCGGACCACGCGCCGCGGTCGTTGCCGTAGATCCCCGGCCGCTCGAACGCCATGTGCTCGACGAACACGTGGTCCACGCCGTCGCGGAGACAGTGGAAGAAGCCGACTTCGTGCCATTGCCCGAAGAGGTGGTAACGCGCGCGGACCGGGGTCTCCCACGCGTCGGCGTAGGCCTTGTAGCGTGGCGCGACGGTCATCACGCGGTGGCCGCGACGGGCCAGCGCGCGCGGTAAAGCGCCACACACGTCACCCAGCCCACCGGTCTTGGACCAGGGCGCGATCTCGGCGGACACGAAGACGATGCGCATGGCTTGCTCCGGACGCGGTCCAGCACTCCCTCGACGAGGCAGTTCCTCGCAGGCGTAACACGGATGACCTCCAAGGTCATCTGTGGACCTCGCCGCATCCGACCTCTAGACTCCGCGCGCCCCGCGCCCGGGGCCTGCCGCTGCTCGCCAGCCCGGAACCCCATGACCGGAAGCACCATGAAACGACTGCCTCTCGCCTTCAGACTCTCCGTTGGTTCACTCCTGATTGGGTCACTCCTGCCCGCGCTCTCGACGGCCGCGCCGCCCAAGCAGAAGCCGCCGAAACAGAACACGACCCCGGCCATCGTCGACCCGATCTCGCCAGAGCAGCTCGACCCGAAGGTGGGCGCGTGCAGCGACTTCTATCGGCACGCCGTCGGCGGCTGGCAGGACAAGAACCCCATCCCGCCCGAGTTCTCGTCGTACGGCGCCTTCATCGAGGTCCGCGAGCGCAACGAGGCGATCTTGAAGGAGATATTGGGCGCCGCCTCCACGGACGCCAAGGCCACGGGCGTGCGGAAGCAGGTCGCCGACTTCTGGCACGCCGCCATGGACGAAGCCACTATCGAGACGCTCGGCCTCGCGCCGCTCGCCGATGACTTCGCCGCGATCGACGCCATCGACGGCGTCCCGGCGCTCGTCCAGGAGCTCGCGCGCCGGCAAGCCATCGGGACGCCGGGCCTCTTTCAGATCTACGTCGACGCCGACGACAAAGAGTCCACGAAGTACATCACCATCCTCCACCAGAGCGGCATCGGGCTCCCCGATCGCGACTACTACTCGCGCACCGACGAGAAGTCGGTCGAGATCCAGAAGGCCTATCAAGCCCACATGGGCCGGATGTTGATCCTCGGCGGCGCGACGACCGAGGACGTGACCGCGCAGGTCGCCGCGATCTACGCGCTCGAGGCTCGCATCGCCGGCGCGCACATGACGCTCGTCGAGCAGCGCGACCCGCAGAAGGTCTACAACAAGATGACGGTGGAGGAGCTCGCCCAGAAGGCACCGGGTTTCCCGTGGGCCGACTTCCTGGCCGCGGTGGGCGTCCCAGCCGCCGAGCCGCTGAACGTGCGCCAGCCCGGGTACTTCGCGGCCATGGCGACGATGGTGGGCGAAGTCGAACTGGCCACGTGGAAGGCCTGGCTGCGCTGGGGCCTCCTGCGCTCTTCGGCCTCCTACCTGCCCAAAGCCTTCGTGGAGGAGGCGTTCTCCTTCTACGGCAAGACCCTGACGGGCGCGGAGACGATGCGTGAGCGTTGGAAGCGCGTCCTCGGCGTCGTCGACGGCGCGCTCGGCGAGGCGCTCGGTCAGCTCTACGTCGAAAAGGCCTTCCCGCCTGCGGCCAAGAAGCGAATGCTGGGGCTCATCGACAACCTGAAGGTCTCCCTCCACGAGAGCATCGAAGCGCTCGACTGGATGAGCGCCGAGACGAAAGCGCGCGCTCGGAAGAAGCTCGACACCCTCCTCGTGAAGGTCGGCTACCCCGACGTCTGGCGCGATTATTCGACGTTGCCCGTCACACGCGACGGCTACCTGAAGAACGTCCGTGCCAGCAACGTCTTCGAGATGAAGCGTAGTCTCGGGAAGCTCGGCAAGCCCATCGACCGCGGCGAGTGGTACATGAGCCCGCCGACGGTGAACGCCTACTACAACCCGACCGTGAACGAGATCGTGTTCCCGGCCGGCATCCTGCAGCCGCCCTTCTTCTATCTCGACGCGGACGACGCCGTGAACTACGGCGCCATCGGAATGGTCATCGGCCACGAGCTCACCCACGGTTACGACGACTCCGGCCGGCAATACGACGAACAAGGCAACCTGTCCGACTGGTGGACGCCGGCCGACGCCGAGGCCTACAAGGCCCGCACGGCGCTGATGGTCAAGCAATACGCGGCTTACGAGGCGCTCCCGGGCCTCTTCGTCAACGGCGAGCTGACCCTCGGCGAGAACATCGCCGACCTCGGCGGCCTCAAAGTCGCCTTCGCCGCGCTTCAGAAGGCGAGCGAAAGAGCGGGCGAAAAAAGGACTAAGAAGATCGGAGGGTTCACTAAGGAGCAGCGCTTCTTCCTGGGCTACGCGCAGGCCTGGCGCATGAACATGCGGGAGCAGGAGCTCCGGCGCCGACTCTCCACCGACCCCCACTCGCCCGCGCGCTACCGCGTCATCGGGCCCCTGTCGAACCTGCCGGAGTTCCACGCCTCGTTCGGGTGCAAGATGGGTGACGCGATGGTGCGCCCGGAAGCCGAGCGCCCTCAGATCTGGTAAGGTCCGGCCCGGAACTCGAGAA
>JADMJS010000218.1 GCA_018780435.1 Myxococcales bacterium
TTTCGACGAAAGCAGCTCGACCCGAACGTCCTCGAGCTCCTCGAGCGCTACCACTGGCCGGGCAACGTCCGTGAGCTCCGAAACCTGGTCGAGCGCATGGTCATCATGAGTGATGACCGCATCACGCGGAAGGACGTACCGCGAGAGCTGATCGGCGTCGCGACCACGCCCACCTTCGCGCCCGGCCTCAACAAGACCCTCCGCGACTTTCGCGACGACATGGAGCGCGACTACATCCGTTTCAAGCTCGACGAGCTCGACTGGAACGTCTCGAAGACGGCGGATGTGCTCGGGCTCGAGCGGACGAACCTGCACAAGAAGATGCGCGCCCTGGGAATCAGCCGCGGTCACTGAGCCCGCCGGCGGTCACCGCGTGTCGCGCTGCTCGGCCGCCACCACCACGAAGCCGCGGAGGTACTCCCACGCCGACTGCATCGAGAAGACCATCGAGAGGATGAGCAGCCAGTAGCCGATCACGTTGAAATTGAAGTCGACCGTCACGATGCCCCACGACACGGGGTACTCGTAGTGGACCATGAGGCCGATGAGCCCACAGAGCTGAAAGGCGGTCTTCCACTTGCCGCCCTGATTGACTTTGATCTCAAGGCCTTCGCTCATCGCCATCGTACGCAACGTCGTGACGCTGATCTCGCGGGCGAGTGCCAACACGGGGAGCCACGCCGGACAGCGATCGAGCGCCACGAACATCACCAGGCACGCCATTACGATGAGCTTGTCTGCGAGCGGGTCGAGGAAACGGCCGACCGTCGAGCCGAGGTTCCAATTGCGGGCGACCCAGCCGTCGAGGAAGTCCGTGATCGCGGCGAGCGCGAAGACCATGGTCGCCCAAAACGAGAGCTTGCGGGATTCGAGATCGGGATCGGTCGGGTCGGCGCCCGAGACGCACTCACCGAGCAGCCACATGACGAGCGGGATCACCGCGATGCGACCGTAGGTAAGGATGTTCGGAAGGTTCCAGACCTCTTGGCGGAGGTTGGACTTCGTCTTCTTCGGCGCCTTTCGGCGGCTGGCGATGGCGCGCCCCTTCAGCCGAAGGGACGGCAGCTTCGGGCGCTTCAGAGCTGGGTGTCCTTGTAGACGAGGTAATTCTTGATGACCGCCCGGACGTAGCGCTCGGTCGCCTCATAAGGGATGCCCCCCTTGGCGGCGACGGCGGCGGGACCTGCGTGGTAGGCCGCGATGACGAGGCGGATGTCGCCTTCAAAGCGGTTGATGAGGAGGCGGAGGTAGCGCGTGCCGCCCAGGATGTTCTGGCGGGCGTCGAAGAGGTCCGTGACGGCCATCTCCTTCGCGGTCCCTGGCATGAGCTGCATCAGCCCTTTGGCTCCGGCCGAGGAGACGGCCTCCGGGCGGAAGTTGGACTCGACTTTGATGACGGCACGGACGAGGTTGGCCGGCACGTTGTAGCGCTTGGCGGCTTCTTGGATGTGGACCTCGAAGCTCTCCCGTTCGCCGGCGGGGCCATTGAAGCGGGCGCCGGACCAGCGAGGGGCTGCGTCCGACGGGCCGCCTCCACCGGGCGAGGGGGCTGCGCCGGTGCTCGCGGACGGCGCGGTGCCGCCGCCGAAGGCGATACGCTTCTGGCAGGAGTAGCCGTTCTTCTTCTTGCTGGCGACCATGGGTTCGTTCACCCAGGCTGGCGCTTCGCCGCGCTTCTTGCAGACGTAGAAGGCGTCGCTAGCGGCGGCGCGGTCGGCGCTCATGCCCACGAGGCTCACTACGGCGACGGCGAGGCTGATGCGGCGGGCGATCACGCCGGCATCTTAGCAATCGAGCGCCGGGCCGCAAGTTTGGAGGAGCGCCGCGCCTCGTCCGAGGGCGCCCGGGGCTCCCGTCTGCCGACGTAGCTTCCAGCTTGCGGCTTTCTTGAGATGCGCGAACATGGCCGGCCATGCGACCACTCCAATTCGACTTCCTCGTCCTCGGCACCGGTATCGCGGGGCTCTCCTTCGCCCTCGACGCCTGTAAACACGGTAGCGTCGCCATCGTCACCAAACGAGGCGCTTCGGACTCCAATACGAACCGGGCCCAAGGCGGCATCGCGGCCGTCATGGGGAGCGACGACAGCTTCGCAGAGCACGTCGACAACACCATGGTCGCGGGCGACGGGCTGAACCACCGCGACATCGTGGAGATGATCGTCGAGGAGGGGCCGGGTGCGATCGCGAGGCTCCGCGAGATCGGGGTCGCTTTCGCAGACGACCTCGCGCGTGAAGGTGGCCACACCAAACGCCGTGTCCTTCACGCCACCGACATCACCGGGCGGGAGATTCAGCGAGCGCTGCTCGAACGTGTCCTGACGCAGCCCAACGTGACGCTCTTCGAGGATCACGTCGCCATCGATCTCATCCGCCGGCGCAAGACCGACGCGGGCCGTGGAGAGAGCGGCGCCGGGGCCGCGCCGGACCGCATCCTTGGCGCGTACGTCTTCGACGAGAAGGCCGATGTGGTGCGCGCCTTCGGCGCCCGGGTGGTCGCCCTCGCGACGGGCGGGGCTGGCAAGGTCTACCTCTACACGTCGAACCCTGACGTCGCGACCGGCGACGGCGTCGCCATGGCCTTTCGAGCGCGCGCCAAGGTCGCCAACATGGAGTTCTTCCAGTTTCACCCGACCTGCCTCTACCACCCGCGCGCGAAGAGCTTCTTGGTGTCGGAGGCCCTCCGCGGCGAAGGTGGCATCCTTCGCCGTCTCGATGGGACTCCCTTCATGGACGCCGTCCACCCGATGGGTAGTCTGGCGCCGCGCGACGTCGTGGCCCGCGCCATCGACATGGAGCTCAAGCGCACGGGCGACGACCACGTGGTGCTCGACCTCACCCACCTCGACGGCGACTACATGCAGGACCGCTTCCCGACGATCCTCGGTACGGTCCGGGAGTTCGGCATCGACTTCCGTACGACACCGCTCCCCGTCGTGCCGGCCGCGCACTACCAGTGTGGTGGCGTTGTCACCGACGCGTGGGGCCGCACGTCGGTAGCGGGCCTCTACGCGGTGGGTGAGTGCGCTCACACGGGGCTCCACGGGGCCAACCGGCTCGCATCCAATTCGCTACTCGAAGGGGCCGTCATGGGCGCGCGTGCTGCACGTGCGGCGATAGAGGAGCTCCCGGACGCGACGGTCCCCACGGGGATCGCGGCGTGGGCGAGCGGCTACGCCCGCCCGGGTGACCAGCAGGTCGTCGTGACGCATAGCTGGGAGGAGATACGGCGGACGATGTGGAACTACGTCGGCATCGTGCGTTCGAACGAGCGGCTCGAGCGGGCTCGAAGGCGCGTGTCCATGCTCGAGAGCGAGATCCTCGAGGATTGGTGGCGCTATCACGTGACTCGGAACGCGATCGAGCTCCGCAACATCGCGCTCGTCGCGCGCCTCGTCATCGACGGCGCGATGCGTCGCCAGGAGAGCCGCGGGCTCCACTGCACCGAAGACTTCCCGGAGAAGGACGACCACAATTGGCTACGCGACACCGTCCTTTGGCGGGGTGGGCATTGATCTACGGCGACTACTCTGGAAAACCGCAGACGACCTTCAGCTCGTAGCTACCCTGAGCGCCGGCCTGCCCATCGACACCGACGTAATAGGTGCTGCCGGCGAAGGCGGTGAAGGTCAGCGGTGGCGGGCCGGATGCGAGGCAGTTCTGCCCGTTGCAGACGCCGTCTTTGTGTTCGATGACGACGAGGTTCACGCCGAAGAAGGACTTCGGCATCTCGAGAGTCACGAAGTCCGTCGCGGTCGGATTGAAGCGGTAGTAGAAGTCGGGGCCCGAGAGGCCCGTCGCACAGCTGTAGTTCGACACCGAATCGTCTTCACCGATCGTGTCCCAGCCCTGGCCGAACCCGCAATACATCTGGGTCGACGAGGTGCAGAGGGTCTGACACAACGCGCCCGACGCGCAGTTCGGGTCCGCGCAGTCGGTCTTGCCGTCGTTGTCGTCGTCGAGCTGGTTGGTGCAGTCCTCCGGGGTGGAGCAGTAGACGTCGTCGGCACAGTCCTCGTCGTTGCAGTCGGTGTCCCCGTCGCTGTCTTCGTCGGCGCCATTGTCGCAGAGGACCTCGATGGCGCTATCGCAGGACACCTCGTAGTCGAAGGTGCCGACCTTGCCGTCTTTGCCGTCGACGACCACGATAATCTTCTCGTCGGGCAGCGCCACGAACGTGAGTAGCGAGGGGTGGGACTTGGTGCAGCTCGCTGGCGCGCACCCAGCACCCGAGTCTCTCAAAAGGAAGAGCTGCGTCGTCGCGCTCTCGTTCAGGAGCTTCATGGTGACCTTCACGGGCTTGTTCGTGAAGAAGGGCCACGCGTACTCCTTGGCGGAGAAGTCTCCCGCTGCACAGTCCCAGCCGTCGATGGCGTCCGTGGCGCCAAAGGCGGCGTTTGACCACGACGACTTCTTGGCGCCGCACTGCAGGTACTTTTCGGCGATCGGTTGGCACGAACACGTGTCGGTGCCACCGCCGCACACGCCCGCGATGCACGTCTCGCCGTCCGTGCAGACGTCGGCGTCGTTACACGGGAGCCCCTCGTTGACGGGTTCGGTCGTACACGCGCTGTTTTTGCACGAGGGAATGGCGCATTCGGAGCCGGAGCCTGGAGGACACACGAGCGCCGAGCCCAGCTTGATGGTGCACTTCTGGCCGAGGCACACGAGGGTCCCGTTGCAGGAGTCGCCGTCGTCGAACTGGGTGCAGTCGGCGTCCGACGTACAGGAGCATACGTCGGCGCCGGGCGTACAGGTCCCGGCGGTGCAGAGGTCGTCCTTGGTGCACTCATTGCCATCGTCGCAGGGGCCGGTGAGCGGCGAATATTGACAGGCCCCATCGGCACCGCACGAGTCGGTCGTACACGGGTTCTGGTCGTTACAGACCGTCGGATTCCCTTGGCAGGTCCCGCCGTCGCAACGGTCGCCCGTCGTGCAGGCGTCGCCGTCGCTACAACCCTGGCCGTCAGAGGGGGTCTCCACGCAGTCGCCCGTCGCGGGGTCGCACGCGACGGCCGCACACGGGTTCCCGGGATCGATGCAGCTCACGACCGACGCGCTCGCGAGCAGGCACTGTCCGTTCTTGCAGACCAAGGTGCCGTTGCAGCGGTCGCCGTCTTCGTAGACCTCGCAGTCGGCGTCGGCGCTACAGGGGCATTGCCGGTCGCCCGGTTGGCAGACCCCGGCCTGACACGCGTCACCGAGCGTGCAGGGGTCCCCATCGTCGCAGGCCGTGCCCTTCGAGACGGGGATGGCCGCGCAGCTGCCGTTGCCTTCGACGCAGCCATGGAGGTTGCAGGCGTTGACCGCGCCAGTGGGGCAGACGGAGGCGGTGCCGGGAGTGATCTGGCACGAGCCGGTGACGCAACTGAACGCGCCGACGCACGGGTCGCCTGGGTCGTATTTCTTACAATCGTCGGTCTTGATGCACGGACACGCGTTGTTGCCCGCCTTGCAGGCGCCATCGACACAGAAGTCCCCAATCGTACAGGGGTTCTTGTCGTCACAGCCCCCGGCGGCCGGCACGTGCTGGCAGGTGCCATCGGGGCCACAGCTGTCGGCCGTGCACAGGTCGCCGTCGTCGCAGGGCTTGGGCGTTCCGCCGGTGCACTCGCCGCTGACGCAGCGTTCCGCCAAGACGCACTTGTCGCCCGTGGAACAGGGCGCGCCTTCGAGGACGGGTTCGGTCGCACAGACGCCAGCGCTACAGAGCGGCTTCTGGCACGCCGGTGTCACCGCCTTGCAGTCAGTAGGCGACTGACACGGCGTCCCCACGGGGGTGCCTCCGTCCGTCCCGTCGGTGCCGTCCGTGCCGTCGGCCGTCGCGGTGTCATCCGTGGCGGCGACGTCGTCGCCCGGCTCGAGGTTGCCGATGAGCTTCGCGTCCTCGCCGCAACCGATCCCGAGGGCGACGGCGGCGGTAAAGACGACTCGGACGACGAGGAGGTGCGATCTCAGCATTCCGGGACGATATCAGCTTCGGCGGGGTCTCGTCGCGTCCACACGCGGCGTGCTTGCGTGGCAACAAGAGGATGACACCTCGTCGGGCTCCGGGTAGCTTCCGCCGCCATGACCAGCACACGCTACTATGGGCTGACCGGACTGAACGCCGCGGGCAAGGGTTCGGTCGCGGACCTCCTCATCGCCGCCGGCTTCGACTACCACTCCCTCTCAGACGCGATCCGGCACGTCCTCGCAGAGCGTGGCCTCGAGCCGACGCGCGACAACATGATCGTGACGGGCCGTGAGCTGCGCGAGAAGGGCGGCCCGGGCGCGCTCGCGACCCTCATCGTCTCGCGGCTCCGGCCCGGCGTCCCGGCCGTCATCGACTCGGTACGCACGCCGGGCGAAGTCGCGGTCTTGAGGACGCTCCCTGGATTTCGACTGGTCGAGGTGACGGCGCCGGAGGCGGTGCGCTTCGACCGGATCCGGGCGCGTGGGCGGGTGGGTGATCCCCAGGATCTCGAGACCTTCCGTCGCCATGAAGCGGCCGAGCTCACCGGGAACGACGCCGGACAGCAGCTCATTGCGACGGCGGCGCTCGCTGACCAGCAGATCCCGAACGACGGCGACCGCAACGCGCTCGAGGCCGCGGTAGCAGCGCTCGCGGCCTGAGCTCGCGCGACTAGACGGAGAGCTCGATCTCCCGGCTAGCCGGCGTGGCGACTTCGCCGCGTTCGGCTTTTCGGAGCAGGTGCCAGATGTCCGGCCCGAGCAGGTCGATGTCGGTGCTCGTGTGGCGTTCGCCTCCGAAGCGGCGCACGGCCTCGCTCTGTTCCCTCAGCACCCAGGCGTCTTGCTTCAGAATGGCGCGCACGATCGGCTCGATGAAGGGCCTCACGAGGAAGCCCGGAATAGGGAGTCGGAACGCCGCGACCGCGTAGGTGCGCGTTACGTAATCGGATTCCGGTGTCATCGCTTGGGTGGCCAGGATGTGGCTCTTCGGCCCGAGCCGGTATTCGACTTGTCCGATGCAGGGCATCAAGAAGCGGTCGAAGTGGGTGACGACGCCACCGCCGGGAGCGAGGATGGCGCCGATGAGCCCCTTTGGGCGCGGCTCCCCGACGTACTCGCATTCGACCCCGTCGGCGGTCCGGGCGACCCGCGCGACGATGGTGTTGCGGGCCTTCGCACTTCGAAAGAGCCCCCCGTGCAGGAACGACGTGTGAGGGACGTCGAGCATGTTCTCGAGGGCCGCGAGGAGAGAGCCTGGGAGCGTCATCTGAAGCCGGACGACCGTGTAGTTCGGGTCGTCCACGTGGGGGATGCGGTAAGGCGGGGAGGGCGGCGTCGAGTCCGGGGCCATCCACACCCACACGAGCCCGTCCTGTTCGACGACGGGATAGGCGTCGGCACACCGGCTTGGGGCGGACGCGAGGCCGCTCAGGAGGCCTGGGACGGCGGTACACGTGCCAGAACCGTCGAAGCGCCAGCCGTGGTAGGGGCATTCGAGCTCACCCGCGTTCACGCGACCTTTCGACAGCGCCACGTTGCGATGAGGGCATCGGTCGAGGAGCGCCGCGGCGCCGGCCTCACTGCGAAAGAGGGCCAGCGGAACGCCGAGCACGGTCCGTGACAGGGGCGCCAGCTTGAGCTCCGACGAGGCGCAGGCGACGTACCAAGCACGGGTCAGTCGCACGATGGAGGCGTGGCCTCGCGTCTGTCGAACCGAGAGGAGATCGTGTGCGCCCCGTTCGGGGGCGTCGTTTACAGAGGGTTGGTCGAGCACCACCACCACCTCCAATCAGCGGCCGAAGTCGTGAAGGCTCGGCGAGACGAGCCCCAGGGGCGGACCGACGAGAGACCAGAAGGTCACGAGCGCTGCGACGAGTACGAAGGTCGCGCGGGCGCTGCCCCAGCGGGGCAAGGTGGCCCGCGTCCACAAGAACATGACGTAGAGCCCGAGCGAGACCACCCCCGCGAAGAGCTTCGGATCCGGCACGAGGAAGCCGCCCCAGACGTAGTTGGACCAGCCGACTCCGGTGAGGACCGTCGCGCCGAGGAGCGCCGCGGCGAGGTAGGCTGCTCGCTCGGTGTGGCGATCGTCCGGGGTATCGATGGCGCGAGTCGCATCCGTCGACCGCGCCGAGTCGCTACCGTCCGAGGGTGGGGCCACGAGGCGCGCCGTGGCGAGCCACGTGAAGCAGAGCGCGATCATCGCGAAGAGGAGGGGGAACCCGGCGGCATGGACGCCGCCCGTGAGCGCGGGGAGCGTGAGCCGGGGGAGCGCCTCGGTCCCTTGCAGCTCTCCGAGGAGGAGCCTTGCTACGAGCTGCGTGGGCTCGACGGCGACCTCGAGCGGCAGCGAGTAGACGAGGTAGACGGCGCCATGGACCAGCAGGAGGGCGAGTGAGAGCCGAGCGAGCCCACGGCGGAGCGGCGAACCGGCCGTACGGCTCCGCAGTGACGTGAAGAGGAGCACGACCAGACCGGCTGACGCCAAGGCGCGGAGGAGCCACTCAGCCCTGTGGCCAGCGGTCAACGTAACGCGGCGGACGAGACCCTGAGCGCCGTCGGGGTCGAGGACAGGGATGTCGAGGAGCGCAGGCGCGCCGTCCGTATGAAGCACGAGATCGCCCGCGCGCGAGACCAGCGGCAGGGCCGTGAGCACCAGCGCCATGACGACGAGCGCCGTGGGGCTGCGGCGCAGCGCGAGGGCAGCGTAGGCGGCGGCCACGGCGGTCGCGGCGGTGCTCGCGATCCCGAGGAGGACGTGGAGGAGCGACCAGGGGGTACCGGTCGCGGAGAGCGCCACGGGATCGGTCGACGAGGTCGGAAGTGAACCGAGCGCCGCGACGCCCGCGGCCGTGAGCAGCGCCGCGGCGACTGGGGCGTTTCGGACCGCGAGGGCCGTCGCACCCGCCGCCAGCCCGAACGCGAGGGTGCGACCGGCTCCAAAGGGCATGATCGGGTGGAGGGCGACCAGGAGGGTGAGCCCGACGAGGGCGCCTATCGCGACGACGAGCGTCGCAGGGGATCGGGGGCCGGTAGCGGGCCGTCGAACGAGGACACCGGCAGCGATCCCGGAGAGGACGCACCAAGCGGCGGCGTAGAGGGTCACGAGACGCGCTCCCCGGAGCCCGCGTCGTTTGGATCGCCATGGGGGCGGCTCGGCCGGCTGCCGAGGCGCGACACGATCCGGCTCAGGTAACGCGCGGGGCGGGCAGCGAGGCCGGTCCCGTCGACTGTGATGACCACCTGCTCGCCGCGCTTCAAGACGTCGATCCGGTAGGTCGGAAAGACGACGCCGAGGAGGAGGCCGATAGCGACCAAGGCGAGCCCACCGGTGACCCAGATCACGTGGGCGGTGGACTGAACCCAGAAGTGGAGCTCCCGGCGCGGGATGACGGTCGCGGTCAGCGGTCCCCCCGTCGTGGCGTTGTCGCTACCCGCAATGATTCCGAGGGGATCTCCGGCTGAGGTCGTGCCGACGAGCGCCGAGGCGAGCGGGCTCTTGGGAGCGTCCGGCGGCAGGAGGTCGATGACGTCACCGGGGCGCGCCGCCCCCCGGGTCGTGGCCGACGGGTGGGTCAGGGTCAGCTCGACGCCGCCCACTGTCGCCGTCCGAGAGACGCCCGACCAGGTGATGCGAAGGCCATCGAACTCCAGATCGCGGCCCGCTTCGAGGGTCGCTTGGTGCGGTTTGCCGTCGATGAGCACCGTGCAGGCGCGGGGGGCGAGGTCGGGCGCGTCGGGTGCCGCCGAGCAGGAGAGCGAGAAGACCGGTTTCCAGGGGATCCAGAGGTCGCCCTGCCGGCGCTCGCCGCGAGCCCATGAGGCCGCGACGTCGTCGTCGCCTTCGAGGATGCGGAGGCGGGCGTCGAGCGACATGCCACCGAGGTGGGGGGCGAAGGAGATGAGCGCGACGCCGATGGCCGCGACCAGGAAGGCTTCGACCCGAAGCCCGGCGCTGCCGTGGAGCTGCGAAACATCATGGCCGGGGTCGCGACTTCGGAGGCTGCCGAGGAACGGCGTCGGGAGAGCCGGTCTGATGAGATCTTCGACAGAGCCGGTGACACCCGGGATGAGGGCGGTGGCCCTGCCCGGGAGGGCGACCGGTGTGAAGGCGACCGCGATCGCGTCCATCGCGCTCGGCGGGGTCACCGCGTCGTGAACGCCGATGGGGCCGACGGCCGCTGACCGCGAGAGTGCGTACCCGACGAGGTTCAAGGCCAACATGACGGCGAGTGTCTCGACGAGCCAACTGCGGGCGAGGTCCGTGAGCCCGAGCGGGATAGCCACTTGGGCGATGGCGCTCGGGATGGCGCGGGCCACGTCTGCGTCCGCGTCTTGCGGTACGAGGATACCTGCCGCCAGGACCATCAGGAGCAGACTGCCGAGCACCACGGCGGTGACCGGCGAGCTCAATAACCTGAACAGGGGACTCATTGAATACACGCGCGGGGCCAAGTAACAAGCCGGGCTTCACCCGTCAACCATTCGGGGAATGCCGCACGGGCGAGCCACGCGGAGCGACGCGGCGACGATCCTGGGTCGATCACGGTCCTCGCGGTGATAGCGAGAGGGGGGCGCCCGGGCGAACGACGGCGACGAGCCCCGCGGCGGTGGACAGCGCCGCACCCGCGACCGCCAGCCAGAGACCCCACGAGGGCTCGGTTCGCAGCTCGAGCCCTGCGCCGGGGGAGCTCATCCCGGAGAGCCCGAGGCGGTGTTCATAGCCGAGCACGGCGATGGCGACCAGGAGTCCGAGCGCGAAGAGCGCCGACGTGGCGCCGACCAGGCGGACCGGGACGAATTGCGCCACCGCGATGAGCGCTCCGAAGGCCACGAGCAGGATCGGGGCAACCAAGAGGATGAAGTAGCGGCGGTCCGGAGCGAGATCCGGGTCACGGAGCTTCAGTCCGGTGTCTTTGGGGGGGCCGCCCGCGTCAGTCTTCTCGGCTGCGAATCGAGGCGCCGGGGTCGCGTCGCCCGACGACGTCGGCTCATCGAACTCGATGCGGCTGCCAACCTCGATACCGGTGGCGCGCTCCCAGGGGCTGACGGTGCCGAGGTGAGTCCCCGAGCAGGACACGACCACCCACGGGAGGAAGAACGCGGCCGTCGTGACGAGGCCGCCGCCGCTGATCGCACCGGCGAGGAGGAGACGCATCATGGGGAGTCCTTCGAGGCGGGCGCGTCGCCCTTCGGTGAGCCCGCGTCGCCGTTCCCGGTGGGCATGGTGGACGAGACGAGAGCACGATAGGCGGCACGGTCCTGAAGCGTCGAGACCCATGCGCTCGAGAGGGCCTGGTCGAGAGCCGGACGGGCGGTCGGTCCGAGCGCCGCGAGCCGCCAGAGTGTCGACACGGCGGCCGCGGTGTCTCCGCTCAGCGCGTGCGCTTCGGCCAAGGACATGAGCCGGCGCGGAGACGACGGGTCGAGGGCGGCGAGGGCCATGACGCGCTGGAGCATCGGTAAGGTTCGCAGCGACTCCGCTTCGACGGTGGCGGCGACCGCGTGGTGTGCACCGTCGGCGATGGCCGGCCTCAAAGGCGCCGTGAAGAGGAACGGCTCGCTCTCGCCGTCACAGGTGAGCGTCCCGATAACCACGACGTCTCGTGCGGTCCAGGCGACGTGGAGGTCGAGGCCAACGGTCACTTGAGGCGAATCGACTGGCGCGGCGGCAGGGCGTCGCCTGCCGGGACGTGGCGCCACGCTAGGCGCCGGACATTGGGCTTGAAGTTCACCAATGACATCGTCGCCATCGCCGTCGACGCGGGCGATCCGGATGGGTCGATCCGGTATGATCTCCGCCGGGGCCACGACCGCCGGGTCGGCAGGGCGGTCCGAGCCGGCGGTCGCAGGCGCTTGAACGGGGTAGACCACGGCGGCGCCACCGGGTGCGGTCAGCCCGACGTGCACGCCCGTGAGGGTCCCGAGGGGAGCGGCGTCTACGAGGATGGCCTCTCGGGCCCCAGCCTCACAGCGGAAGAGGGTGGCGCCGCGACGGAAGACGAGGGCGCCGCGACTTGTGAGCCCCAATATCTCGGTGGGCGGAACGGTCGGTTCATGGGCGGGCGGTGGCGCGCTAGACGCGGGATGCGCGGCCACCATGAGCGTTACGAGGCAGAGGAGGGGAGGGCGCGGCATCGGCGGATGATAGCGCCAACTGCGGTCCAAGCGTGAGCACCAAGGGCCACCTGAAGGACCGTGCTGCGCGTCAGAAGACCTCTGCGGACAGGGTCAGGCCGATGAGGACGACCACCGATGGCGGCACCCACACGGCGCTCAGCCCCTCGGCGGTCTCGACCACGTAACGCCCTCGAAGCAATGAACCGCCCACGTCGACGTGGACACCGACGTCGATAGGGATGACGCCTCGCACCAGGGGCACTTCGATGCCGAGGCGCCCCCCCACAGCGGTGTAGGGCGAGATCGGGGTGTCGGCGTCCCCTTCGAAGCCCCGCTGTCGAGCGGCGTGGGCGCCCGCCAGGACCCATGCACCGAGGAGCCATGGGCGGCGTTGCCAGAGCGCCGTGACCGACGCTCCGGTCCAGGAGACGTCGAGCGAGGTCGCGAGGCCGGAGCCACCCGCGAGGCCGTCGAGCCTAGTCACCTCGAACCGGGAGGAGGGCAGGTGAGTGACCGCGATGTCCACGCGCCAGTCGGATCGCACTACAGCCGCGCCCGCTGTGATGCCCAAGGCGGCATTAGGAGTGAGTCCGATGGCGAGCACGGGGCCGACCTGCAGGCGGACCCCAACCGGATCAGCACTCGCGAGCGAGACCGCCGGTGGTCGCCAAGAGACCGCGGGGCCGAAGGCGACGTCGCGATAAGCGCGCGCTCGGGATTGCGGCGGCTCGGCCTCGCGCGCGCCGGAGCCCGTCGGCGTCCACGGTGACGCCGCCGAGTCCAGGGCGATGCAGATGGCCAGCGCCACGGCTCGAAGCGCGTCGGAGCAGGTCCCCCGAGGGAGCTCGATGACGCGGGTCCGGCTGGGCTGGTCGCCCTGCTGCAGCTCGATCTGAGCGGTGAAGCCCGGGCCCCGTGACGTCAGTTGGACGTTGATTTTGGTCCCGCTCGGAACCTCCGACAAGCACGTCGTCACCTCAGCTTCCAGTGAGAGTGCGTCCGCGCATTCGGGAGGCGCCGCCACGGTGACGTGCAAATCCGGCGGGGTGCCGAAGACGCCACCGACAACAGCGAGGCCGACCAGGTGCGCGATCACCGGACGGAGAAAGTACCGGGGTACGGTGCGTCCACGGTCGCGTCGAGGTGCCGCACGGCGTGGGCGGAGCCGACCAGAAGTCCGGAGCCGAGCCCGATGGCCAAGGGCAATGCGAGGCGCATCTCGGCGGACTCGTCGCCGTCGAGAGAGACCACGAGGATGGAGGTCAGGATGAGCGCCGCACCGACCGCGACCCCGGTGACGGCCCAGCTCCTCGCGACGGTGTCGTCGTGAGCGGGCGCCGTCTCCGCGTCGATGATCACGGTGCGTCCCGCAGCCACGGAGACGGTCGCTGTGACGTCACGCTGGCCGGGGCGGATGAGGCGGACGTGGTGGAGCCCCGCCGGAAGGTCGAGGTGATGGCCCTCGCAGCGAAGGCCTGGGTCTGGGCTCGCTTCGGCCGGCTTCGGCGCCCCGGGCTGACGACACCCTTCGACGCGCAGAATCGCGAGCTCGAATGCCGGTTCCACCCGTCCCCACGCGGTGTCCACCGCAGGAGGCACGGGGGGGGCCGAGGCCGAGAGGCTCGTGAGCGCGAAGAGCAAGGGGACCATAGCCGTCACAGGAGGGCGAGGACCTCGCTCGCGGCCCGCTCTCCGGACTCGAGAGCGCCTTCCATGAACCCGCAGAAGTCTTCGGCGGTCTCGGTCCCGGCCCAGTGTAAGGGGCCGACGGCGTCTCGGAGCAGGCGACCGTGTTGGGTCATCAGTCCGGGTGGCATCGCGGCAACGGGGCAGCCCGCCGCCCACTCGTCGTCATCCCAGTCGTGTTCGACGATGGCGATGGGGCTGGCCGCCTTCGGGCCAAAGTAGCGCACGAGCTGCGCGATGATGGCAGCCCGCCGCTCCGCCTCGGGGCGACTGCGCCAATGGCGTCCCGGAGCGCCGACCCGAAAGCCCAGCAGACACGGGACCTTGGCGTCAGAGGTCGAGTTGTCGACTACCCAGGTGAGCGGTGGTGGTGTGGTGGCCCCACGCGGGATAGCGCACGTCACTTCGCCCGAGTATCCCGCGTCGCGCCAGAAACACTCGGCGTAGAACACGAAGACCTTCGCCGTGCTGCCCATGCGAAAACCGTCGAGCAGCGCTCGCTTGCCCGGAGGGAGCTCAGGTTCGTACTCGATGGCGAGCGCCTGTTTGGGGGGGAGCGCCAGAATGGCGAGGCGGGCGGACATCGTGCCGTGGCTGGTACCGAAGAGGACGCCTGACTCGCGGTGTGCGATACGACGCACCGGCGTGTCGGTCACGAGGCATGAGCCGAGGTCCGCGGCCAGGCGCTTCGCGATCTCGCCGGCGCCCGCCGTGACGCGGCGCTCTTGCGCGCCGTCCTTGATCTCGATGAGCCGGCGTAGCCCGCCGCTCGAGTTCAGGTAGAAGGCGAAGTAGAGTGCGGATATCTCGGTCGGTTCGGCGCCGAAGACGGTACGGACAGCGACGTCGAAGAGCTCCTGCACGGTACGGCTGAGTCCGAAGTCGCGAGACAGGTCGGCGACGCTCAGTCCATCGAGGCGCGCGGCGTCGGGGGTCTCCCAGGGGGCGTCGAGAGGGACCGTGCGTCTCAGGCGCTCCGACTTCGCGAGGGTCCGCGATAAGACCCACAGGCTCCAATACGACAGCGACGGGATCGCGTGTCGATGTGTGCTCAGCCGTCCGTCCAGGTCGAGGACCTTCTTGCCGGCATGGTGAGTGGGAAAGGTCTGGAGCCCGAACTCTTCACAGAGGTCACGCATTCGGTGATGGCGAGACGAGATCCATTGGCCACCCAGATCGAAAGGCGCCCCCTGCAGCGTGTCGACGCGCGTGCGGCCGCCGACTCGGTCTCGTGCTTCGAGCGCGATGACATCGACGCCTTTGTCGCGGAGCATGCGGGCCGCCATGAGGCCCGCGAGTCCGGCGCCTACGACGATAACGTCGGCGCCGGCGGTCACGTGTCCGAGACGCCCGGCAGCTCGGGGAGATCCGCGGCGAGATGGAAGGCGTCGAACGCGGTGGACCGGTGGTGGTCCGGGACGGGCGCCATCTGACGGTACAGTGACGAACCGCCGTCGACCTTCATCGTCTCGCCCGTGACGTACGCGGCCGCTGGCGAGAGCAGGAAGGTCACGGCGGCGCTGACCTCGCTCTCGGTGCCCAGGCGCTTCGCCGGGATCTGCGTCTTGAACTCGGAGAGCATCGCCACGACCGGCGGCGGGTAGTTCTTGAGCCCCGATGACGCGATGGTCCCCGGGGCCACGGCGTTGCAGCGGATCCCCAGCGGCGCCCACGCGAGCGCGAGGCTCTGCATGAGGTTCGACACGCCCGCCCGCGCGGCGCTGGTGTGCGCCATGAGCGGCATGCCGTTCCAGAAGTCGGCGACGATCGCGACGATGGCGCCTCCGTTCGCGCCCATCCAAGCGCTCTTGGCCGCCTTACAGCAGAGAAAGGTGCCGGTCAGGTTGGTCTCGATGACCGCGTTCCAACCCTTGAGGCTGATCGCGTCCGGGGTCGCCAGGAACTGACCGCCTGCGTTGGCCACGAGATGATCGAGGCGTCCGTGCCGCTCGACCGTGCTCTGCATCAGCGACGCCACCTGCGCTTCGTCGCGGATGTTGCAGACGTGGTGGGTCGCGCTCCCCCCAGATGCGGTGATCTCGGCGACGACCGCAGTGAGCTTCTCCTCTTTGCGTCCCGCGACGACGACCTGTGCTCCGAGGGCGGCGAGCTCGTGTGCGATACACCGCCCAATGCCGCTGCCGCCTCCGGTGACGACGGCGACCTGCCCCCCGAAGAGGTCTGTCCGAAACACACTGCGGTAGCTCATCGGCTAGAGGTCCGGCGTCACGAAGAGGTCGGTGAGGAGGGGGGAGCCCGGCGACACGGCGTAGTGGTCAAAGTCAGTGACGCCGCGAGAGCGGAGGAAAGGCTCGTCGAGGAGCTGCTGACCGGTGAGCTCTCGGCTGTTCGTGGTGAAGATGGTGTAGGCAGCGTCGGCCATGATCTCGGGTGTTCGCGCCTGTTTACCCAGCATCTCGCCGCCGACCATCTTGAGCGCCGCCGTCTCGATGATGGTGCGTGGCCAGAGCGAATTGACCGCGATCCCCGCGCCGGCGAGCTCGCCCGCGAGGCCGATGGTCGCCATCGTCATGCCGTACTTGCTGATCGTGTACGCGGTGTGGTTTCGGAACCACCGCGGGTCCATGTCGATGGGCGGCGACAAGCTGAGGATGTGGGCGTTGGTCGACTTTTTCAGGTGTGGGATGGCGAAGTGGGCGGCCGCGTAGGATGCGCGCATGTTCACCCCGAACATGAGGTCGACGCGCTTCATCGGGGTGAACTCGCAGGGCGTGAGCGAGATGGCGCCGGCGTTGTTCACGAGGATGTCGAGCCCGCCGAAGTGTGCCGCCGCCTCGCCAATCGCCGCCGAGAGGCGGTCGTCGTCTCGGACGTCGACGGCGAGCGCGAGCGCTTTGCCGCCGGCAGCGACCACCTCCTCGGCCACCGAGTGGATCGTGCCCGGCAGCTTCGGGTTGGGTGAATCGGTCTTGGCGGCGATGACGATGTTGGCTCCGTCTCGTGCGCACTTGAGTGCGATCGCGCGGCCGATGCCCCGGCTCGCGCCGGTGATGAAGAGGGTCTTCCCTTGGAGTGGTGCGGTCATGGGGCTAGAGTCTGAACGGACACCGGCGTCCTGGCAAGGCGAGGCTCGACGTCGCGGATGGGCCGTGCGATCCTCGCTCGGCTCACCGGTAGTCCGCGCGGTGCTCGCGACTGGAACAGGCCAGACGAGGACGATGTCATCAGACGAATCCCACTCCGACGGACGACCGCTGAGAGGCGTGGCGGCGCACACGCCTCGGATCCCGGGCTTGTCGAAGCATTTCCGTGGCGGGGGCGTGTCCCATGGTTCCACGTCGGCGGGACCCACTTGGCGTGAACGGGTCCGCGAGCTCATCGGAATCGACCGGATGCATCCGGTCCACGCCGCCGGCGTGCTGCGAACGAAGGGCGAGCGCGACCTCGCCATCGAAGCGCTCCTCGAGCTGCTCGGCCGCGAGCCCTACCACATCGACGGCCTGAATCACCTCGTCGTCATGCTCTCGGGGCCCGGACACGAGGACATGGCGCGCCCCTTTCGACGACGAATCCACGAACTCCGTTGTATTGGCACGGGCATGCCCGACCATGAACACGGCGCGGTCATCGAGTACCTGGAGGCCGCCCATGGCGTTGGGGTGACGCCCAAGCGCATGCCGATGTCGCTGGTGCGCGCGACCTTCGATGGGCTGGCTGACTTCTACGACTGGAAGTTGCGGACGTACCTTCACTACCGTGCACCCGAGTTGGTCGCGGAAGCGATACGAAGCACCGAGCGGGGGCGGGACCACGGCCTCGACGTCCTCGATCTCGGCTGTGGGACCGGGCTCATGGGTCCTTTCCTGCGTACGGTCGCGAGCCGGCTGACCGGCGTCGATCTGTCGGAGCGGATGCTCGATCGCGCGCGTGAACGAGAGCTCTACGACCAGCTCATCGAGGCCGACTTCATGGTGTGGCTCGAGGGGAACCGGCATCGTTACGATGTCGTGGTTGCCTCGGACGTGCTCTGCTACGTGGGTGACCTCAGCCCCGTCATGGAGCTCGTGAGAGCTCGACTCGGCTCGCGCGGTCGATTCGTATTCACGGTGGAGAAGAGCGAGGTCGAGGATGTTTCCCTGAGGCTCACCGAACGATATGTCCACCACGAACGCCACATTCGGGCCATGGCGGCGCGCCACCACTTCGACGTGGCGAACTTCGTCGAACGTGTGCTCCGAACGCAGAACGGCCGGCCCGTCGATGGCTACGTGGTCACGTTGGAGCGTCCGCCCGTGGCGCCCACGAGCGCCCCACCGGCGCGCTGAGATCGAGGCTGCTGCCTATGCCGACGGTCGTCCCCTCGGCACTTCTTCGACGCCTCATGCCACTTGCCACTTTACAAGACCGCCATTGGCGTTACGGTAGCGGGCATGGAGGTTCATCAGTTCGGCTCTTCGGGGTCTTCGGTCCCCGTCATTGGTCAAGGTACTTGGCAGATTGCGTCGAATGACTTGGTCGTCCGCACGCTGCAGCGCGGTATCGACCTCGGAATGACCCACATCGACACGGCGGAGCTCTACCCGGGCGCGGAAGAGGTCGTAGGAAAGGCCATCCGTGGTCGGCGTGATGAAGTCTTCGTCGTCAGCAAGGTGCTTCCCAAGAACGCCTCCCGGCGGGGCACCATTGC
The DNA here is from genome assembly GCA_018780435.1 of Myxococcales bacterium. GTDB lineage: Bacteria > Myxococcota_A > UBA9042 > SXOO01. The sequence continues at coordinate 18,409 of JADMJS010000218.1, forward strand.
GGCTTGTGAGCGCACGCTCAAGAAGCTCGGCACCGACTATCTCGATTGTTTCTTGCTGCATTGGGCGGAAGAGCCGAGCCAGATCCGAGAGGCGATGGTGGCGCTCCGGGAGTTGGTCTGGGCCGGCAAGATCCGGGCGGCGGGCGTCTCCAACCTGAGCGTTGCCGAGCTGGAGATCGCAGTCGAGGCGTTGGACGACGTCGCGCTCTCGTGCAATCAGGTGGTCTACAACCTCTTTGATCGCGCCATCGAAGACGAAGTCATCCCGTGGTGCTCGGCCAACGGCGTCGCGGTGGTCGGGTATTCGCCCTTCGCCGGCATGTCGGACGCGAGTCCGGCACAGCGCGCCGTGCTCGCCCGCGTCGGGGCCGTCCATGGACGCACCGAACGGCAGGTCACGCTGCGCTACCTGACCCGCACGTCCGACCTCTTCGCCATTCCGAAAGCGTCCTCGCTCCCACACGTGGAGGAGAACGCCGACTCGACGGAGTTCGAGCTCACCGAAGCCGACGTCGCCGAGATTGAGGCTGCGTTTCCGCGCTGATCGCGGGCGCCGCCTCATCAGGGACCCTTCTCCACGGGTTTTGCGCCCGGCATTCCTGCCAAGATCAATTCTCTGACGCCTAAGTCGTCGGGAGCCAGAGCGAAACGCTCAAGCGCTAGGCCCGCCTTCTGGGGCTTGCCCGAGAGGATTAAGTTTCGTGGCCCTTGGTGCGCCGCGACGACCAGCCGAATCCCGGCCGCGTGGCTCGTGAGTAGCGCTGCGATTCGGGTCGGGGCACCCGCGCCGCCGGCGTGATACAGCAGTCTCCCTCGGAATCCGGGGCCCGCGATCACGTCGGGCTCGCAAGCCTTCTCGAGTTCCGTCATCCGTCCACGATGTTTGGCCTCGACGCTCACCACGATCTCAAGGTCAGGGGCGTCCTTGCTGAGGTCGGCCCACGACAGCAGTAGCCCCGCGAGGTCGACCGTGGACCGTGTCCGTTCGCGGCGGAGACCTCCCGCCAGCCGGACGATGCTCTGCATATGGAGCAGACGCTCGAAGCGCTCTGCCGCCGCATGCTCGGCGAGACCCGGGAGTAACCGCACGTACTCCAGCGCCTCCCGCCAGGCGAGGCTGCGGTCCGATTGCCGTAGCGCGACCTCCATCTCCAGCTCCGCGCCCGGGGCCATCCACGCCGCCAGGAGCGCATGGCGGGCAGTCACGTCGAGTGGGGACAGATCGAGGGCACGGCAGAGGTGAGCCAGGGCCGAACGGCGATTCCCCAGCGCATACAGGTAGATCTCACCCAATTGACGGTGGAGCATGGGGTCTCTCGGATCTCGAGAGACCCGATGACGGAGGGTGTCCACGGCCTCCATGACGGCGATCCGGTGGGCCGACACGTCGCCATCCTTCGGGCGTCGGGGCGGCAATTCGTCGCCCGTGAGTGGGACTTCGTCGGCGATGGTGCGGCCGCTGGCGGGGGCCATGGTGGCGCCGCAGGCATCGAGGAACGAACGCGGCTCAACAGGCGGGACCGCGGAAACGGCCCGGGCTGGCGAGAGAGGCGGCGCCTCTGGAGGGGCGTCCTCCTTGCAGCCGGTGAGGGACACGAGCAACGTCAGCCCCACACGTCGCCACGCTGGTGGAACCGAGGAGCGCCTCAACCGAGCTGCTTCTGCAGGGCGAGCCCGTCCGAGTGTTTCGGATCGAGCGCGAGTAGACGGGTGAGATGTTTCTTGGCCTTCGCCTTGTCTCCTGACTCGACGCAGACCCGCGCGAGCGTGATGAAGAGACGGGCCCGGTGCTCATCGCTCTCGAGTTCGTGTTGGACGAGCAGCAGCGCTTGCAGCGTCTGGAGCGCCTTCTCGATGCGGCCGGTCTCGAGCGCGAGCCTTCCCATGCCAAACTGGATGTCGGTGTTGCGGGAGTCGGCCTGACTCGCCACTTGATACGCCGCGAAGGCCTTCTCCTTCTCGCCTCGTTCATCGTGGAGGACCGCCAGCTTCTGCGCCGCCACGGCGAGCTCGGGGTACTTTCGTTTGGCCTCGAGCCAGTTCGTATACCAAGCCAGCAAGGGCAGCGCGTCGTTCTTCTTCCCACGCGCCAGGAGCTGGTCGACGTACGCCGCGACGATCCCGGCGTGGTCACGTCGGAGCTCCATCCCCTTCTCGAGCCATCGGAACGCGGCGTTCGCGTCTCCCATGCGGTCAGCGAGTACGGAGGCGAGCTCCAGGATGGCGTCCGCCGCCTGCTTCGGATCGGTCGCGCGCGAGACCTCCCTTTCGAGCGCGGGGACGAGCGCCTCCCAGCTCTCGCGGCGGTACAGGACCTCTTTGAGCCGAGTGGCCGCTTCCGGGTGGTCCGGTCGAGAGGCGAGGATGTCGCGATAGAGGCTGAGGGCCTTGGTGGTATTGTCGACCGCGTAGAGATAAAGACGCCCGAGGGAGAGCTGGGCCGCGATGCGGTCAGCCGGGACCTCGAGGTGCCTCACGAGGGCTTCGTAGGCTTCGACGGCCTTCTCCGACTCGCCGCTCCGTTCGAGGAGCTGCGCACGTCGCGTCAGCGCGGGGAGGTTGGTGCGGTCGAGCTCCAGGATCCGCTCCGTGAGCTCCCGCGACCGGTCGAGGTGGCCGAGCGGGCTCTCGTGCAGCGCGGCCGCTCGCGAGAGGAGCTCGACCACTTCACGAAGGTCGGACGACAGCGCTGAACGTTGTTCGAGCATCGCGGCGAGGCGATCGTGACGCTCCGTCGCCTCGAAAATGCGGATGAGCGCGTCGAGCGCCACCGTGTTTCGCCCATCGATGAGCAACATGGACTCGTAGTGGGTCACCGCGAGGTCGCGATCGTCGAGGTCGTTCTCGGCGAGGAGCGCCACCCGGGCGAGGAGCGCGAGCCGCTCGAATGGGGCGTCGGTCAGAGCAAGGCGCCGACCGAGGACGCGGGCGAGATCGGCGACCAGCCCGTGGGCTTCGTACAGCGCTTCGAGCGCATCGATGGCGTCTTGAGAGCCGCCGTGGAGCTCGAGTGCGTCTTCGAACGCGTCGATGGCACCGTCTGGGTCGCCGAGTGCGTCGCGGCGAATGCGGCCGATCTCCACCCGAAGCGCCGCGACTTTCTCGCTGTCGTCTAGACCACCGGCGCGGCGATCGAGGATGTCCACGAGCGCGCCGTAGGCCTTTTGCTCCCGATAGGTCTGTTCGAGGGCGACGAGCGCCTCTTCGTTCTGATCGTCGAGCGCGAGGATATCTCGCCAGCACTCTTCGGCGCGTAACGCATCGCCGGTGCGCGCGACGGCCAAGGCCATCTTGCGGAACCGTTCGATCCGTTCGCCCACTTCGAGCGGGAGGAGGGTGATGGCTTCACAGACATCGGCGAGGTCGGACCACCGCTCCTGGGCTTCGTACAGTGATTCGAGCGCGAGGAGCGCCCCTTCGTTCTCCCGATCCGTGTTGAGCACTTCCCGATAACAGCGTTCTGCGAGATCGCTGCGGCGGAGTGCGCCTGCCGCCAGTCGCCCGGCCCGCAGGAGGAGGTCGAGCCGCGTGTCGACCCCGTCGACCCGCCCTGCGAGGTCGAGGTAGACCGACGTGAGATCGTCGTACTGGGCTGCCCGTTCGCCGGACGATGCGACCCGCTCGATGAGATCGGTCCGGTCGGGGCGGAGCAGCAACGCCTTCTTGAAGTACGTGTACGCCATGTCGGGGTCGCCGAGCTTCTGGTCGTAGAGATCGCCGATCTGCACGAACGCGTCCGTGTGGTCGACGAGCGTCTCCTCCGTCGCTTCGGCCGTCGTTCTCAGTAGGAGTCGAACGACGTCGTCCCATCGGCCAACGGCTCGATAGACGGGGACGAGCACACGCGCGGTCGCTTCGGCGAGGAAGGGATGCAGCTCACCCAGCGTATCGAGCGCTTCGGCAGCCGTGTCGAGCGACGCACCGCCGTCGTTGCCGCCGCTACTCTCTTCGTAGACGAGCTCGCTATAGAGCGCGAACGCGCCTTCGGCGTCCTGGAGCTGGCTCGCCCGAATGTCGGCGAGCCGTCGCCGTAAGGGCCGCGCGTCCTCGGACGACTTCGTCGCGATCTCGCGGCCGAGAATGTCCACGCGGTCCTGCCAACGGCCAGCGCTCTCGTAGAGCCGCCCGAGCGCGGCGAGCGCCTCTGGGTTCAAGTCGTCCCACGACAGAACGGATTGCCAGGCCTGCGTGGCGGTCTCGAGGTCACCGAGACGCTCTTCCGCGAGGCGCGCCCGCCAGCCTTCGAGGTCGCGCGCGAGCTCCGGACTGTCCGACCCGGCCAGGATCTGACTGAGGGTCTCGTTCAGGATGTCGACCAGCCGTTGCCAGCGTTCACTGCGCTCCGCGACGGCTTCGAGCGTCGCACGGAGGTCCTCGTCCGCAGGGACCAGGGCAAACGCCTGGCCGAGTGCGTCGAGCGCCCCGTCCGCGTCATCGAGCTCGCTGTCTCGTATGTCCGCGAGGCGGCGCAGGAGCTCGATTCGCGTCTCCGGGTCTACTGCCTGCGCGAGCTGGACGGTGATGGTGCGTTCGAGTGACTTCCACTTCTCGCCTTCGAGGTAGATGGGTTCGAGCACGTAGCTCACGTCGAGGGCCACTCGGGGGTCTTCGAGGAGCAATTCGAGGTAGCGAACGGTCGCATCCCACATGCTCATGGCACCGAAGGGCGTGCTCACCGTCGCGCCTGGGCCCGTCACCTGGGTCAGGACGAGGCGGAACGCTTCGAGCGCGCGTTCCGGCGAGTCGAGCTTGTCGAAGAGCAGGGCGCCGATCTGGAAGTCGGCCTCGGCGCGGGCTCGCGGGTCCGCGAAGGTGGCACGTTTGGTCTCGAGGACGACGAGGAGGCCCTCGTGGTCCCCGACCCTCGGGCAGAGCCGTTCGAGGCTCGTCAGCGCCAGGATGTTCTGCGGCGCGAGGAGCAGCGTCTCGCGGTAGGTCCGTGCCGCGTCTTCGAGACGGCCGAGGTCTCGCTCTTCGATGCGCGCAAGCTCAGAGAGGAGATCGAGGCGCTCTTCAGGATCGCCGACAAAGTCGAGCTTTCGCTTTAGAATCGAGGCGATGGCCTCGAAGTCGCCGAGCTCTCGGTAGACGGCCTCGAGGCGATCCTTGGCCCGCGCCTCGGTCGGGTCGAGGTCGAGGATCGTGAGCCACGCGGCCGTCGCGGCGCTCGTGTCCCGGCGAGCGCTTCGCTCCAGATCGGCGACTCGGTAGAGCTCGGCGATCCGATCCACGTCCGTGGTCGCCGCGTCGACGCGTAGCTTTAGGACCCGGAGGAGGGCGAGATCGTCGCCGCCATCGCGTTCGTACCAGGTCGCGAGCGCGTCGAGGGCCGACGCATCGGTCGGATCGACCGTGATCAGGCGTTCGAGCCAGGTGGAGGCGAGATCGGGGCGGTGTTGCCCATCGCGCGCAATCTCGGCCAGCCTTCGGAGGTAGCGTGTGGCCAGCTCCAGGGGAAGGTCGGGCGCGTCATGTACGTCTCCGTACCCGGTGGCTGAGGCGTAGGCTGCCGCGAGCCCGTCCCACAGCCCGTGCGACTTCGCCAGGCCCTCGACCGTGGCTTCGAGCTCCGAGTTTCCGGGATCGAGGAGCAGGGCTGCGCAGTGTTCGCGGAGCGCGGCGGCCGGGTCGGCGGCTCGCTCAGCGTAGAGTTGACCGAGCTGCGAATGCAGTAGCATTCGGACCTCGGTGTCGGGCGCCGCAGCGAGCTGGGCCCGATAGACGGCCTCCCAACGTCGCCACGGTGTGCTGTCGGTGTAGACGCGTTCGAGGAGCTCCGCCGCTCGGGCTCGGATCGCCGCGCCTCGGGCGTCCACATCGGCGCCGTCACCGTCGCCCGCCAGAATCGACTCCACGAGCTTGACCGTGAGCGAGTGTCCGTCGCGCGCCTGAAGGATATCGGCGGCGACGTCGAGGGCGGCTGCTCTGTCGGAGCGGACGGACGCGTGAAACTCGGCGAGTCGATAACGGACCGCGTTCCGCTCATCGAGCTCCGCGCGTGAGTCGCTCTCCGACGCGAGGTCCGTCCAACGTTCGAGGAGCGCCTGAAGCGCCACCATGTCGCCCTGCTCGCGATAGATGGATTCCAGGCGCGACAGTGCGTCGCGGCTGCGAGGGTTCAGCTCCAGGACTTTCTCGAACGACGCGATGGCGGCGACGGGGTCCTTGAGCTTCTCCAGCTCGAGCGTTGCGACGTGGAGCCACGCTCGCTCTTGTTCACGCTCCGCGACGACGTGCTCGATCGCGTGGCGCTCGATTCGAACGTGATCGGCGTGGCGACCTTCGGCCTGGAAGACCCGACGTAGCCCTGCGATGGCGGGCTCGCACGTCGCGTTGATCTCGAGGGCGCGTTCGAAGGCTTGAACGACGAGGGCAGAATCGGCGGCCAGGGCAGGGCCACGGGGCCCTCGTCCCCCCTTCTCCGGCTTCGAGCCTTCGGCGAGCCGGGCGGCCCGCAGCGCGAGATCGAGCGCGACGGCGTCAGGCTTGGGCTCATCCGGGCGCGCGGCGAGGGGCATCTCGTTCGAGAGCGCGAGCAGAAAGGCGGCGAGGTCGAGGTGGCCTGGAGTGCGGCTCGGATCACCGGCCGGACGTGTCTTGGAGGCGCTCTCGTCTAGGGCGTCCAGGCGGCGTCGTAGCTCCGCGTGGGGTCGACCCTCGTCGATCGCCACGGCGCGAGCCATGTCCTTCTCCGTCTCGTAGGCCGCTAGGCGATCTTCGAGGCGCACGAGCTGAATGGTCCGTACTCGTTCGAGAGTGCGGAGCGTGTCGTCGGTCGTCGGTTCGTCCTTCTCTCGGAGCAGGTGAGCGATGAGCTCTGACCAATCGGCCTGCTGCTCGTACAGCCGGGCAAGTTGTGCGTGAACGCGTGGCCGGTTATCCGCCGTGTCCAGAATCGCTTCCAGAAACGCGCGGCACACGGCGCTCTGTGGGTCGAGGGAGGCGAGACGGTCGATCTCGGCGAGGATCTGCTCTTCGGTGTAGGCCGCGTCTGCGGAGAGCCCCAGGATCCTCTCACGGATGATGATCCGCTCTTGCCGGTCGGCCTCGACCTCGAACTCGCGGTCGAGCATCGTGATGACGCCACGCGCGTCCCCCTCGGCGAGCAGAATCGTCTCGAGCGCGCGATAGGCGCGTCGTTCCCGGGGCGCCTCTCGGATGATCTGGTCGTAGGTGTCGCGGGCGCTCGGCATGTCGCCGAGCTTCTCGCCGAGGAGCACTGCCATTCGATAAAGCAGCTCGATTCGGGCGGCGCGGTCGGCGGTCTGATCGGCCTCGTGGCGGAGCATATCGACGACGTCTCTTGTTCGTCCGCTGAGCTCGAAGAGTTGGCGCAGGGACTCGAGAGTCTCCCCGTCGGTCGGGAACTCCGCCAGGGTCTCGCGGAGGATCCCTTCGGCCACGTCGAGGTCCTGGCGGTCGACCTGTGCGACCCGAACCATCTCGTGGAGGATCTCCAGGCGCCGCTCCGGCGAACCCGGGTGGCCGAGGACCTCTCGGTCCACGAGCTCGAGATCGTCCCATCGTTCGGTGGCGGCGGCGAGGCGAACGAGCTCGCTGCGAAGCGGGCTCGACGCCGACCAGCTCTCGATCGCAGCGTCACGCAGGACGTCGAAAGCGCCGTTCGCGTCGCCGAGGGCCTGTTCGAGAAGAGCCGCGAGTCGACGACGACTCGGAATGGCGTCGTCATCGACGTCGTGCTCGATCCGTGTCCGAAGTAGTCGCGCGACCGCCTCGTCCTCGCGTGAGGCCATGAACGCGTTCTCGAGGACGTCCGCCGCGCGTTCGGCCAGGGCGCGCCGTGGTGACCGTGTGGTGGCGCCGGCCTGAAGTGGGCGCTTCGGGACCTCGTCGATGAGCGCCGCGAGCGCACGTCGAGCCGCAGGGAAGGCCGGCGTGCGAGCGAGGATGGCCTCATATCGGTCGACGGCGTCGAGCGGCCGCTGGAGCTGATTGTCGTAGAGTTGCGCCAACATGTAATCGAGTACGTTGGCCGCTCGCTCGTCTTCCTGGTTCGCGCGCTCCTCGAGGAGCAAGGCCTCGAGGTCGTCCCACCGCTCGACCGCTCCATAGAGCCGTCTCAAGTTCTCGAAGGCCGTGCGGTCCTTCGGGTCGATGACGCGGAGCTGCTCGTAGGTCGCCGTCGCCGTGGCGGGATCGGCCAGCTCGACCTCCTCCACCTCCGCGAGACGCAGCAGGACGGAGCGGCGCTCGGCGAGGAGGCCATCGGCCGCGCCAGTCCCATCTTCCGCTTCGGCTTCGGTCGTCGCTGGGAAGTCCGCGAGGAAGGCTGCCTTTCGCCGGAGCAATGCGGCGAACTTCTCGAAGGCGCCCGCGTCTTCGTAGAGAGGCAGGAGGCGATCGAGCGCCTCCTGTGACGCCGCTTCACTCCCGGCGCCGTCACGGGCCAGAACCGCGACATAGGCGGCGATGGCGTCGTCGGTGTCGCCCAGGGCTTCTCGGAGAGTGCCAGCGAGGAACTGCAAGGCGCGCCGTTCCCGGTCGTCGCTCGACGCCTCGGTTCGGCGTTCGACGGTAGCCACCCGATCGCGGAGCCGCCCCGTCGCGTCATAGAGGGCGTCGAGGGCGTCGAGCGCCAGCACGTGCAACGGCTCGAGCTCCAGCACGCGCTCGAAGGCGTCGATCGCGCGACCGAGGTCGCCGAGCTGAAGTCGAGCGAGATCGCCGAGCGTCATCAGCAGGCGAACCGTCGTGGCGGCGCCGGCGCGCGGAGCCGCTTCGGCGAGCGCATCGGCCCAGGGACCGAAGGCGCCGAGCGCGGTCGCGGTGCGTGCGAGCCCACTCTCCGATTGTGCGTCGTCCGGAAAGAGGCGGAACGACCGAGCGTAGGCATCAAACGCCGCCGCGTCGTCGCTACCACGGTGTTCGTGGCGCTCGGCGATGGTTCGGAGATAACCCGCGCGCTCGCGGTCCCCGGGCGCGAGGCGCGCTCGGAGCGTCAGCACGGCGACCTCCCGCTGCCATTCGCCCGTGTCGCGGAACCGGGGCCCGAGGACATCGGCCGCACGTAGTGCCAGCTCGGACTCAGGCTGCCCGGGCTCGACCGCGTCCTGAATGTCCAAGAACGCTTCGAGCCCGCGAACGGCGTCTTCGGTGCGCGCCCCATCGGCGAGGACCGCCGTGTAGGCGTCGATGGCCTGGCCGGGCTGGCCGAGGTGGGTGCGTAACAGAGCGGCGAGGCGCAGGTGGAGCTCGGTGCGGGCCAGCGCGTTCTCGGCGAACGGGATCTGCCGGCGCAAGAGACTAGCGAGATCATCGAAGCGCCCGAACTCCCCGTAGAGCTCCTCGAGCGCCATGATGGCATCGAGGTCCCGTTCATCGAGGCCGAGGACGCTCTCGTAGACGGCGATGGCGTCCATGGGCTGCCCGAGCTCGTCGCGGAGCAGCGAGCTCATCGCCATGTAGACGCTGCGCTTCTCGTCGATCTCGAAGAGCAAGGTGGCCTTGCGCCGATAGACGTCGAGGAGCGCCTGCCAATCCTCGCGCTGGGCGTGGAGTCGCTCCAGAGCGGACAGGGTGTCGAGGCTCTCTGGATCGAGGCCGAGCACCCGTTCGTAGCAGGCCGTGGCGCGGTCCGTGTCGCTGAACTGGGCTTCGTAGAGCTCGGCGAGCCGGCTGGTCAGGCTGACTTCGACCGAGATGTCGTCGACCCTCACGAAGCGCGTGACACCGTCGTAGGGCGCTCGACCCGTCTCGAAGGCCAACACGAGGGCGTAGAGGCCGACGAGGGTGTCGTAGCGGCCGAGCGCTTCGACCAGCGCTTCGAGGCTCGCTCGCACGTGCGGGTCGGTCGGGTCGAGGGCAAACGCGGCGGCGCGGTGGGGGAAAGCGTCCTCCGCGATGGCGCTGAGCGTTGCGATCTCGAGGTGGTGACGTCGAATGGACGTCAGATCGACTTCGCGGTCGAGGCGGCTGATGAGGACGCGACGCAGCCGGGGGCCGTCGCTGAGGCGGCGAAGGATGGGTTCGATGAGGTCGATGACCCCTTCCACGGCGGTCCCGGCCTCGAAGAGCTCCCAGAGGTAGAGGAGCGCGTGATCATTGCCGGGCGCGAACTCGAGTGACCGTTCGAGCCGGGACAGCGCTTGGTCGTAGTCGGCGAGGTGTGTCCCGAGGATTCGGGCGGCGCGGGCGTCGAGCGTCGCTGCCGTTGCGGCGTCGCCGGAGCGAGCGCGCTCCCCGTCGAGCAGCTCTACGAGGTCGTCCCAGCGTCCCTCGACTTCGAAGAGGCGGATCAGTCCCTGAACTGCGTCGTCATCGCCTGGGATCCGATCGAGGACGCGGCGATACGCGCTGACCGCCCCATCTGGAGTGTCCAGGATGTCCTCGTGGAGCTGCGCGAGGCGGAGGAGCGCTTCGCGCAGTCGGTCGCCGTCACCTTCGGTCTCGAGGAAGTCGATACGACGCTGCAGCGCCCGCTCGTAGGCGGGCCAATCCTGTTCGGCGAAGGTCAGGTTCTCGAGTTCGACGATGGTCGCGACGTCTTCCGGCTCCAGGTCGACCGCGGCTTCGAGGGCGGCGATGGCGTCGGTCGGCCGGCGCAGCCGCTCGCGGAGCAAACGGGCCCGATATCGAAGGAGCTCGCAGCGCTCCACGGTCCCGGCGACTCGCGCTTCGGCGCGTTCGACCCAGTGAATGAGCGCGGGGAAGGCGTCCGCGGCCTCCGCATATCGCTCGGTCGCTCGCACCTCTTGCCCGATCCGACTGTGTTCGATCTCCGTATCGGCGAGCCGTAGTGCCCACACGAAGACCTCGCGGTCGCGACCGACGCGCTGCAGGGCGACGATCGCACGTTGGATGGCGGCTTCCCGATCCGGGTCGGTGAGCGCGAGCTGCACGAGACGTTCGAGGGCGACGAGGAGTCGATCGACCTGTCCCGAGGCTTCGTACCGGGTCGCGAGCTGCTCCGCGACGAGGGCGCTGTCCGGGTGTTCGCTGAGCAGGAGCTCGAGGCGAGAGGTGACCTTGGTTGGGTCGCCGAGGTGCTCTTCCACGACGCGAACCGCTTCGAGGCGGATATCGAGGCGGAGCTGCGGGTCGAGTTCGGTCGACTGGTGTGCGTCGAGGAACGCGACGTAGCCGGCGTAGTCCCCATTCTCGGCGTAAGACGCCTTGAGGTCGTCCCAGGCTTTCTCGGCGACCAGGATCTTCTGGAGCGAGAGCCGTGCGGTCGGGAGCCCCGGCTGGTGTTCGAGCGCTTCCCGGTACGCGGCCTTGGCGCGTGTTCCGTCGCCGAGGTGGTCAGCGTAGAGCTCGCCGAGCTTCTCGAGGAGCTCGACTCGACGGCGTTTGGTCTTGGCGTGGTCGAGACGAGACTCGATGAGCGCCGCGAGGTCGGCGTGACGCCCTTCTTGCTCGTAGAGCTGGAAGAGGGCCGTCGCGGCCTTCTCGTTCTTGCTGCTGAGGTCGAGCAGGGCACGCCAATGGGTGATGGCTTCCCCGGGCCAGTTCAGCTTCTCGGTCGCGAGCAGCGCGAGCTCCGTCAGAATCGGCTCCCGCCGGGAGGCGTCGGTGAGCTCGAGCTCGGCGCGGTAGGTGGCGTAGAGGCGCTCGAGGTTGTGCTTGCTCTTGTAGATGTCGCGCAGCTTCTGAACGATCTCGAGGTTCTGCGGATCGAGTTCGAGGATGCGCTCGAGGAAGGGCACCGCCTGCGTCTCGCTCGACATCTTCGACAGGTAGAGGTCGGCGACTTGGTGGAAGAGGTCGAGGAGCTGCTCGGCGTCGACGGTCGCGGCGATCTTCTTCTGCAGGACCTGCACGAGCTCAGACCAGCGCGCCGTGTCCTCGTAGCGTTGGGCGAGGCTGTCGAGGGCCGCGACGTTGGTCGGGCTCAGCTGCACGATGCGGCTGTAGGTCTGAACGACCATCTCTTCGACCGGGAGTTTGTCCGGTGCCTGGTAGATCTCGATGATCTGAAACAGGGTCTGGACCTTCTTTTCGACGGACTCCGGTCCGTCGCCGAGGCGCCGAATACGGCCGTTCAAGAGTTCGATGAGCGCGTGCCACTTGCCGGTGGTGCGATACAGATCGAGCAGACGCTCGGTGGCCAGCTCGTGGGCGGGCTCTTCGGTGAGCACGCGCTTGTAGGCCTCGACGGCCATCTCCGGGCTCTGCAGGCGCGTCTCCGCGAGCTCGGCCATCTCGAGCGCAACCGACACGCGACGCTCGCGAGCGATAATGGCCAGCTTCTGAGCCAGCACGGCGTGGAGTCGCTTCCAGTCTTCGCGGCGTGTGAGGTCGGCTTCGAAGAAGGCCAGTGCCGTCAGATCGCGCGGATCCGCGGCTCGAACACGGCGGAAGAGCTTCTCGGCCTCTTCCATGTCGGCGAGGGCATGCCAGAGGATCTCCCCTTCACGCACGAGCCACGTCTTCTCGTCCGACCTCGACTTGGTCGTCCTGCGCGCCGCTTGCAGCACGTCTCGGAGGTCCTGGTGCCGACCGAGGAACGTGAGCACACGGTCGAGCGCCGAGACGAGCGCCGGGTCGCACGGTTCCGCCTTGGCGGCGTCGAGCAACGTGTCCGCCGTGAACGTGCCGATCTCTCGGGTCGTCGCTTCATCGACGTCAGTGTGAAGCGGGAGGCTCTCGGCCAGCGCGAGACCGGCCGCGCGAGCCCCGACCGAGGAGCCAGGCGCGGCCGCACGGTGACGACGCACCAGGGCCATGACGGCGCGCGCATCGTCGCGTCCTGTCGTTTCGATGCCGGTCCCAAGTCGATGCGTGAGGACACGGCGCAATAGCTCGGCGTCGGCTGGGGTGGCGTCGAAGGCCGTCTCGAGCAGGGCCGGGACCTCTTCGTGACCGTCGCCCAAGAGCTCGATCAACGCGAGGCACGCCGCGGCACGCTCGGTGGCGTTTTCGCTCGCGACGTGGCGTCTCAATTGGGCCTCCCGCAGGACGACGTCGGCGCGCGCCGTCTCGACGCGAGTGAGGCCACTTTGGGCATCGACGTCGTCCGGATCGACTTCGAGCACAGCGTGGAAGTGCCGCTCCGCGAGGTCGAAGTCGTTCGCATCGAGCGCGAGGATTGCTCGCCTCTTCGCGGCGTCGGCGCGTCGGCGGGGATCCTCGGCGAGCTTCAACACCAGGTCGAGCACACGTTGTTCTCGTCTCGGGGACCGCTCGGCCGCGGAGTCGAGCGCGGCCAGGGGTTCATCCGACGGGAGCTCGCGGTAGGCGTCCGCGAGGGATCGAGCGGCGCTCTCAAGGTCGCCAAGGTGCTCGAGGAGGCGTGCACGTCGTTCGAGGAGGAAACTTCGAGCCGCCTTCGGCTTGGCGTTCTCGAGGAGCGTGTCGAGTGCCGAGAGCACGCGTACGCGAACGCTCTGAATCTCGTCGCGATCCCAGAGGTCGCTGACGAGCCCACCCGTCGCCTCCATCGCGGACGCAACCTCGTCGAGTGTCGGTACGGCGTCGTCCTGCAGGAGCGCTTCGAGCTGGTCGAGGACCACCAGCGCTGCCACGTCTCGGGCACCTGCACCGTCTTCAGAGGCGCCGTTCTGGCCTCGCGGTCCGGCTGTTGTGTGCGTCATGGCGTTCCTCGATGGGTCTGTGGGCAGGCACCCGGGCCGAGGCCGACGGCGATCGGACTAGAACCGCGGGCACGGCGTCGAGCGACGCGATGGTACTGCCATCTCGGTCCACGCGCCAGACGGGGGCTTGCCTTGACGCGCAGCGTGGGTCACGCTCCCATTCAAGTTCTCGGATTTTGAATGGGAGGACCTCCGATGTACCACGCTCGTCGTTCGTACGTTGGGGTCGCTGACTCGCTGAGGAGCTCTGTACCATGTCCACCCGTCTACACCCCGACACCATGCGAGAGGCCCTGAAGCGCGTCCCGTTCCTGTCGACATTCGACGCCGCTACGCTCGACGCGGTCGGCTCGATGCTCGGAGCACGGCGCCTCGAAGAGGGCCAGTCGCTCTACCGCGAGGGGGAGCCCGGCGATTCGATGATGATCGTGGTCTCCGGGCGGCTCGCTGTGAAGGTGCGGTCGAGGAGCTCGCCCCGGGCCACGAGCGCGGTGATGGCGGCGACCGATGAGGTCGACGTCGCCGCCGTCTATCCCGGCGAGGTCGTGGGCGAGATGGCCTGTGTCGATCCGGGCCCCCGCTCGGCGTCGGTCGTCGCGACCAAAACAAGCCAGGTCTTGGAGCTCTCACGCACGACGCTCCGCACCTTCATCGACCACGCGCCGAAGGTCGCCGTCGCGGTCGTCGGGGCGGTCATCGGCCTGCTGGCGCGGCGCGTCCGCGACACCAACGGTCGCATCGAGACGGAGATGGGTCGGCGCGGCATCGCCACCGGCTCTCGTATGAGCACGGCGCTCCCGCCGCTATCGGGCGTCGGTCAAGACGATGGGCGCGTCGATCTCCGACAGGTCGCCTGCCTCAAGGGGTTCAGCAACGCGGAGCTCGAAGCGTTGGTGAAGGTCGCGCCGCCGAAGAGTTATGCCGACGGCACGGTGCTCTGCCGAGAAGGTGAGCCAGGCGACTCGTGTTTCATCGTCGCCAAGGGTGTCGTGACGATCGTCCGTTCGGTCGGGGGGATGGAGCGCGTGATGGCCGTCCTCGAGGGCGGCTCGCTCGTGGGCCAGATGGCGCTCGTGGATCGGTCCCCGCGGTCCGCGACGGTCCGCGTTCGGGGCGAGGCGGTGGTGCTCACGCTCCACCAGCGTGCCTTCGACCAGCTCCTCTCGAACGTCCATCCGTTCGCGGTGAAGTTTCAAGAGCAGATCGCCGTCGCGGGGACGCGACAGCTACGTCTTGCAAATCAACGATTTGCTGGGCTGATCGAGAGGCCACCGGTCACAGGGACGCACCCGGCCGTGAGTGTCGCCGAGGCCCCCTCGGTGTCGCGTCCAGCGGCGGCCAGCCCCCTCGGGCCCAAAGCCGGCCCGCCGCCCGCACGGGGGCCCTTGCCGCCGCGAGACCCCACGCTCGAAGGTCGGCCACGGTCGGAGGACGAGAGGATGGCGGACATGCTCACTTACATGCAGACCGCGCTCGGCGAGTGGAACCTGTCGCTCGAAGACATCGAGGACGTGACCTTCGAGACCCCCGACGCGATGCGGGGGGCTCGGCCCCGACCCTGAGTCAGTCCAGGTGAGAGTGGTGGAGAGAGCCGCTGGAACGGGCTTGCGCTTTGCGCCCGGTCAGGACAGAACCGCGCTCCATGGAACCTTCGGCCGGCAAGCCCAGTTGCGATACGGAGCGCCTCACGAGCGAGCCCGGATCCGACGCGGCGTTCGACACGGCGACCGTGCGGGAGGTGGTCGTGAGGGGCGCGACCTACTCGGTACGCGAGCTCGGGCCCGCCGATGGCCAGCCCATCCTCCTGCTCCACGGCTTCCCGGAGACCGGCCGAAGCTGGCGGCGGGTAGCGCCGACGCTCGCCGAAGCGGGGCTCCGTGTCTTCATGCCCGACCTCAAGGGCTACGGTCGTTCGTCCAAGCCCAAGCCGGGGGCCGGCGTCGGGCTATCGGTCCCCCCGGCGGGTGGGGTCGGCGACTATCGGGTCAGCGCGCTCGCGGCCGAGCTCGGTGAGCTCGTCCCGGCTCTCGGCTACGACCGAATCGACGTCGTCGGCCACGACTGGGGCGGGATTCTGGTGTCGGCGATGACGCGTGTCGCCCGTCAGCGGGTGAACCGCATCGCGATCCTCAACGCGCCGTTTCGCTGGTTCGTGCCCTGGGCGCCACGGCACGTCTACGAGTTCAACATCCCGGGGTTGCCCGAGCGCCGCTTCTGGCGGGAGCCTATTCACTTCGTGCGCGACATCGTGGCGCGGTGGTCGGCGAATGACCCCTTCGACGACGCCGACGTGCGGGAGATGGCGCGTAGCCTCCAGTTCGGGGGATCCTTCGCCTGCGCGATGGCCTACTACCGCGGCTTGCCTCGGGATCTCGCTTTCTTGGCGCCCGCGCTTTGGTCGCCGCCGCGGGATCTCCCGGAGGCCCTCGTGCTCTTCGGCGCGCGCGACCCGATCATGCCGCGCTTCGTCGCCGAGCGGGCGCATGTGGACCTCGTGGGCTCGACCCTCGTCCTCATTGACGACGCGGGCCACTTCGTCCAGTCCGAAGCGCCCGAGAGAGTCACGGCGGCGCTCCTCGACTTCGTACGGCGCGGCCGCTGATGGGGCTGCCTCTCCTGCAAGTGAACGACCTCCTGATCGAGGTGGATGTGCCGGGGCTCGGCTATTGCGCGGCCGTCGACGGCGTCAGCTTCGAGGTGCATCGTGGCGAGACGCTCGCGCTCGTGGGCGAATCGGGCTGCGGCAAGAGCCTGACGCTGCTGTCGGTGCTCGGGCTCTTGCCACGTGGCGCCATCCAGTCCGGCGGTGAGCTGGCGTGGGAGGGCACGCTCCTCGACTCGCCGGCCGCGTTCAGCGAGCTGCGCGGGAAGTCCATCGGCTTCGTCCCGCAGGACCCGCTCAGCTCGCTCAATCCCGTGATGCGGGTCGGGCGTCACGTCACCGAGGTGCTCGGGCGCCATCAGGGGCTCT
Source organism: Myxococcales bacterium (assembly GCA_018780435.1). GTDB lineage: Bacteria > Myxococcota_A > UBA9042 > SXOO01. The sequence goes on from JADMJS010000218.1 coordinate 34,933, forward strand.
CGGGGCGCGCCGCCGAGAAGGCGGCTACGGAGTTGCTGACGCGCGTCGGGCTCCGGGACGCCGCGCGGCGCCTGTCGGCGTACCCGCACGAGCTCTCCGGGGGCGAGCGTCAGCGAGTCCTCATCGCGGCGGCGCTGGCGGGCGATCCGGAGCTGCTGGTCGCCGACGAGCCGACGACCGCGCTCGACGTCACCGTCCAGGCCCAGGTGCTGACGCTCTTCCGCGAGCTGCAGGCCGCGCGTGCGCTCGGGATCGTGCTCGTGACCCATGACCTCGGCGTCGTCGCGCGGGCCGCCGACCGGGTCGCGGTGCTCTACGCGGGCACGGTGGTCGAGACGGGCCCCGTGGCGCTGGTCCTCGAGTCTCCGCGTCACCCCTACACGCGTGCGCTCCTCGACGCGGCGCCGGGTTTTCTCGACGCGCCTGGGTCGCCCTTCGGCGTACCCGAGGCGGCGCGTGGGCTCGAGGCGGCCGTCTTCGAGACGGATCAGCGAGCGCGGCGCGCGAGGCGGCTCAAGGCCATCGGTGGGGCCGTGCCGCGGCCAGGGCAGGTGCCCGTGGGGTGCCGCTTCCGGGACCGTTGCCCAAGAGCGGAGCCACGTTGTGTACGCGAGGAGCCGTCACTCAGCGCCGACGAACATGGGGTCGCGTGTCACGTACCGCTCGACGGGCCCGCCCTCGGAGGGGTCCGATGACGAGCGTGCTCACCGCGCGCGGCGTCCGGCGCCACTATGGCCGAGGCAAGGGCCTCGTGCGCGCCGTCGACGGCGTGGACCTCGACCTCGACGAGGGGGACGTCGTCGGGATCGTGGGCGAGTCGGGGAGCGGCAAGTCGACCTTGGCGCGTATCCTCGTGGGACTCGATACGCCCGACCAGGGCAGCGTCCAGATCGCCGGCGTCGACTGGGCGACGGCACGCGGGGATGCGCGACGGCGCCTCTGTCGGGTCGTGCAGATGGTCTTCCAGGATCCCTTCTCGTCCCTCAATCCGCGCCAGCGCGTTCGGGACATCGTGGCCGAACCGATGGTCATCCACGACATCGGCACTCGGGACAGCCGCCGCCGTGACGTCCTGCGGCTCCTCAACCGGGTTGGCCTCAGCCCGGATGCGGCCGACCGCTACCCCCACCAGTTCTCAGGCGGACAGCGCCAGCGCATCGCCATCGCGCGCGCCCTCGCCCTGAAGCCGCGCGTCATCGTCGCCGACGAGCCCGTGAGCGCGCTCGACGTGAGCGTGCAGGCGCAGATCGTGAACCTGCTCGCGGACTTGCGAGACGAGATGAAGCTCGCGATGGTCTTCGTGAGCCACGACCTTGGCGTCGTCCGCTTCCTGGCCGACCGCGTGATGGTCATGTATCGCGGCCGTGTGGTCGAGACGGGACCGACCGACGCTGTCCTCGCGCAGCCGCTCCACCCCTACACTCAGCTCCTCTGCGAGAGCGCACGGCCGATACGCCCCGTGGCGCCGGGGACCGGGGGCGGAGTACGGGCGCCCGGCGCGCCCGCTGGTCCTGGCGACGAGACCACGAGCGGGTGTGCCTTCGCGCCCCGCTGCAGCTGGGCGGAGCCGTCTTGCGTTCAGGCGGTGCCGCCGTTGGTCACCCAGTCACCGGGACGGCAGTCCGCGTGCCCAATCCGGGGGTATTGAGAGGGTCGGCGCGGTCGTCAGCGGTCGAGGAGCCCGACCGAGGCCATCGCGCTGAGTCGCGACATCGTCACTTCGCGCGCCACGTCTTGGATGAGCTCCGTGTCGCTCGTGACCTCGTCGTCCACGTGCAGGACCAGCTCGCCGTCACGGACGGCCCCCGCGACGGCATCTGCGATCGCCTGCAAGTCGCGGGTGCCGTCGGCGGCACGGAGCAGCACACGGTCGACGTTCTGGGCTTCGACGCGTTCGAGGTAAGCGTTCGAGACGCGGTCTTCGCCGCGCGTCGCCTCCCAGCGTGCGAGGCGGTTGGCGCGAGGCCGTTCGCTGAGCTGCGTGACGACGGCGATGTGCCGCGGGAGCACGTCCACGATCCCGAGGGCGAAGAACTCGACCAGGATGACGCAGAAGCCCCCGAAGTCGGTCGTGGAGCGACGGCGGAAGGACTTCATCCGGGCGCGCGCTTGGACGAAGAGGTCCTCGACGCCGAGCGCCGTGGGGTAGGCGTTCTCGAGCTCGAAGAGGGCCGCCTTCACGAGCGGATCGTTCGTCGTGACTTCGAGCTCGTCCCGCGTCACTGCGACCGTGGGCTTACGGCGGTCGAAGTCCACGCCGTCCTTGAGCCGTGACTGCATCAGCAGCTCGGTTCCGCCGAGGATCGTCATGGCCATCCCCACGTCGGCCGACGTGTCGCCGACGGACAACGGGAGCGCCGCGTGCGTCAGGAGCGTGCGCCGGAAGCCCGCGCAGCGGATGTGGTCGATGAGCTGCTGGAAACGAACGGGCTCGTCTTCGAGCGTCTTCAGAGCCTCGTGAAAGACCTGCGGCATTCGGGCCGGCATCACTTCGCCGTGGTCAGCCTCACCGAGGTACTGGAGCGACGCTGCGGCGGCCGAGCCCAAGAACTCGGTTACGTAGAGGGGGCGGTTGATCGGGGCGTAGTAGTCGTGGAAGACATAGGCGTCGGCGGACTCGTCGAGGTTCTCGGCCGTGCGCTTCAGCAGCCGCCCGTAGAGCGAGACCTCGGTGTCGATGCCCTTGATGATGAAGTCGAGCATCAGGCGACCTTGTTCGATCTGGGTCTCCGGCTCTTCGAAGCGCTCGCCGTGCCAGCGGAGGATGTCGCGGGTCTGCAGGCGGTAATACCAGCCGGGGAGGGCGTTATAGCTCACGTACGCGACGCCGTTCGGGGCGAGGTGGCGCCGTATCGCGTCGAGCATGGCGCGCCGCGCTTCGTCGGTGATCCACGAGTAGACGCCGTGCGAGATGATGTAGTCGAAGGTCCCGACGTCCGGTAGGGCCTCGACGGGCGCCGCGAGGAAGGTGAGGTTGTCGAGGCCGAGGTGTGCGGCGGCGGCGCGACCTTCTTCCATGATGGTGTCGGACAGGTCGACGCCGAGGAAGGACGCGCCGGGGGCGTGGTGGGCCATCGCGACGATGTTGGCACCCGACCCGCACCCGATCTCCAGCACGCGCGCCGTCGAGACGTCCGGCGGCACGAGCCCTCGTAGCCGGGCGACCATCGCGAGCCGGTCGGGGTGCGTCAGCCGATAGACACGGCTCGTGTACTTGACGGACTCGTAGCGGGCCCGAAGGCGAGTCGTGTCGATCTCGCCATCGGGCGATCCCGTAGAGGGCAGGGTGTCACTCACGGCCGCGACTCTAATCGGAAGCGCGCGCGACTCCAACCCGTCCTGAAACGCGACTTGGGACCCGCCCTGGGTTTGGAAGCGCGCACGCGTGGGCCGGCTTGTCTTTCGCGCCGAAGGCAGGTTCACTCGCGCCATGGCACAGCGAACCGTCTTCCCCCTCCTGCCGAACATCGCCGACGCGCAATATCTCGGGATCGTTCAGTCTCTCTTCGCCGAGCTCAGCCGCTCGGGGGGCGCGGTCCCCTTCAAGACCTTCCGGGACTGGGCCAAAGAGCGAAACCTCTATAACAAGGAGGAGTTCGAGGACCTGCTCAACTTCCTCGGCTGCGATCGCACGCAGCCGGCGCCCGGCGATGTCGTCATCGGCGACTTCGGTAAGCGTTTCCTCGGCACCGAGACGGTCGAGGGCCAACAGAAGCTCCTCTACCGGTGGCTCCACGCCTGGAATCCTATCCTCGTGAAGGCCGTGTGCGAGCAGCTCGACGCGGAGTCCGGCGGCCGCCTGCATTCTACCCACGAGCTCTACCGCTACATCACGAGCTACGCCTACCCCGGCGCCTACGTGACGCTGCCGTCCTTCCAGAACTGGATCAAGTGGATGGCCGCGTCGGGCCACATCAAATACATCGGGATCCGCTGGGGCCTCGGCGAGCTCGGCAAGAAGGAGCTGCCGGCGCTGAAGAACTTCGATGTCGACGAGTTCCTCGAAGACGAAGCCGACGCGGCGGCCGGCCCGGCCTTGGCCGGTGGAGCGTCGACGGCGGCCTCGACGCCGACGTCCTCCGGGTCGAACGTTCCGGCCAAAGCCGCTGGCGCCCGCGAAGACGAGCTCGACGAGGACCTCCCCGACGAGCCCCCGTCCGCGCCCATCCCGGTCGACGAGGACGCGCGCTCCGTGGAAGCGGCCCCCGAGCGGACGGCGCCCGCCGCGGCCACGCGCGCAGCGTCACCCGCGACGGCTCCGGTAGCGCCCATTCAGGCGGCGCCGTCGTCCTCAGCACCGGTTCACGCCGCGGCCGGGCCGGCGAGCCCCGCGTGGTTCCCCGCGGGCCCCATCGTCGATCCGGCGACGGCGGCGGAGATCGGCTTCACGGCCGTTCAATACGGCGAGAGCCCGGCGGTCTTCTTGTTCGAGCTCGCCGTGGCGGCCCTTTTCGCGACGAGTGGGATCCCGAGCGCGACCTGGCGGCCTTTCGCCCTGGCCCTCCGCCGGGAGCGGCTCCTCGCGCGCTACGTGAGCGAGGATCGGCCTCTCGAGGACGTCGTGGAGGGCGCGACGTGGCTCGACACGGACGCCGGTTTCCGGGCGCTCTTTGGATGGGTGGCGCTCGACCTGATGCGGCTTCGGCGTCTGCTTCGTTTGCACCCGGCGCTGCCGACGCGCTTCGAGGAGCTACGACCTGCCGAGGCCCTCATGCTGGCGCACGAGAAGCTCTTCGCCGGCACGCCGACGGGCGCGGCGTTTTGGTTGCACCGCCAGATGGTCGTGCTCGAGCTCTGGGACGCGTGACGCGTCCAGGGCGGCCTTTTGTGAGTACGCCTTCCGTCCTTTTGCCGTCCTTTTAGCCGCTCAGGTTGCCACGTCGGCACTCACGACCTATCCTGCCCGGTGCTGCGCCGGATCGGTGACAGCGTGCTGTTCTCAGCCATTTCGGATTCCTTTAGCGAGCCCCACGACCCGCGGCGCGGCCAGTGCCCTGGGGAGGTCGAACGCCTTTGAAGCAGACGTACAAGACGGTCATTCTCTGGGGCTTCCTAATCGCCCTATTCGTGCTCATTTACTCGGCCTTGAACGGCACGAGCGCGGGCACCGAGGTTGCGCTCAGCGAGTTCTATCACCAAGCGCTGCCCCCGAAAGATGGCGTGGCCACGGCCGAAAAGCGCGTCAAGGAAGTGCGCATTCGCGGGAACGACATCGAGGGCACCTATCAGGACGGCGCGAAGTTCCGCACGCGGGGCAACATCCGACGCTACGAGAAGGACCTCATCGAGCGAGGCATCAAGGTGACGCACGAGCCAGACGACCAGAACGGGTTCTGGCTGTCGATCATCGGGACCTGGGTCCCGATGATCCTGCTCTTCGTCATCTTCATCTTCTTCATGCGTCAGATTCAGTCGGGCGGCGGCAAGGCGATGTCCTTCGGGAAGAGCCGACACCACGTGCTGAACGAGTCCAACAACAAGGTGACCTTCAAGGACATCGCGGGCATCGAAGAGGCCAAGGAAGAGCTTCAGGAGATTGTACAGTTCCTGAAGGATCCCAAGAAGTTCACTCGCCTCGGCGGCCGCATCCCGAAGGGGGTCCTCCTCATGGGACCACCCGGCACGGGCAAGACCTTGCTCGCCAAGGGCGTGGCCGGTGAAGCCGGTGTCCCCTTCTTCTCGATCTCCGGTTCGGACTTCGTCGAGATGTTCGTCGGCGTCGGTGCGAGCCGCGTGCGCGACCTCTTCGAGCAGGGCAAGAAGAACGCGCCCTGCATCATCTTCGTCGACGAGATCGACGCGGTCGGGCGTCACCGTGGCGCCGGCCTCGGTGGTGGTCATGACGAGCGCGAGCAGACCCTGAACCAGCTCCTCGTCGAGATGGACGGCTTCGAGTCCAGCGAAGGTGTCATCATCATCGCGGCTACCAACCGGTCGGACGTCCTCGACCCGGCGCTGCTCCGCCCGGGGCGCTTCGACCGACGCGTCTTCGTGTCGCTGCCGGACATCGGGGGCCGAGAAGGCATCCTCAAGGTCCACACCCGTCGCGTGCCGCTCTCGAAGGACGTCGAGCTCCGCAGCATCGCGCGCATCACGCCGGGCTTCTCCGGCGCCGACCTTGAGAACCTCGTGAACGAAGCGGCGCTCCTCGCCGCGCGTCGCGACAAAGAGATCGTCGAGATGGACGACTTCGAGGCTGCGAAGGACAAGGTCGTCATGGGGCCCGAGCGTCGCTCGATGGTGCTCACGGAGGAGCTGAAGCGACGCACGGCCTACCACGAGGCGGGCCACGCGCTCGTCTCGATCAAGACCCCGAACTCGATGCCCCTCCACAAGGTCACGATCATCCCGCGCGGCCAGGCGCTCGGTGTGACGATGTACTCGCCGACCGAAGAGCGCATGTACGAGACCCGCAGTGAGCACGTGCTGGCCCAGATCGCGACGGCCATGGGTGGCCGCGCGGCGGACGAGATCGCGCTCGGCATCAAGGACACGGGCGCGTCGAACGACATCGAGCAGGCGACCGCCTACGCCCGCAAGTTCGTCACGGAGTGGGGCCTCTCGAACCTCGGTCCGGTCAACTACGGCAACAGCGACCAGCCGATCTTCCTCGGCCGTGAGATGCACCGGAGTCAGGCGCTCTCGGAGTACATGCAGATCCGCGTGGACCGCGAAGTTCAGCGCATCGTCATGAACCAGTACGAACACGCCCGCACGGTCATCATGGAGTTCCGCGATGATCTCGACCGCATCGCGCAGGGCCTCGTCGAGTTCGAGACCCTCAGCCAGGAAGAGACCATCGGGCTCGCCAATGGCACGACGGTGGGCGAGATCCGCGAGCGTCGCAGCGCCAAGAAGGAAGAGAACGCGCGCCAGCTCGAGGCGAAGAAGGACGCACCGCCGCCGAAGCCGGAGCTTCGGAAGCTCCCGCCCTCGATCGTGCCCCTGAAGCCCGGCAGCGAATGAGCCCGTGGGGCGCCTACGGGCGTCCCGGGCCTCCTCCTTCCCTCGTGCATTCCATCCATCCCGTCTGGCGCTGTGGCGCTACCCTGTTCACGCTCGACCGCACGCTGATCATGGGCGTGCTGAACGTGACGCCGGACTCATTCAGCGACGGTGGCCGGACGATCGCAGAGGACGCGATCGCGCACGGCCGCGCGCTGGCAGGCGCAGGCGCCGACATCATCGACATCGGCGGCGAGTCCACGAGGCCCGGCGCGTCGCTCGTCCCGGAAGACGAAGAGCGTCGGCGCGTCCTGCCGGTCATCGAGGCGCTCGCGGCGGCCGGCCTCGTCATCAGCCTCGACACCTCGAAGGCGGCGGTCGCCCGAGCGGGGATCGCGGCGGGCGCTCGTATCCTGAATGACGTCGCCGGCTTCCGGGACCCGGAGATGGTCCGGGTGGCCGCCGAGTCCGACGTCGGCCTCTGCGTCATGCACATGCAGGGCGAGCCGCGCACCATGCAGGTCAGCCCGACCTACGACGACGTGGTCCTTGACGTCGCCCGGGAGCTCTCGGCTGCGGTCTTGCGTCTCGACGCGGCGGGCGTCTCTCGAGACCGCATCACGGTCGACCCGGGGATCGGCTTCGGCAAGACGCTGGCGCACAATCTGGCGCTAATCCGGGCCGGCCACCTGCTCACGGCCCAAACCGGCTGCCCGGTCCTCATGGGCGTCAGTCGCAAGTCCTTCTTGGGCACCCTGACGGGAAAACCCCCGACGGAGCGAGAGTTCGGCACCGCCGCCGCGGTCACGGCCGCCATCCTCACGGGCTCGTCGATCGTGCGCGTCCACGACGTGGCGGCGCAGCGAGACGTGGTCCGGGTGGCGGATGCGCTGCGGGGGCAGGGGTACGGCGTCTGACCGGTCTCGGGGTGAGGGCGGGGGGCCACGGGACAGACCTCGCATGGCGCCAATCGAAGCAAGGGGGGCGATTCGGTGGGCTCGTCTCAGGGTGACGAGAGGCGCCCCCATGTGAGGACCCGTTCGATGACGCGGCGTTGATCGGATTCGTCGTCCTTGACCATAATACCGATGACGACGGGGCCATCGGGTGACGTTCGCCATAACACCCGAACGGGGTGGCGTGCGTCCCGGTGCCGGAGCTCCCACAGTGCACTTCCCTGATCCCGAGTGGATGCGAGCATCTTGAGGTCGCGCCGACCTCGGCTTGCGTTGTAGAGCGCGACCTGGCGCATGCCAGCGTCGATGGCCCATTCAGGCGTGTCTAGATATGCCCTCGACCGTGCGAGAGCTTCGGTAGGGACGATCATCTGGCGAAAACTGTCGAGACTGTCGTTGTCGGCAGCGGTCAGGTCATGCGGAACTTCGACTCGTGTTCGAGCGCGATCCCCTTCCAACGCCGCGATATCGGAGTCGATCTCGCCGCGTTCTGATTCGGTCGGGTTCGCCAGCGCCCTCGCCCGGACTTGGTTCAGCCGTTCTGCATCCATGACGCTCAGTACGCCTGCGTCGAGCAAGGCCAAACGGCGATGGACGTGGTCAACCCAGGCGTTGTCACGCACGCGTTGCAGTGCGTTCAGCGCTTGAGCCGTCGAGATGTCAATGGCGGTCGCGTCACCAGTGGCGATGTAGAGTTCGAGTGCCGGGACCAGCCCCGGAGTCTGCAAGTCGCCGCGGAGCGACACCAGCCAGCTATCGAGTGATGCGGTCAATTGCGGATTCGACAGCGTAGCCTCGTCGAGCTCTGCCAACGCGAGTGCGTCCCTCGCAAGCTGATGGAGGACGAATCGGCAGGGTAGTGCGGCTGCTGCCGGCCTGCTGAGCCGATGCCGAATGGCGGCGACGCCTTCCACCGCAGCGTTATCGTGCCAATGGTCCGGGACGCTGGGACGCTCTCGACGTGCCGGGGGCGGTCGGGTGAGGGCGTCTTCCACCCTTTCCATGGCGAGGGCCTCGGCGGCGGCGAGCACATCCTGCTGGCGCTGCAACCGTTCTCTCCAGCGGTTGATCGTGGCCGCGGGTTCGGGGCCGAAGAGCGCGTGGACGTACCGGTTGGTCGAATCCAGCGTGGGAGCCGAGTCCAGTTCGCTCAGGCGTGCCCGGACGGACTCAAGGTGGGCGAACTCGCCGGGACGCTCAAAGCACGCAAGGACGCGCGCACCGAAACCGAGGGGGGACGAGGTGGCCTTCGCGACGAGCCTCCGGAGGAACGAAGCACGACGAGGGTCACCAAGACCGTCCGCGATCACGAAACCCTCGGCGAGCGCTCCGAGGTCGTCGCCTTCCACGCGGAGTTGCTCGAGGAGCTCGAGGCTGCGCACGCCACATCGGAATGAGCCTTCGTTCGCGCATGCGGTGACCGCCTCGTCACTCGGCGCCAGCTGTCGCGCCCTCGACAGGAGCGGGAGCACCTCTGAGCCTGATGCGAAGAGCGCCGCGTCCAACACCATCGACCGTGCGATCGACGTCCGGTTCACGTCGAAGAGTTCGTCCAAGTCGTGCTCGGCATAGGCCATTGGCTTCCGTCCGGGCAAGCGACGCTTGTGGGCTAGAATCAGGCGGAAGTAGGTGAGCCGTGAGTGGAGCTGGTAGGCGTGGAACATCGCCGTGCGCCGCAGTTGTTCATGCGCGAGGCGTTCCGGGACCTCCTCGCCGAGGAGGTCGGATAAGACTTTCTGGCGCCCTCGTACCGTCGCCGCTTTGGTCGCGCCAACGAGCACATCGAGGGCGCCTCGGAGTGTCCTGGAGGTCGGAGCGTTCGGGCGCACCGAACTGGGTGCGGCTATCGATGCGAGCCCAACGCAGAGGTCCTGTGCGTGTTGGAACACCGGGAGTTCGGCCGGCATCTCCTCGGGTGAGTACGACTTCACTGCCGCCTCGGTGGCAGCGTCGATGCGCCAAACAGCCATGGCCGCGATAGCCACCATCGCGCAACCGGCTCTCGCGGACTCGGCGATCCAACGCGAGTCCGGCTTCCGGAGTGCATCGCTTCGGACCAATGCGGAAGCAAGGGAGTCAAGGTAGGGGAGCTCTCCAGCAGGTCCTCCTGAGAGGCATCGACAGAGATCCTCGGCGATGGCTCCGTACTTCGCCAAGTCTGTCCTCTTGCCGAGGCGAATGGCTTGGTCGATCACGGAGACCGCCAGATAGGCTCTCACCTCAAGGTCGATGATCTCGTTGCCGAGTAGCTCGGCCGCGACCTCATCAAAAGTACGACGGTCGCGAAGTCGCGTATGGAAGGCGGGCGAAAAGGCCGCGTTGCTCCCATAGTTTCGAATGAGCTTTGTGAGCGGCAACGATTCGAGCCCCGGCGGCGCGACCACACCGCGAACGTAGAGGCGAAGCCAAGGGAGTTGCTCGAACGGATTCGACCTGGACAGCGCATCTCGATATCGATCGACGCTCCCCCAGGGTATCTCGACCTCAACCGCTGGAGCACCTGCCCGCGGACTCAACTGGGGATCGGTGGGCTTCAGGATGAAAGCACTGGGGGGCGGCGTGGAGCAGACTGGTTGCTCCGACGACTGGACGGCGCCGGGAAATCCACGTGCTGCGAGCGCTTCCAAGGTTCCGGAATCGAGCAGGAAGGTGGGGGCCAAGAACTCAGAATCGAGGATCTCCGAGCGGATGATCCCCTGAACCATGGGCAATCGGTTGTGCCCCGTGAACAGCCACATGTCGTCGATGCGTTCTCCCGCCTTCGATCGGGCGCAGAGGAAGATGGCCTCCCCAAGCTTCGCCGGCCGGCCGTAACAGGTCGTGCCAAGTACGGCGATGAGGTCGTTCGGGAGTGCCTCCCTTCCTAGCAGATGAGCACCCGCGAAGAGGCCCACGAGCCCGAGGTCAGACGGTACACGATCAGTGAACTCTTCGAGTCGATTGTTTCTCACCCGAACGAGTCGAATCGAGATGAGGAAGCCACGCTTCCGAATGGCTTCTGCGGCCCACTTTCGGAGAAGCGAGGCGCTCGTGTGTGGCGCCCGCGTCACCGGTGCGCCCGACGGCTTCTTGGTCTTTCCCATGACGACATCGTAACGTATGTCCCGGGCGCCGTCACGGCGTCCATGGTACGGCGTAGAACGTCCAGATGAGGCCAAACCCGTGACGAATCCAGACCGGACTCTGCTCTTCAAGATCGTCGAGTCACGCTTTCAGAAGCACGAGACCCGTCACCCCGGGATCGCGTGGGCCACCGTTGCCGCGCGGCTGGAAGCAGCGAGCCCCGCGGTGCTGTCGGCGCTTCAGGCGATGGAGGGCACCGGTGGTGAACCCGACGTGATCGGCATCGACGCCGAATCGGGGCGCGTTGTGTTCTGTGACTGTGCGGCCGAGTCGCCGTCCGGGCGGCGTAGCCTCTGCTTCGACGAGGAGGCGCTCCACGCTCGGAAGGAGGCCAAACCCGCCGGCAGCGCGCTCGGGGCGGCGGAGGCGATGGGTATCACGTTGCTGAACGAGGAGCAGTATCGGTCGCTACAGTCGCTCGGGGAGTTCGACGTCAAGACGTCGAGCTGGGTGGGGACGCCGTTCGACATTCGTTCCCTCGGCGGCGCGCTCTTCTGCGATCGACGTTATGGAAAGGTGTTCGTCTATCATAACGGAGCGCAGTCTTACTACGCCGCCCGTGGCTTTCGAGGCAGACTCCTCGTCTAACCACGTCGGCTCGCCGCCGGGTCGACCTGCGACGACCCGGCGGGGCTCTGCCCCCCTCTTGCTCTCTCCACGCGACCGAGTGTCGTACTAACGTCGATGGGACTCAAGCGGATAATTCGATGACGAAACGATCCGCGTTGATTTCTCCACAGGGGCCGATCGGGACGCTGGCGGGTCTAGCCGGGTGTGACGAGGAGCGCGCCTGAGGAGAGGAGCCGGTGGGCGGGTGAGGCGTTCAAGAAGCCGTCGCGCAGCTCGCCGTCGGGGGCCGCACGGCGCGCGCGCTCGTCGAGGGCCCGGGTGGCGCGTTCGGTCGCCGCTCGCGCCTCTTCGGTGCGGCCCAGCGCGGTGAGGGCGCGGATCTCGGCGAGGTCGAGGTCGGCTTCGATCTCCAGTAGATCGCCCCGCTGCTGGGCCTCTCGGACGCTCTGCACGTGAGTCAAGGCGTCGTCGTAGTGCCCTCGAGCGATCGAGACACCCGCCAGGACGGTCTCGATGTCCGACCGGAGCGAGGGGCCTGACGCCAGGAGGTTCTGGGCGAGCCGTTCGGCGTCATCCAGGTCACCGATGGCGAGTCTGATCCGCGCGAGGTAGACCAGGGTGTAGCGTTCGAGGCGGGGGGAGCCTGTGTCCCGCGCGATGGTGAGCGCCCGCTCCTCGGCCTTCACGGCACCGGCCGCGTCGCCTTGAGCGAGCAGGACGAGGCCCAGGTTGTGCCAGGCGTAACCGACGGAGCCAGGGCGGCGTGAGTCGGCGATGATCGCTTCGAGCGCTTGTCGCGCCTCGTCGTGGCGGCCGAGGCGCTCGGCGACGTAGGCGAGATCGCCGAGTGACGATTGGATCTTTGCCAGATCGTGCGTTTCGACGGCCGCCGCGTGGCAGGTGCGCGCCGCGTCGCGGGCTTCGGACAGGGCCCCCTCGGCGATGAGGACGTGTGTGAGGGCACCGAGGGCCACGGTCCTCGCGCTGGGTCGGTCGCCAGCGAGCTGCACGGCCTGTTGCGCATGCTCCTGAGCGCCGCCCAGGTGACCGTAGAGCGCCGCAAGAGCGCGGCCTGCCGCATCCCGAACCAGCGCGTCGAGGTCGCCGAGCCGCGTATGTAAAGTTTCAGCGATCGCGAGCGCCTCGTCCGCTTCGCGGTGCCGGCCGAGGGTAATGGCCATGCGGCCGCGGTAGTAGCAGAGCGTCGCGTCGAACGCCGGACTTCGAGGCGCCGTCTCGGTCGCGAGCTCGTTCAGCGTCTGCTCGACGAGCCCCGGGAGTCCGAGATCGAAGCAGATCGAGAGCCTCGACAGGAGCAGGGCTTCACGTACTGGCCCCACGGGAGTCCCGTCGAGGGCTGAGTCCAGCCGAACGCGGGCCATCGGCAAGTCGCCATCGCGTCGCGCACGCTCCGCCGCCGTCGCCCAGAAGGGCGCCGCGTCAGACGGTAGGGCGGCTTCGGTGAAGTGCTCCGCGACCTCCTCTGGACGCACTCCTTCAACGTGCGAGAGCCAGTCGCCTGCTGCGGCGTGGAGCGAGCGGCGCTGCGCCTCCGTCAACATACCGAAGGCGACCTCTCGGACGGCGCGTTGCCGAAACGCGAGCTCCGACTCGGTCGGGATTCGCTGGTCTCGGCGCGACACCCGCGCGACGAGGCCAGCACGATCGAGGCGGTCGAGAGAGGCCGTCACCTCCACGGCCCCGAGCGCCGGCAGCGCTCGCTCCCAGAAGCGCACCCCGAAGGCGGCGGCGCGCTTCAGAAGGTCTTTGTCGCTGCTCGGCAAGTGGTCTAACCGCGCTTGGATGGCGCCTTCGACGGTCAGTGGCAACGCGAAGGCGTTCGGGTCCAGTGCGTCGTCGCCACCTCGCCGGTATGCGTCCGCGACGTGTTCGACGATGGCCGAGATGAAGAAGGGGTTGCCGCCCGCGTGTTCGACGAGCGCAGCTGCAATCGCTCGCGGAGCAGGCACGGCATGGGCCGCGAGCGCGGCTTCGACGAGGCGTTCACTCGCGCGTGCGGTCAGCTCTTTCAGCGAGCGATGGTCGAGTCCCGGCGTTCGAAAGAGCTCCGGCCGTTGCTCCACCGCTTGGGGACGTCCTGAGAGCAGGACCAGGAGCCGCGAACGAGGCCGACGGAGCAGGGCCCCCGTCACGTCGAGCGTCGGCGCATCGACCCACTGCACGTCGTCGAGGACCAGGACTACGGGCGCCTTTTCGGCGAGCCCCTCGAGGACGTCGCCGAAGGTGGCGATGAGCTGATCGCGCATGAGCTTTGGGTCGTCGAGCGCCGCCAGCAGGTCGGGCGAGAGCGGCTGTTCGGGGGGGAGTCCACAGGCGACGGCGAGAAAACGAGGCGCGGACGGGGCGAGGCGCAAACGGCCACCGAGGTCTTTGAGCCGCTCCCGAATGACGGGGGCACTCGCGTGTTCGTCGACGCCGAGCGCGGAGCGCATCGCCTGAACGAGCGCCTGCCAGCTCGAGAATCGTCGGTCGGATTCGCCCCGCCCGTGCCACACGACGAGATCGGGGTGCCTCTCGTTCAGTTGCGCCACCACTTCGGTGATGAGGCGGGTCTTTCCGAGCCCGGGGGCGCCCATTAGCAAGATCCCCTGTGGCTCCTCGTCGTCGAACGCTCGCGACGCGCGCGCGACAAGCTCTCCGAGGTCGGACTCCCGCCCGGTGAAAGGCAGGTGGAGGAGATCCGGAGCGCCTCCGCGCCCGACGGGACCAAGCCGCTCGAAGTGCAGGTCCGCCAGTGGCGACACCTCGGGGGAGGGCGTCGGGATACGCCCCGCGCGGGTGATCGAGACCGACGTGCCGGGGTCGGGCTCCTGGTGCTGGCTGGCGTCGTCGTGGTCCTCGCCACCTCCCGCCGAGCCTGGACTCCCGCTCGCGGGCACACCCACCCGGGCGCCCGCCCCGTCGGCGAACGCGTTCGTCCCGAGGAGCTCGCGGCCGCGAGTACGGCCGGCGCTGATCTCCACCGAGGTCGCATACCCTTCGATGTCTCGCGCGGCGAGCGAGGCGCGTTCCACTTCGTCCCCGTCGGCGGACCCGGCGCCGAAGAGACCGACGATGCGGGTTGGGGACGCGAGGAGGGGAATGGCTCCTCGTCGGCGCAGCGCAGCGAAGACCTCGGTGCGGTCGATGACGCCCGACGCGACCACGACGGTGACGAGGCGTTGCTCCTCGATGAGGGGCACGGCGCGTAGTGCACCGCGGCTCGATGCCCCCATCGCGCCCGGGAGCGCGGTCAGGGTGAGACCGACTTGGGTCTCGTCGCTCGCGACGTCGCCAACGGGGCGCTTCGAAAGCAACGCCTCGAGTGACTCCATGATGTGGGTGAGGCCGGGTCGCCCGGCCGGATCGCGCGCCATCATCGAGTGGACGAGGGTCGCGAGCCCCGACGAGACGTGGGGGCTCAGGGCCTCGATACGCGGCGCGGATTCGGAGAGCATCCGCATCAGCACGGCGAACGCGCTCTCACCGACATACGGTGGCGACCCCGTGAGCGCGTGGTAGAGGACGGTGCCGAGGCCGTAGACGTCGACGGCGGGCGTGGCGTCATCCGCACGCGCTTGCTCAGGCGCCATGTAGGCCGGCGTGCCGACGATCTCACCCGTCCGAGTGAGCCGCGCACCATCACTCCCCCACGCGAAGGTGGCGAGGCCGAAGTCGACGATCTTCACGTCGCGACCGGGGCCGTGGAGGAAGAGGTTCGACGGCTTCAAGTCGCGGTGGAGGACGCCCGCGTCATGAAGTGCCGCGAGTCCTGCGACCGCCTGCCGCCCGATACGGAGCACTTCGTCTTCCGCGAGTGGGCCGTCTTGGCGGAGGACAGCGCCGAGATCGAGACCGTGGAGGAGCTCCATCGCAAGGTAGAGCGCGCCGTCGTCTGTGACTCCCGTGTCGAAGGCGCCGCAGACATTCAGATGGGCGACGGCTTGCATCGCCCGGCCCTCGCGATCGAAGCGAGCCCGGTCGGCGGCGGTGCTGCGGCCTTCGTGGAGGAGCTTGACGGCGACCTTTCGACCCGACGCGAGGTGGATGGCTTCAAAGACCTCGCCCATACCGCCGCTCCCGAGCGTGCGGGCGAGGGTATAACCCGGCAGGGTCACTCGCGCTGCCCCGGTAGCGCGGGCCTGTGGCCTGCCGGCGTGGGTATGGTCGGTGCCTGAACCCACCCGCCGGTTACGCGGCCCCCGCCTGCTGAATGCGGCGGTGCTTCTCGACCACCGAGTCGTAGTGGTCGATCATGCGACGCGTGTAG
>JADMJS010000492.1 GCA_018780435.1 Myxococcales bacterium
GTCTGCGATACGTCCTCACGTAGCTTTGGCTACGCTCCGGGCGTTTCTCGACATCCTCCTTGCTCTCACAGGGAATCGCTTCGGCCTGCTTGGTCCGAAAAGCAGCGGCCTCCTAGCCGGCAAGCGCGTGGCTTGCGGTCGGACTAGGAGCCGGGGACCACCTGGAGCGGCGTTCAGCCGCCAGCGGGGGCGAAGACCGTAAAGGGGACGTCCTCGAACACAGCCTCGACCGGCGTATAAGCTACAGGCTCTTCGCCAGTGGCGCAGCTCGTGTTGATGTCGCCGCTAAATGTACCGGAGATGGTACCGCTGTTGCCGTCGAGGGTGAAGGCAGTCACCGTCGCAGTTCCGGCGGCCCGGCAGGACGTCCCTCCGTACACGATGGAGAAAGGACCTCCCGAAACGCCACCGGTCGTTGGGTCCCGAGTGCCGACGGTCGTCGAGCCGACCCTGATCGTGGCCGAATCGAAGAGGATGATCCCTCCTTTGTCCAGGCTATCGCCGGAGGGTGTTCCGGTCAGCGTTTGGCCACCGGGATCGGTTTGAAGTCGACCATCGAGGTGCGAGCAACGCACGCCTGACGTTCCGGCACGGAATGCCAGATTCGGGGCGACCGGGCCAAAGGGAGGAGCGAGGCACTCCGACAGCGATGGAGGACCCGATGATGACGACGCGGCGTCGCAACCCGCCGCGAACACGACGAAAGCCCAAGCAAGGTGTCTCATGATCGCGATCCTAACACTGGCTCACGTCGTAGTCGACCCGCCCCTGGGACTTCTGCCAAGTGGTGGCTGTCCCGACGTGCCGGCTCTCCACTACGAAGAACGAGTGGTCGATGTGAGTCCGACGTCACTACCCGAAGACATCGGTACTACCCGAAGACATCGGTGCAGAGGCGCCAAGGGTTGCCAGTCTGGCTCGCGGTTGTGGTAGGGTCCAGCCCGGATGACGTGGCGTGGGCGCGGGGGTGCTCCCCGCCCGCAAGTGCGGTCAGTGGGAGGGTGCGATGGCGACTCTGAACAGGTGTGTAGCGGCTCTTCTTCTGACGGCGGTGCTCCTGCCGGGCGCCGCATCGGCGAGTGATGGGCTCTACTTCGGGTTCAACCTCGGTGGGGCCTGGACCCAGGGGGAGCGAAACATTCTTCTTGAGGCCTTGGCGCTCGATCCCGACTCGAAGGTCGCCGGCGCGAACACCGACGAGCTCGTCCGCACCGACGGCGGCACCGGCTTCGCGGGTGACTTCCGCCTCGGCTACAACATTCTTGGCTTCGTAGCGATCGAGCTCCTCATGGGTGGCTCTTTCGAGAACCTGAGTGATCCCGACGCGTTCGCGACCAACTTCGGCATCTTCGGGCTCGCCCGCTTCTTCCCGGCGCAGCTCTTTCCCGAGGTCGCCGACCGCTTCTGGGATCCGTACATCTTCGTCGGTGGCGGCGCCCACGCGGTCATCTACAAGCCCGACGCGCACCCCGCCGAAGGGAAGATGATCAACAAGGCGCGCGCCTGGTGGCCGAGCGCTGCGGTCAAGTACGGCTTTGGCTGCGACTTCTACCCGGTCCCCTTCCTCTCGCTCGGCCTCGACTTCGGGTTCACCAACGGCTTCCACGAGGAGTACGTCATCGACTTCGATGACGACATCACGACCAACGCGGCAGACAGCTCGCAGTCTCGCAGCTTCGCCTTTCAAGTCAGCGCCTCGATCCTCTTCCACTTCGACCTCACGCCGAACTAGCGAGTGGCGCGCTTCCTCCCGGAGGGCCCGGCGCTGGCCGAGGTCGTCGCACATCGGCGAGCGATCCACCGTCACCCGGAGCTCGCGTTCAGCGAACACGCGACGGCGGCCCTCGTCGAGAGCCACTTACACGGGCTCGGCTTTCAGACCGAGCGCATCGCTGGTACCGGTGTGCTCGCCTTCCTGACCGGAACGGCCCACGACGCACGCTCGGGTCCGACCATCCTGCTCCGCGCCGACATGGACGCGCTCCCTATTCAAGAGCGGAGCGAGCGGCCGTGGCGTTCGGTACACGACGGCTGCATGCACGCCTGCGGGCATGACGGGCACACGGCCATCCTCATGGGCGTCGCGCGGATGTTGCTCGCGCATCGGGACCGACTCCGTGGGCGGGTGGCCTTCCTCTTCCAACCGGCCGAAGAAGGCGCGGGCGGCGCGAATCGTGTCCTCGAAGACGGCCTCCTCGTGCGAACGAGCGCCGTCGCCGCCGGTGGCCTCCACCTCTGGTCGGAGGCTCCGACCGGGCAAGCGCTCATCACCGACGGGCCCTTTATGGCGTCGATGGACCTCTTCGAGATTCAGGTCAAAGGGCAGGGGGGGCACGGCGCCATCCCGCAGAGCGCTCGCGATCCGGTCGTCGCGGCGGCGCACATGGTCACGGCCTTCCAGACCATCGCGTCGCGGTCCACCGATCCGCTCGAAGCGGCCGTCGTCACGGTGGCGCGCATGAGCGCCGGCAAAGCGCTGAATGTCATCCCCGATTCGGCCGAGCTCGGTGGCACGACCCGGTCCTTCTCGAAGGCCACGCAGGACGTCATCGAGGCACGGCTCCGCGCGATTGCGGCGGGGACCGCGGCGACCTTTGGCGTCGAGGCCACGGTCGCTTACCGGCGCAAGACCATCCCCCTCGTGAACGCGCCGCTGTGGACCGACGTGGCCCGCTCGGTGGTGCCGTCCGTGCCCGGCGTCACGCTTGGGCCCGCGGGTTATCGCACGATGGGCGCGGAGGACATGGCCTTCATCCTCGACGCGCTGCCGGGGGTCTTCTTCTTCCTCGGCGCCGGCAACCCGGCGGTCGGGGCCATTCACCCGCACCACCACCCGTCGTTCGAGATCGACGAAGCCGCCCTCCCGATGGGCGTCGCCATGCTCTCCGAGTGGGCGGTCGCCGCGCTCGAGCGGCTCGCAAGCTGATCCGACTCAGTCGAAGATGGCGATGACGGCGCCGTCCGGGTCGCCCGGCCAGCGCCTCACGGCGAGGCTTCGGTCGTTCAATTTGAACGTGGCGTGCCCCTCGCTCGGGTTCGTGCTGTCGAGCGCGCCGAGGAAGGGGAAGCCTTCGAAGAGGGTGATCTGAGCGCCTTGGGTGCTGGGATCGCTGTCACCATCGTACAGAAAGAGTGCGATGAGCGTCTTCGCCGGCGCCGCGATGGCCTCCGAGAGCAGGGAGACCCCGTCGAGCGTCAACGTGTCGTCCGGGTGGCGCAGCCCTCGGCTCGCGATGAAGGCGACCAGCGTCGAGGCGCCTTCCACGAAAGGGACGGACGACAGGAGCGCGCCGGCGAGGCCCGCGTCCGGTGGCGGCAACGTGCGCAAGTAGACGAGCGGGTTGTTCTGCAGGAAGGGCTCTCGGTAGTAGTGCACGGGCACCCCCGGGCCTTCGATGAGAAGCTCGTAGTGGGCGCCTGGGGTGATCGTGAGTGGGCCGAAGTGCCCGAGGTCGTCCGTCAGGGCGTCGTAGTCGGGGGCCTCTCGCACGCGCGTCGCGGTCGTCGGGTCGACCTCCCACACGCGCAATCGGCTGTTCTTGCTGGGTTTGTTGTCACCGAACGCGACGGCCCGGCCCGAGATGGTGACGGTGTCGGTCGGCACCGGCTCCGTGAAGGTGGGCACGCCGCCCGCCACGAAGGCGTATAGGGCTTCGAAGGACCGAGTCGACGTCGCGACGCCGAAGTGATCCTCCGTCTCGAGCATGACGTTCGTGGCGCCCTCGATGTTGCCTTTCTCTCCGATGACCGCGTCGCCCTCCGACCAGAGGTTCAGGGTGGGGACGCCCTCGGGTGGCGCTTTGAGCAGGGTCGAGCCGACATGGACGTACTTGCTGACTTTGGCGGCGCGTGTGGCGTCGCTCAAGTAGGCCACGCCGAGCCCACCGCCCGCCGAATGGCCGACCAACACGACCTTCGTCGGGGCATCGGGCGAGAGCGTCGCCACCTTGGCGAGCGCAGCGTCGATGGTGGCGTCGAGTTCGTTCGCGGCGCCGGGGACGTCCTGCGCGACGGTGTTCCAGTCGAACGCGACCAGCGCTTCCGGGCACCAGCCGTTGGCGAGAAAACGAAGGGTGTGTGGCGCCCAGGTGTCGCCGGAGGCGAGGAAGCCGTGGGCCATCACGACGATGGGTCTCGTGGCGTCGCAGGTGGGGACGGGGGGCCCGCTCGTGTCGGGCGCGTCGAGCGGTTCACTGCCGTCCTGAGCGGCGTCCACTGCGGCGTCCACTGCGGCGCCCTCGAACTCCGAATCCGCACCGGTCGCGTCGTTTCTGGCATCCTCCGCTTCGAATGTGTCCGTCGCGGAGCTGGTCGGTGCGGCATCATCGCTGGCACAGGACGAGATGAAGGCGCTCAGGAGCGCAGCGACGACGGAAACGCGAGACGACTTCATGAAGCGCACCTTGAACGCCGCTCGTGCTGCCGCGGCTAGCCTGGAGACATGATGCAACAGAGTCGCGAAGAGTCCACGCTTTCACCACGCCTTGTCGACGTGCCCGGGCCTATCGCCGTGCCACCCACGCTCGTGGGGTCACCTTGGTTTGCGCCGAACGCGCACGGGCCCTTGTTTCGAAACCCGTGGAACAGCCCGCCCATCCCTGGGCCCCGGGAGCTCATTCGATGGCGGACCGCCCGGAACCCCTTCAGGCAGGTGAAACGCCAGCAGGCGCCGCTCCCCGTGGTCGAGGACGCTGCTGCACACTTCGAGGCCGCTCGCGGCGCGCTCAAGGCGCTCTGGGTCGGGCACGCGACGTTGCTCTTCGAGATCGACGGTCGGCGGGTGCTAGTCGATCCCATCTTCGGCCGCGCCGGTGGGGTGGTGCCTCGCTCGACGGCGGCGCCTTTCGACGTCTCGGGCCTACCTCGGGTGGACGTCGTCTGTATTACGCATGGGCACCACGATCACCTGGACCGGCGCGCACTGCGGGCCGTCGCGGAGCGCTTTGGCGACGACGTGCTCTTCGCAGTGCCCCTCGGGCTTGAGCGTGTGCTCCCGAGCGCGTGCCGACGGGCCGTGCGCTTCGATTGGTGGCAGGCGCTGCCCATCGGCGATGGGGTCGAGATCGTGTTCGTGCCGGCGCAACATTGGCACCGCCGGGGGCTCCTCGACCAGAACCGCGCGCTCTGGGGCGGCTGGGTCGTACGCGGGACACGCGCAGCCTATCACTCAGGAGATACGGGCTATTTCGACGGCTTCGGCGCCATTGGGGCGGCGGTCGGCGCGCTCGACGTCGCCGTGTTGCCTCTCGGCGCTTACGAGCCATCGTGGTTCATGAGCTCGCAACACATGGGGCCCGAGTACTCGGTGCGGGCCTTCGACGCGCTCGGGGCCCGCCACTTCCTCGGAATGCACTGGGGTACTTACGACCTCTCCGACGAGCCCATCGACGAAGGACCGCGCCGCCTGGACGCGCTCATCGCCGACCGGCCGGACGTGGACCGCTTCTGGGTCGCGCGCCACGGGGCGACCTTCTCGGTGGACGCCGCAGGGCAGGGGGCGTTGAGCCACCGCCACGACCATCCGCCGCGCGCGGCGTCGTGACCGCGCGGCCTCCTCCGGACTTCAGCGCGCGCCGCAGAAGCGCCCGGTGAAGGGGCCTGCCACGATGATGCGCGGCTCGCCCTCGCCCTTGAGGTGTAGCGCATTCGCCCAGCCCGTGAGCTCGCTGTCCTTCTCGAACGAGAAGGTGTCGAAGCGGAAGTGGTAGACCGGCGCGTGGCCGAAGGACTTCTCGCCGTGGTGGAGGGACGCACGAACGCCGGAGCCGGGGAGCGGCTCGGCGGCGCGTGAGAGCGGGACGTCGAAGCGGAGCCATTCCTCGCCGGGGGCGTCGCAGGTCGCGCCGGCGCCCTTGGTGAAGACGGCGGTCACGACGGACGGGTCCTTCTGCTGCTGCCAGACGAGGACCGGCCCACCCGTGAGCTGCTGGCCGTCGATGTTGAGCGCGAGGCCACCGGCCGCCTTCTGCATGCGGAACGCGGACTCGGCGGCGCGACAGCCTTCGGACTGACGGGCGGTGGCGCCGAGTCGGTTGCCGACCGCGACGATGCGGTCGAAGGCGTCTTCGGCGTTCACGCGCGCGAGGTTTCGGCACACGTCGCCCCAGAAAGGTGCTAGCGCGTCGTTCGAGAGGGCGTCCTTGAGGGCCTTCTGGGCGGCCTCACCGCCCATGGCGCCGAGGGTGTCGAGGAGCAGGACCGTCTCGTCGGTGTTCGACTTCGGGAGTCGTTCGAGGATCGTGGGGACGGCGGCCACCGAGCGCAGAGCGGCGATGTGGGCGGCGACGGCGGGATCGGTGGCGCCACTGTCGCCGATGAGGACCGACGCGAGCAGCGTGTCGGCGGCTTCGTCGCGGACGAGGAGCAGCGCTTCTCGAATGGCGACCTTCTCTTGATCGGTGCCCTTCGCCAGAAGCTCTTTCACCTGTTCGATATCACCGGGGATCTTGGCCGCGAGCGCTAGGCGGGCGTCGCAGGGTGCGCCTTTATCTGGGCAGTTGACCGACGCGTGGCGGGCGACGATGAGGACGTTGTCGTCCGGCGGCGGCGGGAGGGCCGGCAGCGCGACGCCCACGGCCGGCTCGGGCGCGGCGCCATCACGTGGCGGGGCGGTGAGGACGACCTTGCCGTCGACCTTCGGGGCCTCGCTCGGAGGCGCGTTCACGGCGTCTGGCGCAGCGGCGGGCGCGGTCGAAGGCTCGACCGGCGCCTTGGGGGACTCGGGCGCGGCTTCGGGGGCCGCCTTCGGGGCCTCGGGGGCGGCGGCCGGCGTCGGGTCTGCTTTCTTGCATCCGAGGTGGAGAGAACACACGAGGGAGAGGAGACAGAAGCGCCAGACGGTCATGGCGGCAATCAAAGCGGGCTCTGGCTGCCATGTCAAACGTATGGGCGAGTCTCTCTACGGTGCGGCCGGCGGTCGACGGGCCGCGAGCGCTTCGCGGATGATGGGCGCGACGGGGTCCGGGAGGTCATGCGCGGCGTCGAGTGCCGCGGTCGCGGCGGGGCCGGGGATCGCCGCGAGGCCCTTGGCGCACTCCACTCGCACGTCGATGACGCCGTCGCTGCGGGCGCACCGGGCGAGTGACGGCACGGCGCTCTCCGCGTGAAGTCGGCCCAGCGCGTCGGCGACGAGCGCGCGCACCATGGGCTTGATGTCTTCGTCGAGGCGCAGGAGCAGCTCAGGGATCGCGTCCTTGGCCCCGAGCTCGCCGAGCGCGGCGGCGGCGTAGGCCCGGACCTCGTCGTCTTTGTCGGCGAGCGCACGGCGCAGTGGCGAAATCGTAGCCGGGTCGAGGAGGAGGCCCATCGCGAGTGTCGCGGCGATGCGGAGGTTCAAGTCCGGGTCACTGAGGGCGGACGTGAGCGTGGGGGTGGCGCGGCGGTCGGCGAGCTGCCCGAGGGTGTAGAGCGCGGCGGCGCGCACGCGGACCGATTGGTCCTTGGCGGCACGTTCGGTGACGGCGTCGAAGGCGCTTTTGGCTTTGAGCTCGCCTAGGAGTCCGAGCGCCCAGAAGCGGACCAGCTCCTCGGGGCGGGCGAGGGCGAGGGTGAGGTCGGCGATGGCCGCGTCCCCGCGCTTCAGGAGTGCCCGCGTTGCGGCGCAGTCCTCCATCGATTCGCACGCGGGGAGGGCGTCGATGAGCTGCGCGTGGGTCGGCGACGAGTCACCGGCGGGTGGCGCGGCCAGGACGAGGAGGGCGGTCAGGCAGGTGATCATCGCCGAAGTGAATCGGAGCCGGACGCCGAGCGCAAGTCGCGCGTGGACTTCCCAGCCGCGACGGAACCTGCGAGATAGGGCGCGTGCGCATGCGGGCTAAAGCAGAGTGGTGGGCTAGCGCCGAGCGGCGTCTGCGACAGGTGGCGTGGAGCGCGGTCGTCGGGGGCGTTTTGGGCTGCGAACAGCCCCTGGACATGGGCCTCGGCACCTGCGACAGCCTCTTCGAACGCAAGGTCGAGTGCCAAGCCTACAGCGGCGTGGCGCAGCCCGACTTCGTCCAGCGCTGCCGCCAGTACCAGCGGGACTTTCGGGGCCACATCGAGTGCAGCACCCTGAGGTCGTGTGACGCCTTTGCGACCTGCGCCCTTGCCGCGTCGGACGAGGTCCACCCGCGTCGCCGGTCGCGCCGGCTCTCTTATCTGCTCGATGACCTGCGCGTCGCTTTCGAACTCGGCGACTTCGCCGAGGCAGAGGTGCTGTGCGCCGCGCTCCACGAAGACGCGGATCCCGACGCCGAGAGCGAAGCGCGCTGCCGACGCCTGTCCGCGCGCGCCGTCGAGGTGCTCACGCCTGCCATCGACGCCGTCAAGGCGAGCCCGGAGAAGAACGCCGATGGCCTCGCGAAGTGCCCGCAGTTACTTCGGTATTCGGAGGACGTGGGCGCGACGGCCGTCGCCGAGACCCTCTGTGCCGAGGCGGCGCTCTCCGTCAGGGCGAACGAAATCGAAAGGCACGAGGCCGCGCTCGGGCCGGCCCCAGAGTGCGCCGAGGTGGTGGCCGAAGCCACGCGGATCGCGACGCCCTATGCGCGAGCGCTGCTCGTTCAGACCGTTCAGCGCTGTGGGGTGGCGCCCGCCGAGGCGCTCGTCGGCGCCGCGTGTGACCACCGCCTCCGGCGCACGCTGGCGTGGCTAGCCCACCCGGCCCTCGTCGAGGCGCAGACGGGCGAGGCCCAGCGGGCGGCATTGACGGCGCTGAAGGAGAGGGTCGCGGCGAAGTGTCGCTGACCGGGTGGGCTCAGTTACAGGCCGGCACCGGCAGGTGGCATTGCGCGCACATTTGCGGGTTCGTCGCGCGGAGGCTCTTGCACTTGGCCGTGGCGCCGAAGGACGGCGGGTGGGGGTTGATTCCGACGCCGGCCATCGTGCCCGAGGAGTGGCACGTGAGGCACGTCTTCTCGGTGTGACAGGCCGCGCAGGCGCGGATGTTCCGCTGCGCTTGAAAGCCGTGGTGGTTCGGACCGCGCGAGCTGCCGTTCGTCAGCGCGCCGACCCAACCATCGGGGTGGAACTTGCCGAGCTTGCTGGTCTCCCAGGCGCGACCGTCACCGCTTTTGAACTCGGTCGCGCTCGCGACGCCCGAGCGCTTGTGGCAATCGAGGCAGAAGTTCTGCGCGCGGTGGCAGCCGGAGCAGGTCGGCTCCGAGCGGCGCGCGTGGACAGGGTGCGTGAGCACGAAGTTGTTCGGGTGCACCTTGAAGGGCTTCACGACGCCGTTGTGGCAGTCGAGGCAGTACTTCTGCTCGTGGCAGTTCGAGCAGTATTGATCGTCGTTCTTGGCGGTCATCGCGTGTTTGTCGAGCCACGCGTCGTCGTGGGCGTCGTTTCGGAAGTGGCCGGCCGGCTTCAGGACGCCGGAGTCGAACTTTTGCACGAGGCGGCCCGACGGGTCGGCGACGTGGCAGGTGCGGCAGTTGTCCGAAGCCTGTTTGCCGTCGTGACAGTCCATGCACGTCATCATGACCGGCATGGAATTATTGACCGTCGCGACCTGCACGTTCTTCAGGTCACCGTGGCACGTGGCGCAGGCGATCCCCTTATCGACGTGCAGCTTGTGGTTCATCTTGATGTGGCCTTGGGGTAGGCCCATGGCCGACGGCGGGTTCTGGACCGCGCGGAAGTCGTCGGCCTTTCGACCCTCTCTCCAGACGGGCGCGTAGTTCGCGTGGCAGGTCTCGCAGGCCGACGGCGGGTCGGCCTTCGCGCCGGAGGAGAAGTCGTGGCAGGTCTGGCAAGCGTCCTCGCCAGGGGTGCCGACCGGGACGAGCTGATCGGTCGCGCTGACGCTGTCGAGCGCTTTCTCGTGACAGGTCGCGCAGTCGATCTCCTGCGCGAGGTGCTTGTCGTGGAAGAAGCGGAGCGGGATGGTCTGCTCCGGGAAGATGACCTTGGACGGCAGGTAGTCCCGGTTCTGCGGCGGCGTCGCCCAGGGGTTCTCCTGGCCGGCGATGGCCCACTGCGCTCCGAGAGCGACGATGCCGAGGACGGCGAGGGTGCGAAGGATGAGCTTCATGGGGGCGTTCTCCCTCACAGCCAGAAGGAGAGATCGACGAGGCCGTACACGCGGTACTGCACCTTCTCGATATCATTGGAGTTGATTTCGTTTCGCAGGATGAACTTCGCCGTGTCTCGGATCCGATACGAGAGCGCGATCTCGGCGCCGACGCTCGTGCCTTCGAGGAGGTCGCGCACGTCGTCGTCGAAGAGCACCGTCGTGAGGCGGCCCGAGAGGTCGAGCGTGTCGTCGAGGAAGCCGTAGCCGCCATAGAGATCGAGCGTCGTGATGTCGCCGTAGCCGGTCTGAAAGAACGCGTCGAGCCCGATGCGGCCGGTCTCGCCGAGCTGCACTTTGCCGCCGCCGCGGATGCCCCAGTCGGTGATGAGGTCGTCCGTCTCAAGGTCGTTGCCGTCGGGGCCTTGCCGGAAGAAGCGCGTATAAGCACCGAGGTAGGCGCTGGCGCGGTCATCGATCCGGTACCGGACGCGGAAGTCGACGTCGTTCAGCGGCGCGGTCTGGAAGATGTTGAAGATGGACGAGCCTTCGAAGGTCGGCGTGAAGAACCAGTAGGCGAGCTCGAGGTCGACGTGGTCGCCGAGGTCGGGCACGCGCACTTCGACGCGGCCGTCCGAGATGACCGATGAGACCAGGTCGTAGGCGCCCGAGAGGGCGAGGTGCAGCTTCGGGTGCGCCCGGACGTGGTAGCTGCCGAAGATCTTCTCCATGTCGACGAAAGACTGCTCGCCGCCGAGGGGGCTCGTCTGCGGCGTCGTCATGATGCGGCGCCACCCGATCTTGGCGTGGTGGTCGCGCAGGCCGTCGGTGTAGAGGCTCGAGCCGATGACGATGCCCGTCTTCTCGTCGACGTGGTCGTCGTAGCCGCCGTCGCCGTCGAGCTCGAACTGCGTCGTGCTGATCGACTCAAGGTAGCCGGCGTTCTTCACCTCCGTGCCCGCCAAGACGTCGAAGCCAAGGTAGACCGGGAAGTGGACGGTCACGAGGGCGCCGTCGAACATCGTGTAGTCGGCGTCGTCGGCGACGAGCTGCCGGCCGACGCGGAGGTCGACCCAGCCGAGGTCTCGGGCCTCGACGTAGAGGTACTGCAGCGAGAAGTGGTTGTTCTGCAGATTTGGGATGGCGGTCGTGTCGGCGTCGGTGATGCCGAAGTCCGTGTCGAAGCGGAACTGCGACACGATGAAGACGTTGTTCTCCCCGTTGCCGGCGAGATCGTAGAGGTTCA
>JADMJS010000581.1 GCA_018780435.1 Myxococcales bacterium
GCCCGCGGCTACTGGGACACCTACATCACTGCGCCGGCCATGTTCATGAACCAGGCGCCGGTTCGCTTCGTGCTCAAAGACGGCAGCCCCGCCTTCAAGGCCGAACTCGAAGGGGTCTTGCCCGCCGATCTCGTCGACACCACCGACTACGGCATCATCACCAAAGACCAGCGCCTCGGCCCCGGCATCGCCGCCTCCGCGCCCTTCGCTCACTTCGGCCTCTTCGGCCTCCGCGCCTTCTTCGCGCTCTGCTGGGCGCTCTGCGTCCCGCTCCTCGTCGTCGTGATGCGCCGCGTGCTCCCGGACGCCGAGTCCCCTGTGCGCCGCGACCTGGCCGCTCTGGCCGCCGGCCTCTTGCTCACCTGGAACCCCTACGTCCTCAACGTCGACCGGCTCAACGCGAACGTCTTCGCGATGCCGCTCATGTTCGTGGTGCTAGCCCTCCTGTTCACGCCCCGTCGCCCCTTCTGGCTGCTCGGGCTGGCGTTCGGCCTCCTCGCCTCCATCCGCGAGGAGGCTGTCTCCTTCGTGCCCGCCATCACGTTCGCCATGCTCTTCGGCACGGGCAGTACGGCACCTGAGGCGCCTTCCGTCGCGCGCCGCTTCGCCGAGCTCGTCGGCGTCGGCGCGCTCACCGTCCTCGTGATGGTGCCCATCTTTCACTTCAAGGCATTCGCGTTCGGCGATCCCTTCATCCACCCGAGCCAATACGCCCACTACGAGGGCTTCCGGCCCGTGTTCCCGCACCGCTTCATCGGGGAGTTCAACGGCCTCTTCAATTGGCCCTTCCACACCGAGCTAGTCCGCACACCCCACTTTGGCTACCCGACCTACTTCCTTTTTCCCCTCGTGACCTTACGCGCCATCGGGCTCATCTTCGGCGCGGCCGGTCTGCTCGGCCTCGGCCTCCTCGCCCGTCGCTCATGGCGCAGCGCTCTCACACTCGTGGTCTGGTCCGCACCGGTCTACGCGCTCTTCGGGCCACAGGAGAACTGGGAGGAGGTCAAGATGACCTTCATGCTCCTCGCGTGGCCGCCGGTCTTCGTCTTCATCGCCGCTGGCCTCGAGGGCCTCTCCCTCCCCGCGCTGCGTCGCCGGCTCCCGATGATCGGCGCTCTCACCATCGTGCTCTTCGTGGGCGTGAAGACCCTCGGCTCCGTACACGTGCCAGCCGATCCCCGTTGGAAAGTGCGCTTCCCGAACTCCGATCCCGACAAGAACCCGAACGTGCAGATCGGGCTCCTCCCCGAAGAGCGCAACGACTGGGTCTACTTCCAATCGATGGAGACCGAGGCCGAGATCGCCTATGAACGCGAGAAGTTGAGCGCCGCGCTACCCTGGCCGGCCTCCTACAACCCGACCGACCTCGACGCGGGCCGCGAGTGGGCCGAGATGGGGCGCGAGCTCGGCTCACGCGACCTCACCGTCCTCGAGATCTGGGGCTACATCTACGGCACGAGGCGCTGATGCCCCCTCTGAAGATCACCTTCCTTCGCACCTCCATGCTCCTCCTCGAAGCCGAGGGCGCCCGTATCCTGACCGACCCCTGGTTCGGCATGGTCATGCGCATCGTCCCGGTGTTCCGAAAGCCCGGCATCCCCATCGATCAGCTCGGCCACCTCGACGGCGTGCTCGCGAGCCACTGCCACCCGGACCACTTCGAGCGCGCCTCCGTCGAGCGTTTCACGCATCCGCGGCTCACGATCGTCGGCTGCGCCGGCATCGAGCAATACACCGCCGGGATGGTCTCGGGCCCCGTTGTTGGACTACGGCCCTGGGAGACCGCCGACATCGGACCCTTCCACATCACGGCCACCCCCGCGCTGCACACGAACCCGCCCCCGCCGGAGGTCAACTACCTCATCGACGTCGCGGGGTTGCGCGTCTTCTTCGGCGGCGACACGCGCTACAGCCCGGCCTTCGAAGCCATCGCGGATCGGGGCCCCATCGACGTGGCGCTTCTGCCCATCGGCGGCACGCTCATCTTCGGCCACCGCACCACGATGAACCCCGCCGACGCCGTTCGCGCCGCGAACATCCTGAAGCCGCGCGTGGTCATCCCCATCCACGAAGGCGGCGA
>JADMJS010000360.1 GCA_018780435.1 Myxococcales bacterium
TCATCGGCATCTTGACCGAGCACTACGCCGGCAAGTTCCCGCTCTGGCTCGCGCCGGAGCAGGCTATCGTCGTGCCGGTCAGCGACAAGTTCTCGGAGTACGGCGCCCGCGTCGTGACCGAGCTCCGGGCGGCCGGCATCCGCGTCCGCATCGACGACCGCAACGAGACGCTCGGGAAGAAGCTTCGAGACGCCCAGCTCGCTCGGGTCAACTACCAGCTCGTGGTGGGTGAACGTGAGGTCGAGACGGGCACGGTCAGCGTCCGCACCCGCGCCAATCGGCAGCTCGGCTCGCTCTCGATTCCGGCCTTCGCAGCCCGGTGCCAGGACGAGATCGCGGCGCGCCGCCTCCCCGAAGGAGAAGGCGCCGACGCGTGATCCAGCTCAAGAGCGCCATCGAAGAGATGAACAAGGTCGTCGTCGCCCGCGGTGATGGACGGCCTGCATGGACGGCGTCCGACGCCGTCCGCGGCGTCATGGATGGCCGCGCCCGGCAGGAGCTCCTCGATTGGGGCGCCTCACCCGGGCGTAAGGCCCTCCTGGTCGGGGCCTCCTGGCCCCAGCTCGCGGCCGACCTCGCCGAACGTGAGATGTTCGTCACCGTCGTCGATCCGGACCCCCGGAAGCTGCGGGCGGTCTCGGACGACGCCGGCGCGCGCGGGCTGCTCTCGCGGGTCACGGCGGCGCCGATCGACGCTCGCGAGCGCAACTACGAGAACGCCGGCTTCAACCTCATCGTGTGTTGGGAGTCGCTCGAACGCTACGTCCCACGCGAGCCGATGCTGAAGAAGTTCGTCCGCGAGCTGAAGACGGGCGGCCTGCTCTACGTCCGGGCCCACACCGCCGCGCCCACGGGCGGCCCGGCGGAAGCGACGCTGCGACGCCTGCTCCCCATCGCGCTGTCCGCGATGGCGCCGTCGGCCTCCCAGACCATCGCTCGGGAGGCGTTCCTCGGACCGCGCGACCTCGGGGTGAACGCGGACGCCCTGGTGGCAGAGATCGACAAGCTCTTCATCATCGATCGGCAGTCGCGGGAACACGCCGGCGTCTTCGACCTCGCCGACCTCGCCGCGAGCGCCCTCCCCTGGCTCTTGCCCGTGCTCGAACGCGCGCTCGAGAAGGTCGAACCCGAGTTTCGGGAGCGCCACCCCGAGGTGAGCCGTACCCTCACCGTGATGGCCAAGAAGGAGCGCGAGCTCGGCGGGACCTTCCGGGTCGGGTGAGCCCTGACCCCACCGACTGGCGAGCCGCCCCTCCCCGACTATACTGATGCGTCTCCGTCCACACGGACGACACCACCCCCGGCCCTGCTCCCACACCGAGGTCCGCCATGGCCGCCACCGCCCCCGGGTTCCTCATCGCGATGCCGTCGCTCCGCGATCCGAACTTCGCCGAATCCGTCGTCTTGATGCTCGAACACACCACGGATGGCGCGGTCGGCCTCGTCATCAACCGCCCTTTCCCCGGCGACACCGCGCTCGTCTGCCAAGGGCTCGGCATCTCCTGGCCGAAGCGCACCCTGGGCGAGATCCGTTACGGCGGGCCCGTGCGCACGCAAGCCGGGTGCATCGTCCACCCCCCGAGCGTGATGTTCGCTGACTCGCAGCTCCTCACGCGCGGGATCGCCGTCAGCACCTCGCGCGACGCCCTCGACACGCTCGTGGCTAACGTCGAGTGCCCCTTTCGGCTCATGCTCGGTTACGCCGGATGGGGCCCGGGCCAGCTTGAGCGCGAGATGAAAGAAGGCTCCTGGCTCCTTGCGCCCGCGGCCGACAAGGTCATCTTCGAAGGGCCCGTGAACGGCATGTACGACAAGGTGCTCGGCACCCTCGGCGTGCGCCGAGAAGAGCTCGCGATGGCCACGACGGCTATCCAATGAGCCCCGGCCCCACGACCGGCGTGGCCCCGGTCCAGCGTCCACTCATCGGCCTCACCCCGAACCTGCTGCCGCCGGAGCCGCGCGCGAGTTACCCCGGCAAGTTCCTCGCCGTTGTCGATCAAGCGATGGCCGAACGCGTCGTCGCCGCGGGCGGCTCGCCCGTGCTGTTGCCGCTCGTGATGGGCGACGACCACGTGCTCGCGCTCGCCGATCGCCTCGATGGGCTCCTCCTCACGGGCGGTGCCGATCTCGATCCGGCCACCTGGCGCTCCGAAGACCGCCGCTTCCCGGGCCAGCCCGAACGCGACCACTTCGAGCTGACCCTCCTCGCGCGCGTCCGGGCACGTCGCCGGCCGGTGCTGGGCGTCTGCCGGGGCCACCAGCTCCTAAACGTGGCCTTCGGTGGGTCGCTCATCGTGGACATCCCGAGCGACCACCCGGGCGCCGGCCTCCACCGCGACGCGGCCCGCTACGACACGATCCGGCACCCCGTCACGTTGCCCGAGCACTCCTTCTTGCGGACGCTCCTCGACGTCCCGAGCGGCCGGATCGACGTCAACAGCGTGCACCACCAGGCCATCGCTCGGCTCGGCGACGGCCTCCTCGCCGCGGCGTGGTCGGACGACGGGCTCATCGAAGCCGTGGAAGCACCTGCCGACGCCTGGACGCGGGGCGTGCAATGGCATCCGGAATGGAATCCGAACGATCCGGCCCGAGACCGCCTCTTCCGCTCCTTCATCGCGGCGGCGCGGGAGCACTTGTGAACCCGACGGCCTCGGGGCGCTGGGTCGCTCTCATCGGCGCCGTATTGCTGGGATGCGGCAAAAGCAATGATACCGCGGCGATCGACACGGACGCGCTCATCGACGCCGCGATCGTCGGCGAAGGGACTCGCTGTGCGAAGTCCTCAGAATGCCCTGGTAATGTCTGCTATTACGAGTACTGCACCTCGCTTCGCGACGCCGGCCTCACGTGGATGGAGCACGAGCTCGCTGCCACGTTGCGCCCCTACGCGGGGGAGCACTGGGCGCGCATCGCGGAGAAGGCGCTCGCCACCGTCGACCTCCAGGATCCCTTCACGGTCGACCGTGTCGCGGGTTTCTTCGGTGCGCTCGGTGATAGCCGCGCGGTCCCACTACTCCGGCCCTGGCTCGAGAGCCCGTCGGAGCGCGTCCGTGTCCGTACTCAGCTCGCGCTCCTGCGGCTCGGCGCCGGCATCGAATTCGCCGACGCGCTCCTCGTCCACAGCTCCCGCGCCGTCGCCCTCGACGCTACCGACGCCGTCTTCGCACTCCCGGAGAGCCCCGACCGGGCGCGCCTCCTCGCCATCGCGGCGCGTTCGGAGGACCTCGCCGAGCGGCTGCGGGACCGGGCCCCGGCCCCGAGCATCTGAATCCGTTATCTCTGCGCGTGCCAGCTCGCCGCGGACTTTACGATGTCACCGAGCGTGAGCTCCGGCCGCCAGCCGAGCGTCGCGTCGGCCTCACGCACGTCGGCGACGAGGCGGGCGACGTCGCCCGGTCGGCGTGGGCCGATTCGGAGCGGCAGCGTCTTGCCCGTTACGCGCTCGACCTCGGCTACGAGCTGCAGGACCGACGTCCCGAGCCCGGCCCCGATGTTCAGGACCCGGCTCGGACCACCGGACCGCAAATAGTCGAGGGCCTGAAGGTGCGCCCGGGCGACGTCGACGACGTGGACGAAGTCGCGCACGCAGGTGCCGTCTGGCGTGCCGAAGTCGTCGCCGGCGAGCTCGAACGGGAGGCCACGCTGGGCGGCGCCCAAGAGGCGTGGCAGAACCCGGCTCTCGGGCCCCTGATGCCATTCACCAGCGCGGCCGGCGAGATCGGCGCCCGCGGCGTTGAAGTAGCGGAGCGCCACGCTCCGGAGGCCCGACGCGTGGTTCTCAAAGGCGAGGGCCTGCTCGCCGATCCGTTTCGAGAGCCCATAGGCGTGGACGGGCGCGACCGCGTGGCCTTCGGCCAGGAGGCCCGAGGTGGCCGTGGGATCGCCGTAGACCGTGCCGGACGACGAGAAGACGACCGGGACGCCGCCGTGCTCCACCGCCCGCCCGAGGACGTTCAGGAGCCCTCCGACGTTGACGTCGAGATAGCGGGTCGGCGCCGCGACCGATTCGGCCACGACCGCGAGCGCGGCGCAGTGTACGACCCCAGCGATGTCTTCGGCCTCGAAGATCGCGCGGAGTCGCGCCGTGTCGCGGCAGTCGGCGACCAGCACGCGGTCGGAGAGTTCGAGCAGCTCCGGCCGGCCGACCGTGAGGTCGTCGAGGCCGACGACCCGATGCTGGGCATCCTGGAGCGCGAGGACCGTCTGCGAGCCGATGTAGCCGCCCGCGCCGGTGACGAGGATGGTGGCCCCCGTCACGGCCGCACCACCGACTCGAAGGCCAGGAGCAGCTCCGGCAGGCCGGGCGGCGTTCCGCGGAGGCCGATCGAGGCGCGCGCGTCGAGGGTCAAGACGAGGTCTTCCAGGAGCGCCACGGCGATGGCGTTCGCGCGCTCCCGAGGCGCGGTCGGGAGGCCCGACGCGACGCTCGGCGCGTACACTTCGGCGTCGACCCGAGCCGCGAGCCCCGCGGGGAAACGTAGCCCGAGGGCCCAGGTGAGCCGGTCGTAGAGCCGGCTGCGCTCGCCCGTGAACTCCCAGTCGATCCAGGTGGGCTCCCCCGCGGGAGAGACGACCACGTTGCCCGCTTGGCAATCGCCATGCGAGGGCACCAGGGTCACTCGCCCGAAGCAGTGCGTCGGGAGATGACGAAACAGTGTGGGAGCGACATCGGTCATCCCGAGCCGGTGGCATGCCGCTTCGGCCCGGAGCGCGAGGTCCTCGACGTAATCCTGGCCCGAGACCTCACGCGACCGCGGCGCTGCCCACACGTCGAGCTGCGCGAGCGCCGCGTGGGCCGCGCGGGCATAGGTGCGGGAGTCTCGGATCCGCGTCAGCGGGAGGCCGGGCGCGATCGGCTCGTCGAACCAGTCCGGCCCACTACCGAGGATCGGCGGGAACGGGTCGCCTGTCGTCGGGCAAGACCGGAGCGCGAGCTCGGACCGCAAGATGCCCGGATCGGCGCCGTCCTTGACCACCGTTCGAGTCCGGCCACTGGCGAGGTCGAAGAGGCGCATTCGGCGGTTGCCGGGCACGATCACGAGATGTTCGGCACCCGGGATCGGGCACCTCAGCGAGAAGGCGGGACGCCCGGTGCACCGAAGGCCGACGGGGCTCGCGAGCGCCGTCCCGAGTACGTATTGCGCGAGGCGGCGCGACCGGACTTGGGTGTGGCGGAAGCCGTCCGCAAGGAAGGTCCAGACCTCGGGCGCCGCGCACGGCAGCACGTAGGCCGACAGGTGCTCCTGAACCCACCACTGCTGTCCGTCCCGGCTGCGAGTGCCGCCGAGGCCTTCGAGTGGCGTGAACCCGAGCTCAGGACCAGCCCAGGTGGTCAGCAGTCGGCTCAAGGAACGCCGGGCGATCAGGTCGTATGGTTCCCGGTCTCGGAGCTCGGCGATCCGCATGGCGCGGACCATGCCCGACCGAGGCGCCGGACGCAATCGACTCCCACTCGGCGCTGGACCGCCGGCACTGACGCGCTCGGACCGCGCCGGGTGGGAGGGACTCCGTGGACGAAAGCCCAAGAAAGTGCCGTTTCGACACGAGAAATCGAGAAAGACGACACGCCGGATGTCCGATGGCATAGTCCGCCGCGGCTGCCGCCCGACGTCGCCTGCGATCGGATGCGATCGAAGTCGATCGAGGCGTTCAGCAGAAGTCACGGCCTGCTCGATCCACGTGATCCTCACATGATCCAAAGGACGCCCGCCCGCAACCCATGACCGTGAACCTCCCGGCGCTCCTCCCCTGGCCACTCCTGCTCGCCTTCGTTGGCGCGCTCGGGCTCGGCCTCGCGCTCACGCCGCTGGTCGAACGGGCTGCTCGCGACTTCGGGCTCGGTGCCCGTGGCGCCCACGCCGGCGGTCCACCCCGCCTCGGCGGTATCGCGCTCGCGCTCGCCGCTCTCGTCCCGACCGCCATCACGCTCGCGTTCGGCCCGGAGCTCATCGAGACCAGCGAGGGGATCCGCGCCGCGGGCCTCCTCGGCCTCAGCCTCGTCATCGTCGGCCTGGGTATCGTCGACGACGTCCACGGCACGACCCCGGCGCAGAAGCTCTGGGTGCAGACGACGGTCGCCGTGGCGACGTG
This sequence comes from Myxococcales bacterium, assembly GCA_018780435.1. Classification (GTDB taxonomy): domain Bacteria; phylum Myxococcota_A; class UBA9042; genus SXOO01. Next base: position 6,094 of record JADMJS010000360.1, read on the forward strand.
GGCCATCGGCGTCCGAATCGAGCGCCTCACGGGGCTCACCGGTGACCCGATGGAGCTCGCGCCGTGGCTCTCGCTCCTCATCACATCCATCTGGATCGTCGGCGTGACCAACGCGATGAACCTCATCGACGGCCTGGACGGGCTCGCGGCCGGCGTCGCGCTCGTCGCCGTCGTGACCTTCGGCGCCTTCGGGTGGCTCGACGGCCACGGCCTCGTGCTGCTCGTCGCGGCTGGACTCACCGGCGCTCTCTGCGGATTCCTCGTCTTCAACTGGAAACCCGCCCGCATCGTGATGGGTGACAGCGGCAGCCTCTTTCTCGGCTATGTGCTCGCCGTCGTTGGCATTCTCTGCACTGTGAAGCAATACACGGCCTTCGCCGTGGGCCTCCCGATCCTCGCGCTCGGTCTCCCGATCGCCGACACGCTCTTCGCCATCGTCCGCCGCGTCCGGCGGGGGAGCCCCGTGACCGAAGGCGACGACGGCCACGTCCACCACCAGCTCGTCCGAGGCGGGCTCTCCGAGCGGCAAGCCGTCCTCGCCCTCTATGGCCTCGCGGCCGTCCTTGCGGCGGTCGCGCTCGCGTTCCGAGCCGCCCACGCGCCCGTGCAGGCGCTGGCCATCGGGGTGGCCGCGCTGGTGATCGGCGTCGTGGCGCGTTTCTTCCGCAAGGGCGTGCAGCGGGAAGAGTCGTCGGTCACGCTCGAGAGCGCCCAGGAGCTGGTCCGGCGCCGCACCCTCTCCCGCGCCATTCGCGACAGCGAAAACGTCGACGCGCTCTGGGACAACGCGTTGCGCGCGCTGCTGGCGCAAGGCGTCGTCGAGGCCGAACTCGAACTCTTCACCAAACGCCCGGCGCTCTACCAGTTCGGACGAAAGACCCGCCGCCACCGCGTCGCGACCCTCGTCATCCCCCTCTTCGGTGACGACCACTCCTTCGGCGTGCTCCGCGTCTCCCGCCGCACCTACCTCGACGACATGCTCGACCGCCAACGGGAGGTCCAAATCCACGTCGTGGCCGAAGCCATCATCGACGCGCTCGACGCCCTCGGCCCGGATCTGCGTCGGGAGTGGGTGGTGACGCGGCTCCCGCGACGTTGATGCCGCCTCGACGGGCCTCCCCATGAGAGGCAGCGCCCCCGTCGTCGTCCTCGGTCATCTCCTGTCGGGACGATGTGACCCCAAGGGCGTCGCCGACTGGCCCGCCGTCGCGGAGGCGGCGCGCCGAGGCCGACTCGAGGCCATCCTCGCGCATCGTCTCGGAAGGGACCTCCCGGAAGCGCTCCGAGAACGCGCTGACGCGCAACGTCGCCGGGTGGCGTTCGCCGCGCTCCACCTGCTCCGGGAGCGCGAACACGTCCTTGGCGCGCTCGTCTCGCTCGCACCGGTCATCTTGCTCAAGGGCGCCGTCCTCGGGCACCTCGTCTACCCCGACCCGACGCTGCGCTCGACCAACGACCTCGATCTCCTCATCCCCACGGCCGCCATGAGTGCGTCCGTCTCGGCCCTCGAGGCTATCGGCTACGTCGAGACCGACCTCTTCCCGTCGCGCCCCGTGAGCCGCGCCGCGTACCACGAGCGCCTGCTGAGTCGAGAGCTGGTCCCGGGGCGCGTGCGCCAGCCGGTCGAGCTCCACACGGGCTTCGCACAGCCCTTCCGTCATCGACTCAGCGCTGACTCCCTCTTCGCCTCCAGCGTCCCGTTCGCGCCCGATGGGCTCGCCGTTTTCGCCCCGCACGTACGTCGTTTGGGCGACGTCGATCAGCTCATTCACCTAGCGGTCCACCTCGCGCGCGAGCAGTTCTTGAGCCCGAGTAAACACCTCTTTGACGTCCATCTCTGGTTCGAGCGCGGCGTCGATCCGGCGGCGCTCGTCGCCCGCGCCGCGGAGACTCGAACGAAGACGGCGCTTTACGAGACCTTGCGGCTGTCGGCGGCCGTGTTCGGGACCGCGGTCGCACCGGATCTCCTGGGCGAACTTTCACCCCCCAGGCCCATCGCGGCGTGGCTCGATTACTGGCACACGCCGACCGGCCATCGGCTGGTACGCCGCCCACTCTCGATGCGGGAAGCCCAAGCGCTGCTCATGCTCCCGCTCCTCGACGACACGGAGGGCCGCGTCGCCGCGCTCTGGCACTACAGCCGGCTGCGCGTGCTCGACCGGTGGGGCGGGAGCCTGTCCCGACCGCCGCGTTGACGCTCGTTTCGCACCCGTGTTATCCCGACCGTCATCGGCGAGGGGCGGCGTCATGGACCGCCCCAGTGACCGGAACCCGCGCCCGGCAGGTGATCGTGACCGCAGCTTCAGTCATCGATGGAAAGGCAATCGCCGCTCAGGTGCGGGCTGACCTCATACCCGACGTGACTGCGCTCAGGGACGCCGGCATCATCACGACGCTCGCCGTCGTGCTTGCTGGCGACGACCCCGCGTCTCAGGTCTACGTGCGCAACAAGGTCCGCGCCTGTGAAGAGGTCGGGATCGCCTCTCGTCGGGTGCTCCTCCCCAGCGCGACCACGACGGCCGAGCTGCTCCACGTCATCGCCGAGCTGAACGCCGACGCAACGGTGCATGGCATCCTGGTACAGCTCCCGCTGCCGCGCGGCGTCGACACCGACACGGTGATCGACGCTATCGCCCCGGAGAAAGACGTCGACGGCTTCCATCCCGAGAACGTCGGGCGCCTCATGGCGGGTCGGCCACGTTTCGTCTCCTGCACGCCAGCGGGGGTGATGCGGCTCCTGGCCGAGACACGCGTCGTGCTCTCCGGCGCTACGGCGGTCGTCCTTGGCCGCAGTCGCACGGTGGGACAGCCCGTCGCGGCGCTACTCACCGCCGCCGACGCGACTGTCACTGTCTGCCATTCGCGGACCCGAGACCTCGGCGCCGTCACGCGCACGGCAGACGTCCTCGTCGCCGCCGTCGGACGCCCGGGGCTCGTCAAGGCCGACATGGTGAAACCCGGCGCGGTCGTCATCGACGTCGGCATCAACCGACTTGAGAGCGGCGCGCTTGTCGGGGACGTCGACTACGCCGGTGTGTCTGCCGTCGCGAGCGCGATCACCCCTGTACCCGGCGGCGTCGGCCCCATGACCATCGCCATGTTGCTCCAGAACACCATCCTCGCCGCCAAGGCGCGCCTCTCGAGCAGGGGCGACCGCGGAGCCCCACAATGACCTCCCTCAGAACGCCACTCTACGATCGTCACGTCGCCCTTGGGGCACGCATGGTGGACTTCGCCGGCTACCTGATGCCGCTGAACTACGGCAAGGGACAGCTCGCGGAGCACCACGCCGTGCGAAGCGGCGCTGGGCTCTTCGACGTGAGCCACATGGGGCAGGTGCGCTTCCAGGGCCCGGACGCCGTGGCGGTGGTGAATCGCCTGATCACCAATGATCTCGCAGCGCTGCCCGATGGGAAGGCGCTCTACACGGCGTGCTGCCGGGACGATGGGGGCATCCTCGACGACCTCATCTGCTATCGGCGATCGGCGACGGACGTCCTCATCGTCGTGAACGCCAGCAACGTCGCCAAGATCGTGGCGTGGTTCGAGGCGCGCGCGACCGGCGAGAGCCGCCCCGTCGACGTCAGCGACCACTACGCACTCTTGGCGCTTCAGGGGCCGCGCGCCGCCGAGCTCCTGAGCTCGGTCCACCCGGCGGCCACGTCGATGCGCCCATTCCATCTGTCGTCCTTCGAGGATCCGCGTTTCGGGTCGGTGCTGGTCGCCAGCACGGGCTACACGGGCGAAGCGGGCTTCGAGCTCTTCGTGGCGCCGGATCGGGCCGTGGCGCTCTTCGATCACCTTCTCGAGGGCGGCGCCGAGCCGATCGGCCTCGGAGCGCGCGACACCCTTCGCCTCGAGATGAAGTACGCGCTTTACGGCAACGACATCGACGAGACGACGAACCCGCTCGAAGCGGGGCTCGGCTGGGTCACGAAGCTCGACAAGCCGGGCGGCTTCATCGGGCAGGACGCCCTCCGTGCGATCGCGGCCGCTGGTGTCACGCGTAAGCTGGTCGGGCTTGAGGTCGAAGGTCGTGGCATCGCGCGGCACGGCTACCCCGTCCACGCGCCCGGCGGCGATTCGATCGGCGTCGTCACGTCAGGCACCATCGGCCCCACGGTCGGTAAAGCCATCGCCATGGCTTATGTGAGCACCCCCTACTCGGCCCTCGGGACCCGTGTCGAGATCGACATCCGTGGCAAACGCACCGAGGCGGTCGTCTGCAAGACGCCCTTCTTGATGCGCCAACGACTCTAAGGAGAATCGGACATGAAAGCAGCCCCTCGTACCCTCCGCTACACCCAGGACCATGAATGGGCCTCGTTCGACCTGAACGCCGGGAAGACGGTACGCGTCGGGATCACCGAGTACGCAGAGAGCCAACTCGGCGACATCGTCTACGTCGACCTCCCCGCTGTCGGCACCGAGCTCCGCCAACACGAGGCCTTCGGTACCGTCGAATCGGTGAAGTCGGTCTCGGATCTGATGAGCCCCGTCTCCGGCCGCGTCGTCGCCGTCAATGGTGCCCTCGTGGACAGCCCTGACGCCATCAACAAGGACGCGTACGGCGCGGGTTGGATCGTGGAGATCGACGCGTCGGACAGCGCCGAGCTGGACGCGCTCATGAACGCGGACGCCTATGACACCTACGTCGGGGGCCTCGGGTGAGCGCCACGGGCCGACCGTGGATGGCCGTCGGGCTCGTGTCCATAGTCGCGGTGATGGCGCTTCAGAGCGCCGGCTGCAACTGGGTCAAGGAGAAGACCGGCCTCGGGCGCATCGTCAAGGAGCCCGAAGAAGAGTCGGTCGAGTGGGTCGTCCAACAGGTGCTCAAGTCGGCTGCGATGGAGCCCTTCGACGCGGCGTTCGCGGAGTACTCGAAGTACATCCACTCCACCGAACGTGGCCCTCAGGCCATGAAGGACTGGGAGACGATGCGATTCAGGGCGCTCCGGAACAAGTACTCGTGTTTCCTCCGCGCCGACGAGGGCCACCCGTACGCGTTCAAGGTCATGGAGACCCGCGAAGAAGCAACGGACTACATCAAGCTCTTCGTCTCCTGTAAGACCACGGACATGCCGACGCCGTGCAACCTGAAGAAGGACACTGGGGCGGGCGGTAAGTGGCG
>JADMJS010000085.1 GCA_018780435.1 Myxococcales bacterium
GTCGTGCAGAAGTCGCACGGGGAGACGCACTGGCCCGTGGCGTCGCAGCTCGTGTCTGCCGGACAGATCCCGCAGCTCCCGCCGCAGCCGTCCGACCCGCAGAGCTTGCCGTTGCAGCTCGGGAGGCAGTCCACGCACACGCCGGCCGGTCCGCAGCTCTGGCCGCTCGGACACTGACTGCACGGCTGGCCGCAGCCGTCGTCCGAACACTGGCCGGGGTCGCACTGGGGCGTGCAGGTGCCCGTGCCGTCGCCCCCGTCCGTGCCGTCGCCCCCGCCATCGTCTTCGCAGACCCCGTTGGTGCAGGTCTCCCCCGGCCGGCAGTCCGAGCTCACGGCGCACGGCACGACGAACGCGACGACCTGGCACTCGTCCGTGCCGCAGTCCGCGCCTTGCGCGTAGGGCGTCACGCTCAGCGGGCCCGACTGCGGGGGCGAGGTAAAGACGCGCCAGGTCGCCGTCACCGAGTCGCCGCACGGGAAACGCGCCTCACAGAGGGCGCCTTGGTAGTCAGTGGACCCGCCGAAGGTGTAACCGCCGGGGATGTTGCCCTTGATCTCGACGCCGGAGGCGGGCTTGCCGTTCGGCTTGTTCGACTGGAAGGCTAGGCAACACTGGTCGTCCTTGGGCACCTTGAGGAACGCGTCCACGTTCCACCAGGACAGGTGCGGGAGCGGCGCCATCCAACGCGCTCCGTCGTTGACTGCCGCGCCCTCCAGAATCCACACGCCGGTGACCGGATCGGCGCTAAAGAGGCCGGCGCTAGGAGGATCGCCGACCGACGATGCGACCGACAGCATGATGACCTTGTCCGGGGCGAGGTCACAGCGCTGTCCGAGGTGCGTCACCGTCACGTCGACCATGCCGTAGGACAGGAGCGGCCAGGTCTCGGCGCCATCGCGGCCGATGAGCGGCACGGGCGACGTCTGAGTCGCGGTCGCGCCCGAGACCCACGTCACCTGAACCACGACCGTCCCGTCGGCGATGGGCTGTCCCGTCTCGGCGTTCACGAAGGCGCCTCCCGGAATCTCGATGGCGCCTACGGTCGTGGCGCTCGCGTCGTCGACCACATTCACGCTCCCGCCCGCGTTCGGATCCACCTCCGCGGTGCTCCCCACGGCGAAGAGCGAAATGCCGGCATAAGCTTCGGCGGCCCCGCCGGGCTTCATCGGATGGTAGGTCGGTGCGTAGCCGGCTTTCTCGACGACAAGCACGGTCGTGGTCGAGGCCGGGATCGGGAGCTCGAAGCGACCCGACGGGTCAGTCGCCGCCTGCGCGCCGGCGCCGGAGACGCTCGCCGCCGCCACGGGGCTTCCCTTTCCGTCGACGACGAGCCCGAGCACGCGAGTCTCGGTGGCAGGTGTGACGCCGTCGGACCCATCGCTGCCATCGTCGCCGTCGCTAGCCGGTGGGATGCACTCGGTGACGTCACCGACGGTCTGAGTCCCGGCGTCGCCGCAGTCGAGCCCGCCGCGACAGCCGGAACCGATGCTGATGGACGCGGTGAAGACGAGCCAATGCACACGTGTCATGACGACCTCGCAGGGGTAGCAGCCTCTTCCAACTGCGCACATCGGGATGCGCGGACAACAATGGGCGTGAACCTCCAGGCCTGCAACCCCGGAAGTGGTTGAAAGTACGCTGGAAGTGCGACCCGTTCAGTCCGCGTTCAGAGCGGCTTTGCGCACCGAAAACCGACGTAGCGCTTGTGCACGTCGGGGCGGCCGGGGCTGCGGTTGTGCGACGTGTGAAAGAAGGGCGGATCGTACATCCAGGAGCCGCCCCGCATCGCTCGCTTCGGCCCTTTCGCAGGTCCTGTCGGGTCCTTCGGGGCACTTTTTCGATAGTGGATCTGTGAGTAGACGTCACTGGTCCATTCCCAGACGTTTCCCGCCATGTCCAACGCGCCGTAGGGGCTCGCGCCCTTCGGGAAGCTGCCGACCGGCGCCGACTCCGGGAAGCCATCGTCCGCACTCTTGTGATTCAGGAGATCGGGGCGATAGTCATTTCCCCACGGGTAGTTGCGCTCGTCCGTGCCGCGGGCGGCCTTCTCCCACTCGGCCTCCGTCGGCAGGCGCTTGCCCGCGAAGGTGCAGTAATCGATCGCGTCAAACCAGCTCGGGCCGGGGACGGGATGAGTCGGCTGGCCGAGGACCTTGTCGCGCTGGTACGACGTGCGACGGCACTTTCCGGCCGCCACGCAGCGATTGTAGTCGGCGTTGGTCACCTCGGTCCGGTCGATGTAGTACGCGCTCAGTTCGACTAGGTGACGGGGCTCCTCGTCGCGCCACTCTCCACGTTCGGTACCCATGACGAAGGGGCCCGCCGGAACGAAGACCATGCCGGGTTCGTCGCGAGGACCTTTGGCCAATCCCGCCCGGGGCGCACTCGTGGGAAGCTTCAGCTCGGTCTTCGGATCGAAGGCGAGGAGCAGCCCGACTTGCTCGCCGGCGATGATGTCCCACGACGTCTCGGCGCAGAAGCACGTCTTCTCGATGCCGCCCCACGCCGTTCCGGCGGTCACGCTCGTGTGATCGACGTGCCAGACCCACGCGGTCCCCGTCTTCGTCATGCCGTGCTGAAGTGAGAGCCACGGCGCGAGCACGCGGTCGACCCCGAGCTTCTTGCCGATCGCGAGCTGGCAGCGCGTGTCACAGGCGCGAGTCGAGGCGACTTTGAGGGCGGCCATGGCCTCCGCTACCGGACGACCGCTGACCACGGTCGCGCCTTGCTTTCGGAGCTCAGCGACGAGCTTACCCTCCATCCAGCTCGCGTTCTCGGGCTTGGCGTCCATGACGGGTTCGAGCGGCAGGACGGCGATCGTCAGCCGGGTGGCGGCCAGCGCGGTGGGGTTAGCGGAGAAGGCGAGGATGAATGAAAGCAGCAGGGCAGGGCGCATGGCGCGTCTTTGCCACGAGTTGAGGCGCGTTGCACGCGCTAGCGTCGTGCCCGCCTCAGCGCTCCCGCACCGAGGAGTGCAAGCAAGGAGAGGACGAGGGGCTGGCACGGGCTGGCCGCGCCGCCGAGCAAGCACCCAGTCCCATTACCCTCGCCACCCGTGGACCCATCGAACTCGGGTCGTCACGGAGTCGAACGACGCCGCCGCCCAGTCAGAATGACCGCGAGCAGGCCGAGCAGGAGCGGCACGACTCCCTTGCCGCTGTCGCCGGCCGTACATCCGGCCGTGCCGTCCTTGCTGGCGGTGCTGCCATCGTCGCTCTCGGCGCCATCGCCGGATCCGCCATCGCTGTCGTTGCCATCGATTCCGTCGACCCCGACGCTCCCGTCACGGCCGTCGTTCCCATCGAACGCTTCGACGCCGTCGTTCCCGTCGACGCCATCGCTCCCACCGCCGTCATCGACCCGTGGCGCGAGCCCCATTGTGCCGGAGCGTCGGTCGACACCGGCCGCCCGGGCCGTGGCCGTCTGCGCCTTCTCTGACTGACCAGCGCTCGGCGAACGCAGTTCGAGCGCGCCGATCCGCTTTGGGACGTCGGCCGAGGTGATGTTCTCGGCGGGGCCCGACTCCCCCAGAATCTGGAGCTGACCGAGCGCTGGCTGCGCCGACGCGTTCGGGAACAACGGCTCACCGCACTGACCGATGGGCATCAAGTCGACTTCCCCGTTCGGCCACTCGGTCTTGTAACGAACCGCGTCATTCGATTCGCCATCACATTCGGGTGTCAATCGAAGCTGGTGGACGTTCGAGACGTCCGGGAGGTCTGGGTTGAAGGAGAAGAGCGGGTCCATGGTCATCTCCTCGGGGGAGATACGCGTGTAGAGGCGTGTGACGTACGAATGCGCCGCGAGCAGCGCGTTGACGTCGAGGGCCGCTTCGTTCACGGCCTCTTCGAGCGCAGAGGCGACCGCCGCAGAGTCGAAGACGAACTCCGGCGGAAGGTGATAGGATCGGCACTCATCGAAGAGTGGCCCGTAGAACGACGACGGAATGGCGCAATCGCCCGGGGCGCCGTCTTTCATCGGCATGAGCGCTCGGTAGGTCTCGAGGACGGCCGGGTTTTGGGCGTAGCCCTGCCAGCCGACCGCCTGGAAGAACCATTCCGCCGTCGGCTGCTCCGCGAGGCTGCTGAGGTCGAAGACGGGGAGCTCCGCCTTCAGGCCGGCCACCTTCCCCGCGAACTCCGTGACGAAGGTGTGGCCTTCGCCCGCATCGGAGGCCGCGGCAACCAGGTTCCAGTAGGCTTGGTCACAGCCCCAGGACGGGGCCCCATTGCCGCACGCCTGCCACGGGATCGCCCGGGCGTTCACGGTGCCGTGGAAGTAGTTCATCGGGATAGCGCGCGCATCAGCCAGGATCCACGCCCGCACCGGCATGTCCGGAGCAGCAGCGATCGACGTCAGTCGCAGCGGGACACACGCGAAGGTGTCCGATTCGTAAGTCAGCTTGATCGGCACGACGCTGCCGGCGTCATAGAGCTTCTGCAGCTTTACCGCGACGAACACGAACTTCTGGTTCACGTAATGGATGATCTCGGGCTTGGCTTGTGGCGGCGTGTCGTAGCCGTTCTCGTCGAGCCAGTCGTAGAGGAGCTCGCCGGTGTCGGCTTCGATGACCGTGTAGTCGTAGGGGCCTACCGCGCCCTGGTCGAGGATGTCGATGCCGCTGTCGGTCGCATCGGTACCGTCCATGCCGTCGAATCCGTCGGCACCATCGGTGGCGTCAGAAGCGTCGGTGCCAAAGTTACACCCCGCCGCCCGGCACCCACCGGCGCCCGGCATGAAGACCATCTGAAAGCGTGGGTCGGTCGTCGCCCGAAGCTGCGTGAAGAGCGCGTCCGTGCTGACCCCGACCTTGGGAACGGAGGGCACCGGGAGCACCCACGAGAAGGCCTCCGAGGGGCCCTGATACTGGACCTGGACGATCGTCGTGACGGTGGTCCCGTCGACCGCGAACACGATCTGCTCGCCCGCCTGTTCGACCGGCTGCGCGTTGTCGCAGAAGAAGCCGCCGCATGCCGACGCCGCCTCTGCCCAGAATCCCGACACCGCCAGCGCGGCCCCCATCAAACCGTTGCGAATCCGCATGAGCCCCTCCCGAGTCGCTCGGGGCCTCCTTCTTGGAGGGCGCCGGCGACGTGCCACGAGGGACGCCTTTCCACAGATCGTGCCAGTCGGCGATCCGCATGGACATTCGGTTCCCGCATGCGGGACGTACGGACGAGTGGGGAAATTCTCTACACTGTGGGGAGTACTTCCCCAGTGTCACTGACCGGCCGGCGTCTGCGTGCGGAGGCGCTGAATCTCAAGGCTGTCGATGGTTCCGTTCAGCTGCTCCGGCTGATTTGCGGCGCCGCGCGTCTCGACCGTCCCGCCCGTGGCGGCGGTGCGGCCGGTCTCGACCGACGTCGTGCCCATACGCATCTGGAGTGAACCCACCAGGAGGCGCACGAAGTTGCCCACGGCGCCTTGGGCGTCACTGCGAATACGGAGCTCGTTGTCGCCCTGCCGCTCGCGCGCCAGCGTCACCTGCTGGCCATCGGACGCGGCGTCCGGCTGGTTTCTCGTGGCGAGCCCAGCGAGCTCGGACACGCCGAGAGGGACCGTGTTTGCCTTCTGGCCCATCGCGCCCATGACCTCGGACGAGATCTCGGGATCGAAGAAACCCCCAACGTTGGCACGCACTTCGCCGCGACCGGGGTGGCGACGACCGGCGCCTTCGAGGTCGATCCCGCGCACCGACGTCCAGAGCGGCGCGTCGAGCGGCCGGCTGAAGCGGAGGTTGGTCTGGCCGGGGACGAGCTGGCCGTCCTGAATCCCAATGCGCGCGTTGGCTTGCGTGTTCTGTTCGATCTCGACCATGCCGAGATCGGCCGGCATGAGCGGCACGCTCGCGTTGATGCGGGCGTCGTCGACGAGCCCGGCCGCGTCGCGGGCCATCGCGCCCGATCCGGCCCCGAGTCGGATGGTGCCCGGGTTGAAGTTCGCGGTGGCGTCGAGCTGATGGCCGCCGAGATCCACGTGCGGGATCTGCGGGAGCCCACCGCCCGTCGCGGGGCCCTGGCGCGTCCAGCCGCCCGCGACCCGATCCGCACGCGCCGACTCGATGCCGAGCGAGCTACCTTGTGCGCCGCGCGACCAGTCGAGGCCGTTCACGCTGGCCGCGCCAGCCGTGACTTGGTTGCCGCCTTGCGCATACGACGCGCCCGCGACATTCGCTTGGCCAGCGCCCACGCGGAGGCCTTGAGCGTTCTGGCTGAAGGTCCCGCTGCGAAGCGCGGCCGAATCCGCGCTGGCGACGTCGCCGTAGCGTAGCCCCGTCGCTTGGGCAGCCCCGAGGGACGCGTCTACTGCGCGCGCGGTCCCCGCCCCGCTCGTCGAGACGCGGGCGCCGTCGAGGCTGGCCTGAGTGACGCTGGCGTCGCCGTAACGGAGCGCCGAGGCTTGCGCCGTGCCGAGCGACGCGTCGAGCGTGCCTCCGGCCTGGCGCCCGGCGAGGGTCTGCGCCGAGAGGCGGTCCGCCGTGACGCCGGCCGCCGAGAGACCGTCGACCTGAGCCCTGCCCAGGCTCCCTTCCAATACGCGTGCGTCACCGACACCCGTCGTGCTGCCGCGTAGCCCGTCGAGCTCGAGCGCGCGCGCCGTCCCGACACCGTCCATGCTGAGGCCCTGAGCGCGGGTCGTGGCGATGGAGCCGCTGTGATTTTGGCCCTGCCCACGCGCCGCGAGGCCCGTCGTCTGGGCGCCGTCGGCGCGGAAGCCGCCCGCCGCGATGCCCTGGGCGCCGAGCGATGCGAGCCCCGCGTCATAGCCGTTCGGTCCAGTTCGGACGCGCAGGCCTTCGGCGTCGACGACCCGAGCGCCCCCTTGGGCCGAGGTCACGCTGTTCGCTTGGACGGTCCGTGCGTCGACGTCGAGCTCGCCGATAGCCGACCGGCTCTCGACGGCCACGCCACGCGCATTGACGGTGGTCGCTTGGCCGTACGGGCTGGCGAGCCGATCGATAGCGACCGAATCGGTCGAGAAGCGGTTCGAGTCGGCAGCGCTGTTCCGTTGATACTGGAAGCCGCCCGCGTTGACGCCGGCCGCCGTCACGCCGCTGGCTTCGAGGTCGCGTCCGACGAGGCTGCGCGACGTGAGCGACATGTTCCCGGTCTGGCCGTTCCGGTTCATGGCCATGGTGCTGCCGGTGATCGAGGCCGCATTCAAGCCCTGACTACCAATCCCGTTCGCGGTGACGCGCTGAGCGCCGAGGTTGAAGCCACCGTGCCGCGCGTCAGTGCTGGCCGTTACGCCCGCCGCCGACCCATCGCGGATCTGCAGGGCATCGCCGACCGAGAGGCCTTGCATTCCAAGGCTTTGCGCCGAGCCCGACATCGCCGTCTGCCCGTTCGTCCCGCGGCTCGTACGGAGCCCGACGCCTGCGCCATTGACCGCAGCGATGCGCGTGTCGCCGAGGGCGACGTTGCCGGCTGAGAGGCGCGCCGCGTCGGCCGTGGCCGTCCCCTGCTGCGTGTTCCAGCCTGCCGTGAGGCCCGAGCCGCGCACCGACCCGATCGTGCCCGCCGAGGTCTGGACCCCGGACGCGCCGACCGCGCCCGCCGAGGCGGTGCCGCCATTGCGGTCGAAGTTCGCCTGAAGTGCACTCGCCGACCCGCGCGCGATCCGGTTGCCCCCCGCCGCGAGGTTGGTCGCGCTCACGTCCCGGGCGCTGGCCTGTACGCCTTGCGTGTCTTCGCGCCAGTTGGCCTGACCGCCCGAGACCACGAGGTTGTCGGCTGAGGCGCCGGCCGTGCTGAGACCGGCAACGACGGCGCGCTGGACGGCGAACGAGCCCTGCATGTTGCCCTGGCCGAGGCCCGTGACCCTGGCCGTGGGCGCCGCACCGGTGACAGTGATGCCGTGCAGCTCCACGCGGCTCGCGCTCGCGAGCGGCTCGGTCGTGCCGTAGCTGACGTTCTCTCCGACAGCCGAGGCGATGGACACGGCCACCCTGAGGTCGCCCGAGGTCTGCCAGCCGTCCTGGAGGAACGGGATCTTCCCGCCCGGGTTCGACAGTATGACCGTGACGTTGTTGGCGCTCGCGGCGCCCGATCGGAAGCCCGAGATGTTGAGTGATGTGAGCGCGATGTGCGGCGCCGTCAGCGTGACGGAGTGGCTGCCGTATTGGTAGTTGGCTTGCACCCGGTCGTCGAGGCTGCGCTCGTCCATGCCGAAGGCCTGCATGGCTTCGGGCGGGAGCGCGCGTTGCAGGTCGCGCATTCGCAAAGAGGCGGACACGCCATCGCGGCCGATGTCGACGTCGGTGTGGCGGGCGGTGTCCCACAGAGTCCCTGCGGTCGACACGGCGTTTCCGGCCCAGTCCGTGACGGAGTTTGCGGTCTCGCGGGTCCACGCCGCGGCGTCGCTCGCTTTGTCCGCTACCCAGGACCCAGCCTGACTGGCCCGATCGCCGAGCTGGCCCCAGAAGCCGCGCTGTTGAGCAGGAGGTTGCGGTTGGAGAGCGCGCCGTCCGTCCGAATAGCCCGAGGCGCGGCCGCCGCTCGCGGGAGCCTGCCCCCCGGTTCGAGGCGCGGGTGTGCCGCCACCCGTGCGCGTCGGCGTCGTCGTGGTCGGACGCGGAGTCTGCTGGACCTGACCCATGGAGCACCTCTCGACCTGCGATGCTACCTCACAATCAGCGAGAGGTGAGCGCCAATTTCGCGACGCACTTGTTCAAGTTTACTGCGCTTCGGCCGCCATCACGGCAGCTCGTCGTAGGTGACGCCCCAGGTCGTGTAGACGGCCTGCACGGCATCGACGTACTCGCGCTGGCGCCCGTTGAACTCCGTGATGGCCAGGGACAGCGCTGGCCGCTTCTGGGCGTAGTTCTTCTTGTCGAGGCCCGCCGCGAAGGCCGAGAGCGCCGCTTCGAGCGCCGCGTAGGACGCCGTGACGAGGGCGTGCGGCCCTGCGAGCTCCGGCACCGGCGTCACGATCGCCGCGATCTCCGCGCGATGCGCCGCGATGGCCGGATTCAGCCGCGTCTCGATGAGGCGGACCATTTCGGCAGGATCCGTCGAGCCTGCGAGCGCCGTCGCGCCGTCGATGATCGCCTGCTGGGAGGTCCGGGTCGGGCGTGTTTTGCCCGCGTACGCCTCGATGGCGGCCCGTGCATCGAGCGTCGTCCGCCGCTCGTCGAGCTTCGACTCGAGCCCGTCGCAGCCGAATGTGGCGAGCAGGAGCGCGACGATACCAGCGCGGGGAGGGCGACGAAGGAGGCGAACGAGACACGACGGGGGCAGGCGCATGCCCCGCATAATGGCCCGTCGCCCGAGGACATTCCAGCCTCGACCACGCATTCGGCGGTACAGCGTCGCGGCTTCGTTGGATATGCAGGGAAATCAACGTTCTGCCCCCGATGTCGTTTCCGTTGACCTTTACGGGCCCCACGAGTAAACCGCGCCGCCATGAGTGCCCGTACCATCGCCATTATCGCCCACGTCGACCACGGCAAGACCACCCTGGTCGATCACCTGCTCCGGCAGTCCGGCACGCTCCGAGAGCGTGGCGCACAAACCGAGCGCGTCATGGACTCGAACCCGCAGGAGCGCGAGCGCGGGATCACCATCCTCGCCAAGTGCACGGCGGTGCAGTGGAACGGCATCAAGGTCCAGATCGTGGACACGCCGGGCCACCAGGACTTCGGCGGCGAGGTCGAGCGCATCCTGCGTATGGTCGACAACGTCGTCCTCATCGTCGACGCGGTCGAAGGCCCCATGCCGCAGACCCGCTACGTGCTCCGCAAGTCGCTTGAGCACGGCTACAAGCCCATCGTCGTCCTGAACAAGATGGACCGCCCCGAGGCCCGTCCCGACTGGGCCCACAACGCGGTCTTCGAGCTCTTCGACGCGCTCGGTGCCACCGAAGAGCAGCTCGACTTCGCGGTCGTCTACGCCGCCGGTCGCCAGGGCTGGGCCAGCAAGGACATGAACAAGCCGGGCACCGACCTCGTGCCTTTGTTCGAGACCATCATCGAGCGCGTCCCGGAGCCCAAGTTCCTGGACGACGAGCCGCTTCAGCTCCAGGTCGCGACGCTCGACTACTCCGACTACGTCGGGCGCATCGCCATCGGCCGCGTCACGCGCGGCAAGATCAAGCGCGGCATGAACGCGTGCTGCATGCGCCGCGACGGCAGCAAGGACAACTTCCGCGTCACCAAGCTCATGGGCTTCATGGGCCTCGAGCGGGTGGACGTCGAAGAAGCCATCGCGGGCGACATCGTCGCGCTCTCGGGCGTCGCGAACGTCACGGTCGGCGAGACCATCTGCGCGGCCGAGTTCCCCGATCCGCTTCCCCTCATCCCGATCGACCAGCCGACCATCTGCATGACGTTCTCGGCCAACGACTCGCCCTTCGCGGGTCGTGAAGGCACCTACGTCACCAGCCGTCAGGTCCTCGACCGCCTCCGCAAGGAGACCGAGCACAACGTCGGCCTCCGCGTGGAGGCGACCGATCGCTCGGACACCTGGCTCGTCTTCGGCCGCGGCACGCTGCACCTCTCCGTACTCATCGAGACGATGCGCCGAGAAGGCTACGAGCTCCAGGTCGGTCAGCCGCAGGTCGTGCTCCAGGGCGACATGGAGCCCTGGGAGAACGTCACCATCAACGTGCCGGACGTCTCTCAAGGCGCTGTCATCGAGAAGCTGGCGCGCCGCTCAGGCGTCATGACCCGCCATGAGGTCGACCACAACGGCATCGCCACCCTCGAGTTCGAGGTGCCGTCCCGCGGCCTCATCGGCTACCGCAGCGAGTTCCTCACGGACACCCGCGGCGAAGGCATCATGTACCAGGCCTTCTCGAAGTACGCCCCGCGCGCCGGCGAGATCCGCCGTCGTGAGAACGGCGCGCTCGTCGTGCAAGAGAACTGCGAGACCGTGACCTTCGGCCTCTTCAACATCCAGGAGCGCGGCCGCCTCTTCGTCGGTGCGGGCGAGAGCGTCTACGGCGGGCAGATCATCGGCCTCCACGTCCGGGCCAACGACCTCGTCATCAACGCCGGAAAGACCAAGAAGCTCACGAACATGCGCGCGTCGGGCTCCGACGAGAAGCAGTTCCTCACGCCGCCCTGGCGCCCGACCCTCGAGCAGGCGATCGAGCTCATCGGTGACGACGAGCAGGTTGAGCTGACCCCGAAGTCCATCCGCATCCGGAAGCGCACGCTCGAGCACAACCAGCGCAAGAAGGAAGCGAAGACCTTCCAGGACAACGACGACTAG
>JADMJS010000380.1 GCA_018780435.1 Myxococcales bacterium
TTGTCGCTCGCCGGCCCGCCGCCTGTTGCCGTGGTGAGGCTGTCGCCGCTGTTGATTCGGTCAATGTCAAGCGTTGTCGTCGAAGGCGACGTCGAAATCGAGGGCGTTGTGGGCGACAGCGAAGCAGAGGTCGAAGAAGAAGAGGTTGTCGGGTTTGGCGTCGGCCCTGCAAGTGTAGGGGTCGGGTTCGGTGTCGGGCTCGGCGTCGGACTCGGTGTGGGGCTGTTGGTCGAGCCGGGTGGCGCGGGAGGCACCGGCGTCGGCGCGGGCGTCGGGTTGGGCGTTGGCGTTGGAGCCGGCGTGGGTTTGGGCGTGGGCGACGGCGTAGGCGCCGGCGTGGGTGGCGGGAGGTTGGTGGCGGCCTCGTTGAAGGTGCTCGCTGCGCGGCACTCGATCACGGCCAGCTCCGCGGCGACGACGACGAGGCGCCTCACTTTGGCGAGCGTGAACGCGCCGCTGGTGCTCGAGTTGCGCGTCGCCAGCGAGACGGCCGAGCTGTTGAACGTCTGCTCGGTTCGCGTGTCGGTTGCCAAGTACACGCGGGCGCTCACGAAGCCGTCAACCACGCGCGCGACAACGAGCAGCGGCCGGTCGCTCTGCGCAGGCCTGATGGTCGTACTTGAGACAGCGACGTCCTCGCTCGCCGCCGCCCAACCGTTGCTGGTGAGCGTGACGCCCGCGTCGGAGCCAGCAATTGAACCGTCGGTCTGGATCGGGTTGACGAGGTCGTCGGTGGCGTAGATGCCTGTGCGACATCTCGAGCTGAGCTGAATGGGCTGCTCGACGAGGCACGCGAAGAACAGGACCGGCGGCGGCGCCGCCACAAACGACGACGGCAGCTGAACCAAGCAACCGCCCGCCGTTGCCGTCGTCAGCCGCATCGATCCGGGACCCGACCCTGGGACACCATTGACGCGCAATCCGCCTCCAGTGGGCGTGTCGCGGAAGCCTGCAAAAGTCGTTGCTGGGGAATAGAAGACGATTGTGCCTGCGTCTTCTCTGGTATTGCTCGAGTTGAAGCCGAGCTTCAGATACAAAACCGCGTGTGCGCAGCTCAGAAACAGGAGCAACAAGCTCATCGCTGGGACAAAAACACAACAGTGGAGATCGCGCGAGGGTTTCATTCGCCAAATGTCGTCTGGTAGTGTGCAGAAGAGCCACTCTCCTTGGTGGGCAGTGCGCCGTAGGTGCTGACGATGGGCGCGCGCTGTGACGGCTCCTCGTCGTTGCGCGCCGTGTGCATCTCGGTCGGGCCCCGCTTTGTCGAGTTCTTGCGCCTGCACACGAGCCCGACGATGAGTCCGGCGATAAGCAGCCCGCCGACAAACGCTCCGACGATGCCGCCGATCAGCGCGGCGTTGTTGTCAGGAGCGCTGGCGGTGACGGTTGCCTCGGCGCCGTTGTTGAGTTTGGTCTCGGTCGCGCCGCTGGCGGGCGCCGACGAGACAAGCGTGGTCGCCGAGTCGACGGCGGTGACAGACGACTGCGTCGTCGTTTGTGTCGACGTGAGTGACGTGAGCGTGGTGCTGGACGGGCTCGGCGTCGTCGATGCCGTCGAAGTCGTCACCAAAATAGGCGTTGGGCTCGGCGTTGGGCTCGGCGTCGGGCTCGGCGTCGGGATCGGCGTCGGTTTCGGGGTTGGCGGTTGCGTCGGCGGGTTCGTCGTCGCCTCGAGGAACGTCGAGGCGAGCCGGCACTCGACAACCGTGATCGCGCTGCCCACGATGGCGAGGCGGTCCATGTGAATGAAGCTGAAGGGACCGGACGATGACGCGCTTTGTGGCGTCAGTTGCACCGACGAGGCGTTGAAAACCTGCTCGGTTCGCATGTCGCCTGCTAAAAAGACGCGCACCGCGATCGAGTTGAGCGTCACGCGGATGACCACAAGCCCGGGTTGAGAACGTTGACTGGGCGCACTCCCTCTGGTCGTGGAGTCGCCCTCGCTCGTCGCAACCCACCCTTCTTCCTCGCTAAAGGACGCGCCGACGTCTTGCCCTGAAAAGTCGCCCTCACTTGAGAAGCTGGACGAATTTGCAATCAAGAACACGCCGGCACGAGCGCGCGTGGTCACT
>JADMJS010000091.1:0-1782 GCA_018780435.1 Myxococcales bacterium
CCGATGCGCTTCATCACGCGGTAGTTGCCGCGGATGACCTTACCAATGAGAGGATCGTCGACTGCCACGCCCATCCGTGAGGAGACCCCCACGCCCCCGACCGCGATGCCCGACACGGCGGCCCCGACGTGACGTGGTCCGCCGTGAACGGCTCGACCAAAACACCTCGGCACCTCGCGACGCGCCGCCTCTTCGTACCGACCCTCCCGCTCCTAATCAAGTTTACGGATGACACTCGTTCAAGGGCCTATCACGAGGGACCTTCGCGGGCCCCCCGTGATTCGGATCGGCGCCTCGCGAAACTCTCGTGCAGGGTGTCCCGAAGACCAGGACGAACACGGCGACGACGCCGCGGCCCCGGCTGAGCCCAGGGCCATGCGACGCGCGGCCGTGACGCACCGCTTCGAATCAGAGTCGGCCCATTCGGGCCGCCGCTCACACCCTTCGCTGTCGCCGCTATTGCGAGAGCGCCCATGGAGGTCCGTCCGATGTATGCCGCAACCGCCGCCGCCGCGCCCCAGAAGCAGGACCGGCGCAATGCCGACCGCCTCGACTTCACCCTGGAGGTGAGCGGCGAATCCGGTCACCAGTTCTTCACCGGCTTCGCCGAGAACATCTCGACCGGAGGACTCTTCATCGCGACGTATCAGACACTCCCGGTCGGCACTCGCTTGCGCGTCGGCTTCCGGGTCCCCGGCCTCGACCGCAACTTCGAATGTGACAGCGAGGTGCGGTGGGTACGCGAGTATTCGGACCACAGCTGCGCCGTCGTGCCCGGGATCGGCGTCCGCTTCCTGAACCTGTCGGCAGCCGACACGGCGCAGCTCGATCAGCAGCTCTCACGGCTGGAGACACTCTTCTTCGAGTGAATGGGCGCTTTTCCCCGGGGCGGGGAGTCACCTTCAGCCGTCGATTCGGAAGAGCTGCTGCCCGAGCAATAGCCTCGCCCCGACGCCGAGCGCGGTGGGCGTGTAGGCCCTCGCGAAGGTCCCGTTCGAGCTGCCGAGATCCTCGATGCGGGCCTTCGCCCCGTCCCAGGTGAGGCGCGCGTGGCGGCCCGAGACGTAGCCGTCGGCGGGGAAGGTCACGTCACCCTTCTCGCGGCCGATGGCGATCGGCGTCTTGTCGAGGAGGTGGGTGTCGCCATCGTAGTCGGGGGCGACCACCTCGACGAGGCGGCCCCACGTGGTCGATGGCACCGGCCCGCCGAGCAGCTCGGTCCCGTCGTTCGACGGGCTCAGGGCACCGACCTCCGACAGGAGCTCCAGGCGGAGGAGCTGTTGTCCGAGGCGGACCTCGTGACCGTGTTCGAGCACGACCGGGGTGTCGATACGCCAGAAGGTGCCGTTGACCGACCCCTGGTCGACCACCGTGACGCCACGTTCGGTGACATCGAGAGACGTGTGGAAGGGATCGAGGTAGACGTCTTCCGGGAACTCAACCGAGGTCCCCTCGCGACCGACGGTGAAGATGCCCTCGTCGAGCGCATAACGTTCGCCGTCGCTCATGTCCTCGCGGATGACGACCAACGTGAAGCGGGTGCGACGACGCACTTTGCCGGTGGGCGGCATCGCGGGTTCAGGAGCCCGCTCGGGTTCAGGCTCCGGCGCCGGCGCCGGGACCGGCGTGGCGGTGCGAGCGGGGGCGGGCATGTCGCGCGCGCCCAGCTCTTCATCGTCGTCGAAGGTAGCGTCGGACGGTACCGGCGCGGACTCGACCGGCGCAGGCTCGACCGGCGCAGGCTCGACCGGCGCAGGCTCGACCGGCGCAGGCTCGACCGGC
>JADMJS010000091.1:1882-2072 GCA_018780435.1 Myxococcales bacterium
GCGGGCTCGACCGGCGCGGGCTCGACCGGCGCGGGCTCGACCGGCGCGGACTCGACCGGCGCGGGGGCGACGACCGCAGGAGTGGCTGCCGGTGCTGGTTTGCCGAGGGTGGGCAGGCCCCCCACTGGCGCCCTCGCGGGCGTCTTGGCTTCAGGCTTGGCTGGGCGCTCGGAACGGGTCGGTCCTCGGC
>JADMJS010000035.1 GCA_018780435.1 Myxococcales bacterium
GTGCACCCGACCTGACAACCCTGGATGTCATAAAAAATCCATGCAATTTTTGATCTGCGAATTTTTGATTGCAGACTCAGGGCCCTCCGCCGTTTTTATTGAATTTCACACACAACACAACCCAACAACCAACAATGAATCCCAACCCCAATCCTCCCTCTCCGGCTGCGCCCGCGGCCATCGCCGTTTCTGCCGGTCCGGCGCTCAGCGTCATCATGTCGGGCCGCGCGCTCGAGATCCCGGCTGATCACTTCCCGCCCCGCCTTATCCACCACCACGGTGAGTTGCCCCTCGCCCCACCCACACACGACACACGTCTGACTCGCGCCGCTCGCGCCGCTCGCAGGGCACGCCGACGTCATCTTCGTCGTGGCGGCGTCGGCCAAGAACGTCATCTCGCCCGCGAAGAAGAGCGAGGCGCGCGCGGCCAAGGCCCTGCTCGACGCGCACAAGGCCGGCACCGCGCTCCTCGCCAGCGAGGAGCTGACCAAGAACCAAAAACTGGTCGCCGGCGCCGCCATCGCCGCCGACAAGCGCTTCGTCATGGTCACGATGCCGACCAACGGCCAGCTCAAGCTCGAGGCCGGCGACGCGTTCGGCCCGTTCCAGGTGCTCACCGACTTTGAGCTGCCGCTCATGGCCGACGGCAAGGCGCACGGCGAGTTCCGCATCGAGATCATGGCCGTCGACCTGCACGACGCCGACGTTCGCCAGGCCTTTTGCAAGATGTTCCACAAGCCCGACGAGTCGATGCTCCAGCAGGTGCACGAGCACATGGCCGTGCTCGAGGACAAGCGCCTCGAGCACGAGAAGGTCGCGCGCGAGTCGGCGAAAGAGCTCGTCGAGCGCCTCGTCAAAACCGCGGCGTCGGCGGTGCACACGGCCGCCTCGGCCGCCGCTCCGGGCCTCACCGAGTCGCTCGGCTTCTTGCCGACCTCGTTCGAGGACATGAAGAAGATCATCACGGCCCTGCACAAGGCCAGCGTCGCGAGCGACGTGCTCGGGCCCAACGTCGTCATCACCGGCACGTTCAGCGGCGGCGACACGCCGACCGTGGCGTTCACGCAGGCGGTCGTCAGCGCCACCACCCTGGGAGACGTCATGACCACGGCCGTCTCGGCCAAGGGCGAGGCCAACGCCGACAAGAACCTCCCGTTTGCCTTCTTCTCCTCGGACCGCAAGTACGCGTTTCAGGGCAGCCCGCACGTCACGGCCCGCATCGAGGCCAACATCGTCGTCACCGTTCGCACCAACTGAGCACCATCAAATGTTTTTGAAACAAAAAGTCATGCATGCATTCCATCATTGAACGGCTCGCGTCGCCTTGCGCTGCTCGACGACCTTGATCAGATTGTCCGTCCATGCCCGACTCCGTCTCTCGTTCGTTGGTCGCAGTGAAGCCTGACGCGCCCGCAAAAGCTCGCCATTTTTGATCTGCGGATCACAGTGGACGGGCCCTGACGCCATTTTTATTGAATTTCACACACAACACACACCCAACAACCAACAATGAATCCCAACCCCAATCCTCCCTCTCCGGCTGCGCCCGCGGCCATCGCCGTTTCTGCCGGTCCGGCGCTCAGCGTCATCATGTCGGGCCGCGCGCTCGAGATCCCGGCTGATCACTTCCCGCCCCGCCTTATCCACCACCACGGTGAGTTGCCCCTCGCCCCACCCACACACGACACACGTCTGACTCGCGCCGCTCGCGCCGCTCGCAGGGCACGCCGACGTCATCTTCGTCGTGGCGGCGTCGGCCAAGAACGTCATCTCGCCCGCGAAGAAGAGCGAGGCGCGCGCGGCCAAGGCCCTGCTCGACGCGCACAAGGCCGGCACCGCGCTCCTCGCCAGCGAGGAGCTGACCAAGAACCAAAAACTGGTCGCCGGCGCCGCCATCGCCGCCGACAAGCGCTTCGTCATGGTCACGATGCCGACCAACGGCCAGCTCAAGCTCGAGGCCGGCGACGCGTTCGGCCCGTTCCAGGTGCTCACCGACTTTGAGCTGCCGCTCATGGCCGACGGCAAGGCGCACGGCGAGTTCCGCATCGAGATCATGGCCGTCGACCTGCA
>JADMJS010000141.1 GCA_018780435.1 Myxococcales bacterium
AACGACAGCTCGAACTTCGCGGACCAGAACGGCAATTTCAACAAGGAGATCACGAACTTCAAGTTCGATCGCAACTACCGGATCGACATGATCATGTTCCGCGAAGTCATGGGCACCATCACGAACGCGTGGTACGCGCGCCCCTTCGTGAGCTACGACCTCTTCGCCGACTCGCCCGACGAGGCGCTCGGTGGCGAGCTGGCGGTCATCCTCGGGGGGCCAATGGAGGGCGGCGCCTATCCCAGCAACGGCAGCTTCCTCGGGACCGAGTTCGACCTCCGCCTCTTCTACGAGCAGACCGGCAAGTTCCTCGCCGACCTCGCATTTGGCCTCTACATCCCCGGCGACACCTTCGATCTCGAGCCCGGCTTCCTCAAGTACTCGGGCTCCAAGGTCGAAGCCGGCATCGCCTGGACCCTCCAGACCCACCTCGTGCTGCAGTTCTGATGGGCGCTCCGTCCTCTGGAAAGCTCTGGGGCGGCCGCTTCGCCGAAGGCACCGACGCCCTCGTCGAGCGCATCAACGCCTCCGTCGGCTTCGATCAGCGCCTCTATCGCGAAGACCTCGCCGGCTCGGTCGCCCACGTCCGCATGTTGGCGGAAGCCGCGATCATCACCGCCGACGACGCCTCGGCCATCGAAGCCGGCCTTCGTACCGTCCGCGCCGACATCGACGCCGGTCGCTTCGAGTGGCGAATCGACCGTGAAGACGTGCACTTGAACGTCGAAGCGGCGCTCGCGGACCGCATCGGCAGCGTCGCCGGTCGCCTCCACACCGGCCGGTCGCGGAACGATCAGGTGGCGCTCGACCTGCGCCTCTACCTGCGCGAAGCCTTTCTGAACCGCGCCACTGACGCGCTCGACCTCGCCGCGGTGCTGCTCGAGCAGGCCAACGACAAGGCGCACGTCGTGCTCCCGGGCTACACCCACCTCCAGCGGGCCCAGCCGGTCAGCCTCGCCCACCATCTCCACGCCTACGTGGCGATGCTCTTGCGAGACGCCGGACGCCTGCTCGACGCACACGACCGCGCCAATCGGCTCCCGCTTGGCTCCGGCGCACTCGCCGGCACGCCGCACCCGATCCGGCGCGAACGTGTCGCCACGGAGCTCGGCTTCCCGGAGCTGACCGAGAACAGCCTCGACGCCGTCAGCGATCGCGACGCCGCCGTCGAGTTCCTGAGCGCGGCCGCCCTCGCGTCGTCGCACCTCTCCCGCATGGGCGAAGAGCTCGTGCTGTGGATGAGCCAGGAGTTCCGCTTCGTGCAGCTCCCGGACGCCTTCTGCACCGGGTCCTCGATCATGCCGCAGAAGAAGAACCCGGACATCCCGGAGCTCGTCCGCAGCAAGACCGGCCGCATCACCGGCAGCCTCGTCTCGCTGCTCATGACGCTGAAGGGCCTGCCGCTCGCCTACAACAAGGATCTCCAAGAGGACAAAGAGCCGCTCTTCGACGCGGACGACACCCTCCGCGACATCCTCACCGTCATGGCGCGCCTCCTCGCGGGCGCCCGCTTCGACGCCGAACGCATGAAGGGCGCCTTGCGCGCGGGCTTCGTGATGGCGACCGACGTCGCGGACGCCCTGGTGGCCGCCGGCGTCCCCTTCCGCGACGCCCATCACCGCGTCGGCGCGCTCGTCCAGACCTGCGCCCGTCGGGGCACCGAGCTCGAGTCGCTCACCCCCGCCGAGTGGCACGAGCTCATGCCCGAGCTCGACGCCGCCGCCATCGCGAGGGCCCTCGACCCGGTCGTGTCACTCGAACGTCGCGATCAGCCGGGATCGCCCGCACCGAAGCGAGTCCAAGCCGCCCAGGCGACCTTCGAAGCACGGGTCCTTGAGGCTCGCGCCCGAGTCGATCGCACGCGCAGTCGCACGGAGCTCTGCGAGTGGATGCGCAGTCCCGCTACATGAGGAAGGAGTGAACCACTTCGGCTACCGCGATGGCGAGCTCTGGTGCGAAGACGTGCCGCTCGCGCGTATCGCGGCCGAAGTGGGCACCCCCACCTACGTCTACTCCAGCGCCACGATCACTCGTCATTACAAGGTCTTCGACGACGCCCTCGC
>JADMJS010000389.1 GCA_018780435.1 Myxococcales bacterium
CGAGGTGCCAGAACATGGCGTCGCCGCTGATCGCGCGGAAGAACGCGCTGGAGATCGGCGGCCCGCACAACATCCCGAGCGCATAGAACGCGTTGTAGAGGGAGTTCGAGCGCGCGTAGTCCTCCGGCGCCACCGAAACACCCTGCAGCGCGAGGCTCACCGGTGAGATGGTGGCGAAGGTCGCCCCCGCCACGAAGATGAAGCCGCAGATGATCCAGTATTGATAAACGAACGGAAGCACAATCAAGAACACCGTGCCGATGGCGGCTTGGGTGCGCATCGTCAGGAGATGCCCGTGTCGGTCGCCGATGCGGGCCATGAGGTTCGCACAGAGCAACATCCCGGCAGCGAAGTAGGCGGTCACGAGCAGGGTCCGATCGGTCGCGATTCCGCGTTCGTCGCTGAGCCACAGCGGGATGAAGAGGACAACCGATGATTGGAAGTAGCCGTAGGCGAAGGAGGCAAAACACGAGTTCTTGATGCGCCAGAAGATGGACGCCGTGCTCGCCGCGCCCGGCCTCACCGCGTGTGGATCGTGTGGGGCCGCACCCACCGCCGACGCCCCCGCGACCGGGACTTCAAGCTCGGACCGCCCCCCTCTCCCGAGCGCGACCAGGACGAGGCCGGCCGAAAGGAGGGACATGCCTCCGGACACGTAGTAGGTGATCTCGATCGGGACGTAGCGCGCTAGGATGCCCGAGATGACGGGGCCGACCACGTACCCAATGCTGACGGCGATGGTGTAGAGGCTCATCACGAGCGCCTTTACGTCGACGCGCGCCCGAGAGAGCAGGATGGTCTCGCTGCTGACCCAGATCCCGGCCGACGCGGCGCCGTCGAGAAAACGAACGCCGGCGACACCCCAGAACGAGCTGGCGACCACCGGGAAGAGCGAGATGGTCACGGCATAGAGCGCGAGGCTCACCGTGAGGACTGGCTTGGCGCCGAAGCGCCGGATCACCGCGCCCATGGGGAGCGAGAAGAGCACGATCCCGAGCGCGAACGCGGTCGCGAGCGAGCCGATGTCCTCCTTGTCGTGGCCTTGCGCGTCGAGGAACACGCCGATGCTGGCGATGGCGATGCCGTACCCGATCCCGAGGAGGAGGGTCGCGGCGTAGACCACCCAGATGTTTCGATCAGCGATGGTACGGAACAACAGACACCCTTCCGGCTCTCGATCACCGGAATCGCCGCGGTGGCCTCACATGCTGTACCTCAGACGTGACGACGGCGTGGGCTTCGATTCGAGCGGTGGTACTACGGACAGCCGCTGCAGAGCAGCGACGTCGCCACGATGGTGCCACTGGTGGTCGCTGGTGTCACGCCTTGTAGGTCGATGGTGCTGCCCGTGAGGCTCGACGCGGTGCCCTCGTGGAAGCGCGTGAGGTCGCCGCCGGCCACGTCGCCTTCGAGGACGAGCACGTCGCCGGGCGCGAGCACCTGCGCGCCGCCCGTGATCTCGAGGTTCTTCAGGCGGACCACGGCGCGATACGGCTGACCGACCACCGAGAGCCCGCTGACCCGGCTCGCCGTCGCCGTCACGACGTTGCCGGTGTGGCTCAGGACGTCGAAGACCGTGTCGTCGAGGATTGTCGCGCTCCCCGGGCCCACGCTCGGGCTTTAGGAGGAGCCGATGTGCCGGTTGGCGATGCCGATGCTCACGCTAGCCGTGAGCATCGTCGCGGCTTCGGCCGTCACGGTGCCCGAGGGGATGCCCGAGCGTCGGGAGGCTGGCCGGACCTTCACCGCTGGCGTCGATGAACGACCCGGCACCGACGAAGAGCTCATCGACCTCGACGTCCATGCGCCATTGTCGTGCGTCACGAGCCAACTCACACTCGACGACACGCCACAGCCTGGAGTCGAGTGGCCTCAGCTCGGGCTTGGATTCTGTCGTCGTGGGGCCGGTAGGCACCAGAAGTGAGACACTTGGGCGCGAGGGATCGATCATAAGGCCGACTTTTGCTGCCCCCTGGGCGTGGCACGAAATCTGCGAGGCGGGGCGTCATGACTACGCCACGCCACATCGTCCCGGGTGCTCTCGTCATGGTCACGACGCGC
>JADMJS010000272.1 GCA_018780435.1 Myxococcales bacterium
GAGCCGAAGTCGTCGTCCCAGCCGTAGTACCACATGGCGAAGAGGTACGAGTTGTTCACGCCCACCTCGCTGTCGAAGGACTGCGCCATCTTCGGGGCGAAGAAGTCGAGCGGGATTCGGATGCCGAGCTCCGTGTGGAGCCCCCACGTGTCGCCCGCGGCGTCGCTTCCCCCGAATGACGACGTATCGCCCACGCCGTTGGTGACCCACCAGATCGTGTAGTCGAGTCCGAGCTTGAAATACGGGACCAGCGGGACAATGTCCCCCCAGGTGTCGAGGTAGTACCCCGCCGTCAGGCCGAAGGGGACTATGTTGAGGGATGTCTCATCCACGCCTTCCAAGCCGGTCTCCTTGTCGAGAGCGTTGCCGGTCACGCTGCCGTAGCCGATCTCCCCGCCGAGGCTGACCATGCCGCCCACCCCTCGCCAGAGCACGTACGCGTACTCGATGCGGAAGAGGACCATCCCTTCGTCGCCAAAGATGTCGTCGTAAGCCGAGCCCCCCTCGGAGTCGATTCCGGGCGTATAGGACCCGATCTTGAACTCGAAGGTCTGGGTCAGCGGAGAGTCGCCTGGGACCCCGTAGAGCTGCGCCGAGGCGAGCCCAGGGACCATGAGGGCGAGGATGAGGATGAGGCGGCTCATCGAGTGGTCCCTTCGCTGGTGTTCGTCGCACCAGCGCGTCGACGGTGACGGCGAACCCGCCAAGCCGCGAACGCAGCGCCCACGAAGGCCGCGGGTCCCCAGGCCGGTACCGCCATGACGAGGAGTGTGAGGATGACGAGTGGCCAGAGCAAGATTCGCGAAATACTGCGCAGCCACTCCGACTCGGAGATCACGGACGCCGCCTTGGGACCGACTTGTCCGTAGAGGTTCACGAGGGCCTGGCCACCCGTTCCGGACATCATGCGCTGGTCGCGGAAGTGCCGGAGCACGTCGACGGTCGGCGCGACCGGGCTGCCCCATGCCGCCGTCGCGACGAAGCAGAAGGTGAAGCCGCCTTCTTCGTTGGCGCCGGGCTGGCCGCGGTAGTGCTCGTAGAAGTCGTCGAGCGCCTTTGGCGCAGCGGCGACGAGATCCGACGTGTTGCAGAAGGTGGACTCGTTCCCGCCTGTATCAACGGCCGTTACGGCGAAATAATACGTCGTGCCGTTGGTGAGGCCGGTGACCTGGTGTTTGCCGGACGTGGTGGTGAGCTGGCCGGTGCTCCGAATGTCGGAATCGCCGATCTCGTCGTAGGTGAACTCGCGGTCGGAGTAGTAGACGACGTGCTCGAGGTCGTCGTCGGTGCTCGTGTCGTCCCACGACACCGTCACGTTGGTCTCGCCGGCGGCGGCACCGGTGACCGTAGGGCCGGACGGAGGCGTACGGTCGATGCTGAAGTCGATTCGCTGGTGGCTGATCGCGCCTTCTGAATCCTTCACGTAGACGTACAGGTACGTCGTATCGGCGTCGTCGCACGAATCTCCGAGGAGCTGACCCGTGGTGAAGGTGACATCGAGGCCACTCCAGTTCGAGTTCTCCTTCATGGCCTGAATGACCGTGCAGTTGCCTTCGGTGTCTTGGGGCTCCTCGGTCGTGGAGGTGGAACACGTCTTCCCGATCGCGAAGGCGTACTCCTTCAGGGTCACGGTCGTGTTAAGGGTCGAAGTCGTCGTCGAGTCCATGCGAAGCGTGAATGTGATCTCCGCAGCGGTATTTAGGGCACCGCCGACAGATCCCGGCTTGTTGGCACCGTCGGCGGTGGGCACCGATGAGTCGTCAGCCTCGACGACGTCTTCGGCGTCCACGACGTCGGGGAGCATGCCGGTGTCGGCGGCCGCGCCCGTGTCCTCGACCGCGCCCGTGTCCTCGACTGCGCCCGTGTCCTCGACTGCGCCCGTGTCGGCGGCGGCGCCCGTGTCGGCGGCAGCGCCGGTGTCGGCGGCAGCGCCGGTGTCGGCGGCAGCGCCGGTGTCGTCGACCGCGCCGGTATCGGCGGCCGCGCCCGTATCGGCGGCCTGGGTGGTCTCTTCATCACGCGTGTCGTCGGCCGTGGCATCGGTCGAATCCGCGCTATCGCAGACGAGTCCACGTTCCTCTTCGAGCAGCTCCCGGCATAGCTGGAGCCCAATCTCGTAGGAGCCGTCGGTCTGTTTGACGTCTTCGAGCGAAGTCGGCGTGACGTTCTCGATGGTGAAGCCGAGAATCGTTGCCTGTGCCGCCCGAGGAGCGACGGCAAACACGGCGGCGGCCGAGACGACCACGAAGGTGGAAAGGGATCTGATGGTCACTCGGGCTCCAGGGGCGGACGCGGTCGCGTGCGGGTAGGGCCTGCACGCGCCGCGTGAGTCTAACGCTGGCGGCGCCGCGGTCAAATACCGGCTCGACGATGGGAGTCAGGCTGCTTGCGGGCGCTCCCGGGAGAAGGTTCCCGCCCGCAGGGGCGACGGTAGCGATGGCCTATGGAATGAAGCGCCAAAGCACGTAGCTGCTCTGGTCCTTCGTGGTCCCGACGACCGTGATGCCGGTCGACAGGCTGCCGGTGAGCACCATTGGGATATCGCCGTCGATGGGCAAGTCGAATCGGAACCACGCTTTGCCGTCCTCGCCATTGGCGCCCGCCGGGAAGCCCGTAATCATCCAGCCGGTTTCGTCACTGGCGAGCGCGACGAACGCCCCCCCCATGGACACGGCATCGTGGAACAGAGTCGAGGTCCCGAGTGGCGCGTACTCCTTGCAGGAGGTCTCGCTGCATCGGGTCATGAGGCCCTTGGCACCGTAGATCCAAGCCTCGGAGCTCGAGAGCTGAACGATGCCCCGGAAGAGCGACGTGCTGCTCGCGTAGGTCGCCTGAGCGGCCGGGAACGTATTGTCGCCCTCGCCGTCGATCGAGACATCGAGGTTGAAGTCAGTCGAGGTCGACACGAGGACGCCTCCACCGACGGTCGACCCGTTGAAACACGGGGGCGACGTGCAGCTCGTCACTTCGGACCAGAGCGTCGCCCCTCGCCAATCCTGCTCGCCCGTCGGTGGCGTGGTCGGGAGCTTCGACGTCCCACAGCTCCAGCTCTCTTTTCCTTCGAACGTGTCGGTGTTGCGAACGCACCGCAGGGCGAAGCCCTTGGCCGTCAACGGGTTACGACCACTCATGAGGAACCACTCTTCCGAGTAGAAGAGCCCTCCGCCCGAGGTCGTGCCGATCGCGCGCCAGTCGACATCCTTGTACTGCGTCGTCGCGGCGGCGACCGCGTCATGGAACGTCGTCGAGCTGAATTCGACCTTCTGTAGATCGGACGACACAAGCCCCATGATGCCTCCCGTGCCCACAATGACGGCCCCCCCGAGCGCGGACGCCGACCCCGAACCGCCGCCAACCCCGTAGAGGGTCCCTCCGGGTTCGATCGTGTATGCGGTGAAGACGTCATTGTAGGTCGGCGAACAGGAGCAGCTGAAGTTCGGGAAGGCCGTGCAACTGAAGGTCTGCTGACCGTAGTTGGCGGCAAAGAGATGCGAGCCCCCGAAGACGGTCGCCGAGACCGGCGTTAGAGCCTGAACGCCGCAGATGGGCTTGAACGACGGGTCGAAGCGAGTGCCACCGACGCACTTCGATTGGATGCAGAAGTCCGGCGTGGTCGCTTCGTTTTTGTCGTCGCAGGACCCGAAGTCGGGGGCCGCGGTATAGGAGCAGCCACCACCCACGACGCAGGTATCGATGGTGCAGGCACTCCCGTCATCGCACGCCTTGTTGTCCGCAGTGAACTCGCATTGCCCTGTGGCGCCGTTGCACACGTCGATGGTGCATGAGATTCCGTCGTCGCACTGGATGGTCTTGTCTAGCTTGCACGCGCCGCTCGAGCACGCCTCGATGGTGCACAGGTTCGAGTCGGTGTCACACGCGGTCCCGCTGCCCAGGGGCGTGGTGACGCATCCGAGGGCAGGCGAGCAGGAGTCCGACGTACACGGGTTCGAGTCGTTGCAGATCACGACCTTGCCGCCGCACTTGCCAGCGCCATCACACTTGTCGCTGTCCGAGCACTTGCTGCCATCATCGCAGAGCGTGTTGATGTTCGCGTTCGTGTACTTACAGCCGCTGGCGACGTCGCAGCCGGCGTTCACCTGGCAGACTTTCGTGGGGCACGTCACCGGAGTGCCCGTGCACGAGCCAGACTTGCACACCTTGGCCGTCGTGCAGATGTCGTCGGACCCGCAAGAGGCGTTCTCGTTCGCCGGGACCAGCGCACAGGCCCCAGTCGCCGCTTGGCAGGTATTGGACTGACAGGTGTTGCCGCTCGGCGAACACACGACCGGCGTACCCGCCTGGCACTTCTTGGATCCGCCCGCTTGCGTAACGCACTTCTCGACGCCATTGCAGAGGTTCGCGTCGCCGCAGTCCGCGTCGGCCGTACATTCGCAGACCTGCGACCCACCGCCGCAGACGCCGTTCGTGCAGGCCTCGCCGGTCGTGCAGGCCGACCCATCGTTACAGATCGTCCCGTTGTTGGCGTTTCCGAGCGAGCAACCGCTGACCGAGTTACAGGTCGAGACTTTGCAGGCTCCGCCGGCAGGGCAGACGACGGCTGCACCGGCCTTGCACTCACCCGCTAGGCAGAGGTCGCCGGTCGTGCAGGCGTTGCTGTCGTTACAAGGGGCCGTGTTGTTCGTGTAGACGCAGGCCGACGGCGGGTTCAGCGGATCATAACCCGGCGGCGCGACGCCGGTGCAAGTGTCCGTAGTGCAAAGGTTGTCGTCATTGCACGTGATCGGCGAACCGCGACAGTGGCCGCTGCCGTCACACGCGTCGTCGCTCGTGCAGATGTCCTCGTCGGAGCAGGCGACCCCGGTGGCGATCGTGAAGACACACTCGCCGCTCACGCACGCGTCGGTCGTGCAAGGGTTGCCGTCATTGCAGACCTTGTCCGCGCCCCCACAGGTTCCGCCGTCGCACTTATCGCCCGTAGTGCACCCGTCGTCGTCGTTACACGACACCGCGTTATTGGTGAACTTGCAGGCACCAGCCTCGCAGGCGTCGTCGGTGCACGGATTCTCATCCTGGCACACGATCGCGGTCCCGGAGCAGATTCCATTGGCGCTGCAGAGGTCGTTCTGTGTGCACAGGCTCTCGTCGGAACAGGGGGCGCCCGCTTGAATCTGTGGGACACACAGGCCCGTCGCCGGCACGCAGGCGGACTTCGAACACGCCGTGTCGGAGCCGGTATCGCAGGTGACAATCGACGCAGGTGGGATCACACAGACCTTGCCCGGACCGCCGTCCTGACAAACCGGCGTCCCGTTGCAGAGGTTGCCGTCGTCGGTGCAGTCGGCATCGGTCGTGCACGAGCACAGGTTTTGGCCTGACGTGCAGCTATCCTCCGCGCAGGTGTCGCCTTCGGTGCACGGATTGCCGTCGGAGCACGCCTGACCATCGAGCGGGAAGTTGGAGCACGCCCCGGTGAGCGAGTCGCACAGGTCGGCGGTACACGGGTTGCCGTCGCCGCAGCCTTTCGGCTGCCCGGCGCAAAGGCCGCTGTCGCACCCATCGTTCACCGTGCAGACGTTTCCATCGTCGCAGATCCCAGAGCCCTTCGGAGCGGCGTCGCAGACGCCACCGCCCGCACAGGTGCCCGACCAGCAGGACGGGAACGGGACGTCGGCCGGGACGCAAGGCGTGCCCGGGTCGAGCGGGGCGACGACGCACGTGTCGTTTACGCAGATGGCCGTCTCGCAAGGGGTCTTGAGACCGGCACAGTCGGCCGTGAGCGTGCAGGAGAGCGGTCCGCCGTCGGTGCCGTCGGTGCCGTCGGTGCTGTCGGTCGCATCGGTGCCGTCCGTGTCGTCGCTACCGTCGGTCGCGTCCGTCGTGTCGGTCGCGTCCGACGTGTCGGTGCCGTCCTGAGCATCGGTCTCGCCGTCGGTGCCGTCCTGGGCGTCGGTGCCGTCTTGAGCGTCGGTGGTGTCCGTCCCGTCGACCCCGTCCGTCGCGTCCGTACCGTCGGTCACATCGCCGGACTCGGTGCCGTCGGTGGCGTCGCTGCCGTCGGTCTCGGCGACGCACTGCCCGGTCGCAGAGTCGCAGGTGCTGCCCGCAGCGCACGAGCGCTTCACGAAGCCTTCGCCGGGTGAACAGGTCTGGCAGCGGTCACCGGCGAGCTCCTGCCCAGCCGCATAACACGCATTACCGGCGAAGCAGCTGCTTGCGCTCACCGTGAAGGTGCATTGGCCGCTCTGGCACGAACCGGTACGGCAGGCATCGCCGCTATTGCAGTCCCCGTCCACCTTGCAGCCGGTGGTGCCGCCCGTGTCTCCGCCACCGCTCGCGACTTTGATGTCGCCACATGCGGCCACGCTGACCAAGGCACCGAGACCTGCTACGTACTTCAACCAACTCGGCATCATGCTGTGCTCCGCGACTCGAGGGCTCCCAAGACGACTGCTCGCCTATGGAACCGCGTATCATACGGGTCCGGACACCGATACTAAAGTTTCGCGGCGCGTCCGGACAGGACCCGTCGCGTCGCAACGTCAGCCGTGGACGAGTATCCGTCGCATCACAGCGGTCATGTACGCGACGTCGGCGGCACCGGCCTGCTCCCGGATCGAGTGCATCGAGAGCATCGCGCACCCGACATCGACGGTTCGCACCGCGAGCCCCGCCGCGACGATCGCGCCGATGGTGCTGCCGCACGCGATGTCGGAGCGCACGACGAACTCCTGGAAAGGCACGCCCTCGTCCCGACACGCCATTCGAAAGCGCGCGCCGGTCTCCGCGTCGGTGGCGTAGCTCATGTTCATGTTGGTCTTGATCACAGGCCCGCCATTCAGCATCGGCTTGTGGCTGGGCTCGTGTTTGTCGGCGTAGTTCGGATGAACGCCGTGGGCCATGTCGGCCGAGACGCAGAAGCTGCGGGAGAGCGCTCGCCGCAGCCCGCCCGCCCCGGTGGCCGGGTGTCCGTCGGTGAGCTGGTCGAGCACGTGCGAGAGCAACACGGACTCGGCGCCGCGCTCGGAGCCCGAGCCGCACTCCTCGTGGTCGAAGAGGCAGATGACCGCGGTGTGTGCAGCCGGCGCCGGCAGGCGGCTAGCCTCGATCAGCGCCGACAGCGCAGAGTGGCAGGACGCCTGGTTGTCGAGGCGGGCGCCCAGGACGAACTCGCCCGAGACCCCGCCGAGCGTCGCCGGCTGCGTGTCATAGAGCCCGAGGTCGAAGCCGACCACGTCGCTCTCCGCGCAACCGATGGCTTCGGCGACGAGCCTCTCGACGCTGGGCGCCCCGGCGAGGCCGATCATTGGGGGCAAGTGCGTCTGCTTGTTCAGGATGAGGCCGCGGGTCGTGACCTCTCGATCGAGATGAATGGCGAGGTTGGCGACGCGGGCGAGGGGCGCATCGAGACGTACGAGCTCAATGCGAGGGACCGTCGCCGTCGCGTCACGGACCGCCACCCGTCCCGCGAGACCCAAATCCCGGTCGGTCCACGTATGAAGGAGCACGCCACCGTACGGTTCTACGGCCCAGGTCGCGTAGCCCTCTTTGGACTGATTGGCTTTGGGCTTGAGTCGGAGGTTCGGGGAGTCCGTGTGGGCCCCGATCAGGCGGAATCCAGCCTCGGACGGCGACTCGGAGCCGGGGAG
This sequence comes from Myxococcales bacterium, assembly GCA_018780435.1. GTDB lineage: Bacteria > Myxococcota_A > UBA9042 > SXOO01. Next base: position 7,608 of record JADMJS010000272.1, read on the forward strand.
CCAGGCGAAGAGCGTCCCCGCGCGCTTCATGAAGGCGCCCTTCCCTGGCGTCGCCGTGATCGCCGCGTCGTCGTCCTTCACCTCCACGAATCCGGCGGCGGTGAGCCGAGCGGCCGCGGCGGCGACGCAGTGAAATGGACTTGGTGACGCGTTCAGGAAGTCGACGAGGTCGAGGGCCGCGTTCATGAATGTGAAGACCGTCCTGGAATCAGGGAGCAGGGGCAGCCGGCGGCGCGGGAGCGACTTCGGCGGGGGCGGGCGCGACCGGCGCGGGCGCGACCGGCGCGGGGGCGACCGCGGCTGGAGCGCCGGGGTCTGGTGACGGTGCCCCGGTTGGAACCGGGATTCCCGTCGGAACCGGGATCCCCGTCGGAACCGGGATCACCGGCACGATCGGCGCTACCGCAGGCTGGGCCGCGAGCTGAGCTTCGAGCGCGGTGATGAGTGGCGCCAGGGTCTTGTCGGTCGGATTGACTGCCGCCGCACGCTTGTAGAGCTCGATCGCCTTGGCGAGGTTCTTCTCGACCTTCTCCGCAGCGTCCGCTTCGGCCAGCCAGGGGCCGCGCAGTGCGTCGATCTTGGTCTTGCCGAGCCCAAGCATGGGGCCACCGCTCTTCACTAGCCGCCCGAGCGCCTTGCCCGCCGACGCCCAGTCCTTGAGCGCGAGGCCGTCCACGATGGCGTCCACTTCGGCACGGTCGGCACGTAGCCGTGCCTCGGCCGTCTCGAAATAGCCACGAAGCTCGCCCTTCTCGTCGTCGGAGGCGATCCCCTCTGCTTCGGCGGCCCCTTGCTTCAGGATCTTCTCGGCTTCCGCCCAGTCGTCTGCGGCGGCGAGCTTTTCGGCGCGGCTGACGAGCTTCTCGAGTTTGGTCTTGGCCGAGGACAGGCGGGACTCACGTTCCGCGCTCGCGGTCTGCTCCTTCTGCTCGCGAATGGCCTTCGCTTCTTCTTCGGACACGCCGGAGCCGAAGAGCTTGTCTCTGAAAACCCAAGCGAGTGTGCCGCCCGTCGCGAGGAGCATGAAGATGAAGAGCGAGAGGAAGAGGAGGCCCTTTCGACCGCCTGAGCTTACTTCGATGACTTCGCCTTCCGAGCCGGGCATCTCGCAGATGAACTCGATGTTGCCGAAGCGGACGCGGTCACCGTGCCCGAACGCGCCGTGCGTGACGCGTTGGTCGTTGATGTAGCTGCCGTTGCTGCTCTTCAGGTCCTCGATGTGGAGGGTGCCGTCCTCGTGCCGCAACACCTTCGCGTGAACGCGCGAGATCGACGCGTCGACAACGGTGATGGCACAGTCTTTTCCGCGCCCGACGAGGTTCACGGACCGGGTGAGATCAAAAGGTTTGCCCTGAACCGGCCCATTGGTTCCGACGAGGCGCCCGAAGATCTCGGAGCCCGCGGGGCCTTGCGCGTGTTCGGCACCATCGTCGCTTCGGCTGGCGCGACCGCCATCCCCACCGTCGATGTGGAGGTAAAAGTCACCGACCTTCACCTGCGCCCCGAGGGCTACTTCGGTGACCTTGTGGGCGCGTTTGCCGTTGATGAACACGCCGTTCGAGGACCCGAGGTCCTCTACGTAGATCTTTCCGCCTTGCGTGAAGAGGCGCGCGTGTTTTCGGGAGACGTTGTCGGATGGGAGGATGATGTCGTTGCCGGTCCCGCGACCGATGATGAACTCACCCTCGCTGAACTGGTACTCCTCGGCGATAGCGCCGGCAGAATCCTCGATGATGAGCGTGAACATGTCAGCCGCCGGTATCCTCGACGGTCACGCGGAGACCCTCGGCTGTGGACTGCACGAAGACGACGTGCGCGAAGGCGTTCTGGACGAGCCCCGTGGCGAGGGCCTCGTTCGGTGCGCCGTGGTTCGCGATGACCTGCCGGGACAAGCGGCTGAGGCCGTCGTCCGCGTCACGGCCGTAGAAGCTGCCGAGGACGCCTTCCGCGCCGGAGTGGGCGAGCTCGATGAGCGCAGCCGCGTCAGCACCGGTGACCGGCGCGACGAGGAGTCGATCTCCGAGCAGCAGCGGCAGCACTCGGAAGAGCTGCGCACTCTCATCCGGGAGGATGGGCAGGCGAAGTCGCGTCACGTTCCGGTGCGGCACCGAGAGCGTGTGACGCGCTTCGACGATGACGAGCCGGTCCTCTTCCGAGGCGAAGAGCGCGAGCGCGCCGAGGACCGAGGCGCGGTCCGCGGGCGACCGCCCAACGACGGCGATGTTGGCCCCATCCTGGACACGGGCCGCGAGGAAGTCAGCGTCCTCGCTGGTGATGGCGCCCGAATCGAGGAGCGCCTTCATCGTCAGGCGCCGACGGCTCGGCTTGGTGAAGCTGAGCACCGGTCCTGCGGCCGCGAGCGGCGGGAGAACGACCTGGAAGCCCGTGCCATCCGGGAGCTCACCCACCAGCATCGGCGGACGGTTACCCGCCGTGAACCCGAGCGTGCTCGCAAGGCGATCCACGATGCGGCTGAGCGCTGCGGGCGACGAGAACGACTTCCAAACCGCTTCGGTCGCGCCGTCGGCGGTCACGAGGATCTGATTGAAGTCGTTGACTTGGATACGAGTCACCGCGTCGTCGTCGAGGAAGTACTCGACCGGACCGACGCCGGTGAACTCGTAGAGGACATCGTGAGTCAGCGTGGCGTCGTCGAGGAAGTTCGGGACGAGCCCACCCGCGCGCGCCGTCGACACCACTGCCCCGACGGCGGTCTCGAGATCCGACCACTGCCGATCCGATAGGTGATCGAGCTGCTCCGGATCGATGTCGGCGAAGACCGATGTCGCGACGCGCCGATGGAGCTCGTCGAGCACCCCGATGTAGGTCTCGAAGCGGGCGTCGCCGTCGTCGCTGGCGCCGCGCGGCTCGGGCGCAGGGACTTCTCGACGGACGGAGTCGGAGCGAGGCGCTGGCGCCGCTGGCTCCGGTTCGGGCTCCTCGTCCGCGATCTCGGTCGACGCGACGGTGGCGGCAGCAGCCACAGCCACCGGCTGGGCCGGGGGCGCGGACGGAGTCGGGGCCGGGGGCGCGGACGGAGTCGGGGCCGGGGGCGCGGACGGTAAGGCAGAGACGGGCGGCGGAACGGATGGCGGCGCGGCCGGAGCCTCACCACCGGCGATGGCCATCGTCGTTGGCGCCTCTTCTTCCTCAAGCTCGACGTCGTCGACGGAGACCGCGGCCTCGGGCTGCTCCTCTTCGACTTCGAACTCGACCTCGAGGCCGTCATCCACGCTCTCGTCGGGCTCGACCTCGATGTCGCTGGCGGCGATGACCTCGACCTCTTCGACCTCCGCGTCGAGCTCGTCGATGTCGATGGCACGCGTCGCGGCCTCGGAGTCCTCGGCCAACATGGAGGCGGGGGGCGCCTTCTCGGTCGGGCCCTTGCCGATCTTCGGGACGGCCGGCGGCACGGGCGCTTCGGCGCGGTGTGGCGCGCTACTCGACCTCATCGACGAGCCCGCCGGGGGTGCGCCGACGAGCTGCATCACGAAGTCGCCGATGTAGATGCGGTCGTCACCGG
>JADMJS010000388.1 GCA_018780435.1 Myxococcales bacterium
GCGCCACAAGCGTAACCCACGGCTTCGGGTACGCAGGTCCAACCATTACGACTAGTCCGTCGCGGGTGGGTGGCCAACCAGGAGCTACTCGGAGCGGCTGGCCATCAACAAGGGTTGATACAGTTCGGCGTGCCGCTCACGAGCAAGCTTCGCAATGTGAGGCATGGTGACTGCCAACACGGCGCCGGAGCAGACACCACGAACATCTTTGGTGATGGATGCACCGCTCCAGCCCTCAGACGTGACAAAACGGACGAACCAGTTCTCAACGGTTTCGCACATGCGGGCTCTCGGGTCCTCTCGGTTGTTCTGGTTGTAGAGCCCCAGAACCTGCTTCCTCGTGAGCGTAATGGCAGGCGCGTCGGGCGAGCGCCCGGTCGCCTTGGGCAGTTCGAATCGTCGTCCCATTGAGACATCCTCCGTAAGAGCTACAACCCACCTCAACAACGCGGGTAGAGGGGGAACCAGACCAACCAACCCTCGCACGGCCTCCGGGGTCTCAGTCAACATGAAACAAGCCAAGCTTCTGGCCGTTTCCAATGACCCGTCTCAACATTTCTGGCGCCCCTGGCTTTCCCGTGGGTCCGGCCGAACTGGAGTGGGTAGCGCCCCCCCGTCTTCGCAGAGGCTTGCCGCTTGATGAAGACCGGAAACCACGATGAAGGAGTCGGGGCGGCAGCACGTTCGGCGAGTTCGATGACTGTCCCGTCGTGCATCTCTACCTTCGAGTAGCCGTCGGAGCCGCATTCGACTACTTGGCAGCGCTACGCATAGGTCCTAGTATCAGGTTTCATGAGAGCCGCTTCATCCTCAGTCCCGAGTCCGCCTCGCGTCGCCCCGCTTCACGGCGCGCGCGTTTGGCACGGCTACAACGCACGAGCGTCGTCATGAACGGAGGCTACGACGACGGATATCGGGCATGCCCCTGCTTCTGGGGCACCCAACCGGGTTCACTAGTGGAGCGATGGCTTGGCCACCACCCCGTGTCCAAAGAGACGCGAGTGCTCGATGCGGGTTGCGGCGAGGGAAAGAACGCGGCCTTCCTCAGTACTCTGGGTGCGCAGGTCGATGCATTCGACCTCTCAGCCGCGGCAATCGCGAACGCTCGGCAAGCGTGGCCACCACGACCCGGCTTGACATACGCGGTTGCGGACGCCCGCCATCACGCGTGGTCGCCAGGCAACTATGACCTAGTCATCGCTTACGGCCTTCTTCATTGCCTTGCGAGCCCGGGCGAGATCGAAGACGTGATCGCGCGGCTCCAGCGAGCCACTAGGCTGCACGGCCACGCGATCGTGTGCGTGTTCAACGACCGCGTCCAAGACTTGGCGGCTCATCCGGGATTCGCTCCAACGCTGATGTCCCACGCTTGGTACTTGGATCATTTCGCGTCTTGGACCCTTGAGAGTGCCACCGATCAGGACCTCTGGGAAACACACCCCCACAACAACATCCGCCACTGCCACTCGATGACACGGCTCATCGCACGAAAAGCTGCCCCATGATCCATGAAATTCGCGGCCTCTATCGCGCCGGAAAGCTCCTACCGTTCGTCGGTGCCGGTGCATCGATGGCGGTTTCTTGGACGTCCGACGATCGGAGTAAGCGGGGCCTGTCGTGGGCCGAACTCGTCGACCAAGCTGCCCGGCTCCTTGGTGTCGAGCCCGAACTTCTTCGGTTCAGGGGTGATTCCCTAAGAATCTTGGAGTATTTCAGCATTAAGAAGGCCGGAGTGGCACCGCTGATCAATTGGCAGATGCGTGAGATGCATGCGCCGGATGCAGCCCTTGCGAGTTCGGTCGTCCACACCGCGCTCTGCGGCCTGCGCCATTGTCGCACGATCTACACGACCAACTATGACGACTATATCGAGCGCTCTTTTACTCTCGCGGGCGAAGCAGTCCAAAAGGTTGCCATCGAGGCGGACATGGGCGCTCACGGCCATCAAAGGGAGGTGGTCAAGTTTCACGGAGACTTCGACCATCCGACAACGCTCGTTGTCACGGAATCGGACTACAATAGGCGCCTAGCTTTCGAGAGCCCAATGGACTTCCGATTGCGAGCGGACCTCCTCGGCCGGGCCATTCTCTTCATCGGCTATTCGTTCAATGACGCGAACGTCGCCTACCTCTTCCACAAGGTGAAGGAACTCCTCCACGGACTGCCAGGCACTCCCTCTGGCCGACGCGCATACATCGTACTCCCGAACCCATCGGACTTCGAGATTCAGCTCTTTCGCGTTCGGAACATCGAGGTGCTACCCATCGATGGCATCGACCTCACGGCGGAGACCGCCCGCCTCCTCGAGGAAATTGCCGCATGAGTACCGAGTCCATAATGTACGTGACCTCAAGCCGCTTCAAGCAGGACGAGGCGAACGAGCTACTTCGCCACGCCGTTTTCCCTGCTGACGGCGTACACGTCGGCACTGTGTTCTCGTTCGCCTTCAAGAACGTACGAATCGAAGAGCCGTTGGAGGTTGACCTCACAAAGCTTGTCCGAGGGGAGGTCCGCGAAGCCTATCGAAAGCTCCTTGTGCCGTGCATCGTCGAACACGCTGGGCTCATCTTTGAAGACTATGTCGGCCCAGGATACCCTGGTGGGCTGACAAAGCCGATGTGGGACACCCTCGGCGCGAGCTTTCTCACGGAGACAAACTCGGGCCAACGACGGGCTCGAGCTCGCGCCGTGGTCGCCTATTGTGACGGCATGACCATTGAAACGTTCCACGGCGAGACCCCCGGAACGTTGTCCGAGGAGCCCCGCGGCGAGAAGAAGTTCTACTGGGACACCATCTTCATTCCGGATTCGCCGCCCGATCACGATTGCCGGGGCCTCACGTACGCGGAGATCGTCGACCGGTTTGGACTGCCGAGAAAGCTCGAGTTTTCGCAGAGTTCGAAGGCACTTCTCGCTTTTCTGTCGCACCGACGCGCTGTCGGCAGACCCAAGCTCTGGGGTTAAATGTGCCGACACGAGACGGATTCCGAGATGCTGCGGTGCGCGTTCTCGAAGAAGCGGGGAAGCCGCTCACAGTAGACCAGATTACGCAGGAAGCGGTTAGGGGTGGCTACCTAGTCCACGCCGGCGAAACGCCGACCAATAGCATGAGGGCACGAATCAGCGAGGACATCCGTCGTCGTCGTTTCCACTCGCGTTTTCAACGAACGGGGCCAGGCCGCTTCGCACTCCGTAGTGACGAGTTTCCCGAATACGTTGCACCGCCGCTCGCGCGCGGCATTCCGGATGAGGTCGTAACGTGCGTGCCTCGTGACAGAATCCCGACGGGCGTCATAGCTAGTTTTGGACTCTTAGAAGCGATCGATCTGTCGGATTGGCTGAATCAACAATCCGTTGTCTTTGAAGAGCGGCCCCGTGCCGAGACACTCGACCATCTGAAGCAACTTGTCGCGTACGTGATCCTCCGCCATCCGAACGGCTCAATACTCACGTATCGACGAGGGCACCTATCTAGCGCCCACCCTATGCTGCGAGGTGCGCGCTGTCTTGGTTTCGGAGGGCACGTCCAGGCCATCGACACCCAGGATCTCTTCGGCATCGGCGACGCAGGCATCGTGAACACCGCCACGAGAGAGCTGTATGAGGAGCTTTCGGGCCTCTCACATCTCAAGCTTAAGACGATCGGCCTGATCAGCGACGAGTCCTCACTGGAAGGTCTCCGTCACCTAGGGGTAGTCCTTGAGGGAGAACTGCCGGAGGGGTTCACTGAGGAGCGCAGCCGAAGGGAGAGGGCGATCAACGACTTGAAGCTCAGGCGGCCTGAGGAAATCGCACAGTCGTGGCACGAGTACGAGTTCTGGTCGCAGCTCCTCATTCGGGATGTGGTGGCACCCGGGCATATGCTCCCGGGTTGTCTGCTTCGCCCTCGGCGTCGCCCAGTGCGGACTCAAGTCCTTGCGGTCGTCGGCGAGATCGCGTCAGGGAAGACGACACTCTGCGAGCTCGTTACCGAGCGTTTGCATTTCGGCCGCGTGTCGACGCGGCAGTGTCTGTTGCCGCTCATCAACCAGGAGGACTTTGGCACGGCCGGCCGCACCGACTTTCAGCGAGCCGCCCAGAAGTTCATTTCGTCCACTAGCGGACCGCGCCGCCTCGCCGATGCTATCGCCAAGTCTGTTCGGGCGCAGACGTTACCCTGTCTGGTCGATGGAATCAGGCAACATGCGACGCTGACGGAGCTGCGAGCCCAGTTTCCGGACCTGACCGTTGTCTATGTCGACTCGTCCCGCGATCACGCGTACCGCAATTTCACGACCAGATCGGAGCACCAAGCGACCCTGGCCGAGTTCCGGGAAGCGCGCTCACACCCAGTGGAGGAGGAAGTGGCATCGCTCCGCCTTGAGGCAGACGCCTACCTCTACAATGCGGGGACAATCGACGAACTGTTTTCGACATTCACAGAATGGTGGGCCTCACCTTCAGGCTAGCCTACCTAGCGGGTAGGATGCTCGGTTGATCTTTCCAGCCATACGCTGCGAATCATCAGGGCGAAAAATCCCATCGTGTCGGCCGCCGCACGGACTCGGACGGCTCCGCGAGAGGAATTCGGGCGGGCGTGCGCGGAGAATGGCGCTCTCAGAGACTTCTTGATTCCTGGCCACTACGGCGACGTCAAAATCCGAAGCACGTAAGGCCGCCCCGCCGAGTAGTGCTGCGCCGCGTCCTTCGGGTAGACGCGGACGAGGTAGGTCGGGGGGGCGGGTTCGTTGCAGGCGACGCAGATGGCGGCGGAGTCGAGTTTGCCTAGGCCTTGCTTGCCGGAGGTGTAGACCTTGGTGCCGTCCTGGTTCATGAGCTCGAAGTCGTAGTCTTCGCCGGGGGGGCTGACGAGCTGGACCATCATGCCGCCGACGCCGGGGAGGCGGTAGTAGTCGACGTCGCCCTTGGTGAGGTAGGCGCGGATCTCCTTGGTCGGGAAGCGGAGCGGCCAGGCGCGGGCCATGGTGTTCGAGGGCTCGAAGGGGTCCTTCGCGTTGGTGCGGTTCAGCCAGTTGGCGTCGCCGCGCTCGATGATGCGCTCGGGGTTGGCCGAGCCGAGGCCGAGGCGGTTGCAGTAGACCTCGCCGTCGACCGAGGGGGAGTAGACCTCGAGGCGGGTGTCGTTGTTCACGTCGCCCACGACGACGTCGACGCTCCAGGCGAAGGTGCCGGCGAGCTGCGGCCAGCCGCCCTCCGGGAGCTTCTGGGCGTCGGCCGAGCGGACCGTGATCTCGTTGCCGGCGGCCGAGATGGACTCGGGTTTGCCGTCGCCGTCGAGGTCGCGCCGTGGTGGATCGAGGGATCTTGGGGCGCGCAGTCGGCGCCGTCCTGGTCGAGGTGACCGTCGACGTCGTTCTCGCAGACGTTGCCCTTGCCGTCGCCGGCCCGGCAGGCCGCGTGCTCGTGACCTTCGACGCGCGCTTCTGACCGCGAACGCCACGCAGTCGCTGCCGAGCGGCGCATGGTGGCAGACGGCCTTGCAACCCCAAGGCCGGGAATGAATGGACGGCCGGCGCGCCGTCAGAGAACTGGGAGGCACAACGATCTACTCGCCACGAACAATAAACCATCGCGTCAAATCGTCCGTGGGTTAGTATACGGTCGTGCGTACCCTCACCCCAGACTTGGGCACCTATCTCCACGCCGTCAGTGGCGGGCCGGTGTCGGCGCCCTGTCGTCTCACCCACATCGAAGAGCGCCTGTCTCTCGCGTTGCGCGGGCGATACCGCCTGGAGTCCATTCGGCTGTTCGACCACGAACTGGTCCTGGCCGTAGAGTCCGACGGGCTCGAGTCCGCAACGCCGGCTGCGTACGCCGCACACACTGCAGCGATCTCGTCCGCTGGAGGAGGCGCCTCGGTCGTACTCGTCCTGTCGGGCATCACCTCGACGATGCGCGCGCGTCTCATTGCTGCCCGTGTGCCGTTCATCGTGCCAGGCAATCAACTGTTCCTGCCCATGTTGCTCGTCGACCTGCGAGAGCGGATGACACGCCCCGTGGTGCCGCGAGAGGGCGCGCTGGGGAACGTCGCCCAAATCGTTGTTCTCGCGCACCTCGAGCGGCAGCGGATGGACGCGATGTCGCTCGCCGACGCCGCGAACCTCCTGGGCTATTCCCCGATGATGCTCACGAAAGCGAAGGACGAGCTCGTCGCGGCCGGTCTCTGCACCATGCGCCGCGAGGGCCGCTCGCTCCGGATCGCCTTCGAGGTCGAGGGGAGAGCGTTATGGGAGAAGGCGTCGCCTCGCCTCTCGTCGCCCGTTGTACGAACGCAGCTCGTCTGCCTACAGCCGGTCGACCCACGTGCCGAGGCGGCCGTGGGTTTCGTCCGCTCAGGCATCTCCGCGCTGAGCGACCTCACGGACCTCGGCGATGACGCCGTGGTGACCTATGCCACGGGGAAGACCGACACTGTTGCCCGGTCGCTGCGGCGCGTGGATCTCGAGGACGCCGCCAACGCCCGTCTTGAGGTATGGCGGTACGATCCCGAGTTGCTTTCGACCGACGGCCGGGTGGATGCCCTGTCGCTGTATCTCTCACTGCGCGACTCAGCGGACGAACGCGTTCAGAGGGCGCTGGATCAGCTTCTGGAGACGCTGCGATGGTGAAGGGCCTCGACCTCTTCCGCCGGCGCTTCGCCGGTCGCGGCCGGGGCTTCGTGCTCATCGGTGGTGCCGCATGCCACGAGTGGTTTGCCCGGCAGGCCCTCACGTTCCGCGCGACCAAGGACCTCGACCTCGTCGTCATCGTCGAGGCGCTCGACGACGATTTCGTTCACGCTTTCCGCGCCTTCGTCGACGATGGGGCCTACCAGACGCGGGAGCGCTTCGACGGCACACCCGAGCTATACCGGTTCTCCGCGCCCACCCAGCCAGGGTTCCCTCATACTCTGGAACTCTTCAGTCGAAAACCCGAGGGGTTAGAGCTTCGCGTGGGCCAGACGGTCGTACCCGTCGACGCTACTGATGCTGTGAACAGCTTGTCCGCCATCCTACTCGATGACGACTACTACGGCGTGCTTCAAGAAAACGCCGTGGAGCTCGATGGCTTGCCTGTGGCGACCACGTCCGTGCTCGTGCCATTGAAGGCACGCGCGTGGCTGGACCTAACGGAGCGCCAAGCAGGTGGCGAGCGCGTGGACCAGCGCGACATCGACAAGCATCGAAACGATGTATTCCGCCTCGCGGCGATCGTCCCTGGTGAGCCCGTCACGCTGCCGCCCAAGGTGCGAGACGACGTGCAGCGTTTTCTCGACGCATTCCCGGCCGACCACCCGAGCTGGGCCGCCATCCTGTCCGCGCTGAGCGCGACGTTCGGCCGGCAATTGCTTCGCCCAGTCGACCTTCGGAGCGCGGTCGAAACGCACTACAGATTGAAATCGTGAGCGGGCGGCGCGAATAAGGACCGTCGACGAGGCGCGCAAATGTCACTGCGATCTTCCCAGTGCCACGCGCCACGGAGGCGGAATCGCCGCTCCCGCCAACGGCTCAACTGTGCTTGCGATCGTCCCGCGGGGCGAGAATGCGTTCGACATGCCGCTTCCTTGTCAGGACCGCTTCATCCCTCACTCGAACGGCTACGACCTCCGCGACTTGGCGCAGAGGGCGGCTCCCACTCGGGCATGGCGCGTCGCATGAACTCGTCGAACATCGGGACCGTGAATGCGGTATCACCGTGACTCGGGCTGTAGATCATCCCCTTGGTGATGAGAGCCGAGCGCAGTGGTCCCGCTGTCGTGACCTTCATGCCCATTTCTTTCGCGATGTCGCCCGAGCGGTGTGGCCCCGGTCCCAGCTGCGCCATTGCCCTCACGTAGTCTTTCTCTCTCGGTGTCAGTCGATCGAGTCGGACACGGAAGAAGCCCTCGTCCAGGCGGCGTAGTGCTTGCTCTCCAGCTATGTACGCGTCTTCGATCTTGATGGTAGAAGAAACAGCGACATTCCACGCCTGCGCTCCCCACTCCTGCAGAAAGTACGGGTAACCCTGAGTTTGAAGAACTAGCACCGACAGTGCGTCGTCGTCAATCAATGCGCCTTCGCGTTCGATCGGAGTGCGCAGAGCAGCTCGAGCGGCCTCCGCATCAAGCGGGCCGACGGTCGGGTATGAGAACAACCGCTCCGCGTACGACTTGGCCTCGCCGGCCAACCCGGCAAGCTGAGGCAGGCCTGCACCAAACATCAGCAGTGGCAGCGACTTCTGACCTACCTTGTGAATCGTCACGATGAGAGCGCTCAAGTCGGTCGAAGCCAAATATTGAACTTCGTCAACGATGAGCACGACCGCCTTGTCGGCAGCCCGCGCTGCTTTCGCCACCGTCAGCAGTAGCTCTGGTAGGTCGGCTTCGAGATTACCGGAGTCCGCTACACCGTGGTCGGGCTCGACACCGAACTCGATGTCGCCGGCAGTGACCTTGAACGCGCTCGCGAATGCTCGGAGGGCACCTAGCGCCTGCTTCGCCAGGACCTTTGCCTTCTCGCTCTTGCTCAACTTGAAAAGCAACGACCTCAGGGGCGGTACGAGCAGCTCGGCAATTGGCCGACTCTCCGGAGCCTCCAATACGACCGTCACACAGCCCACCTCCTCGGCGATCTCCGCGATACGGTTCAGCAAAACGGTCTTGCCAACTCCCCTGAGCCCAAGGAGTAGAGCCGACCGAGCAGACCGAGCAGAGAGAGCCCTACCAATGGCGACCTTCGCGTCGGAGAGGATCTCGTCGCGACCAGCCAGTTCAGGCGGCTGCGTCCCAGCACCAGGAGAGAACGGATTGCTTTGTCGGTCCACGAGGCCACCTTAGTGCCAGTTAGGGAGATATTACTGCCTTCGGGAGTAATCTTCAACTAAGGCTAGCAAATTGAACGCATCCCTCGCCACCTCTTGGTTGCCTCCAGGCTGGTCCCGCGGCCTCCAGTAGCGACCGGGCGGGTCGAAGTAGAGTTTGTGCAGAGCGGTGCCGCCCCGGAATACGGCTCCCAGTGCGAATGCCGGGCGACGGAAGAGCTCGATGAGGGCGCGCGAGAGCACGAGGTCCTGCTCGATCTGCGTGTTGTCTGGCCAGGGCGCTGCTCCGCGCCACGCGGTGATGCTCGCGCGAGGGATCACAGATCGGGCTCCACGTCATCGTTGACCAGAATGTGCCAGAGGGGGTCCAGCAGGGCGCCCGTAGAGTCGCGCGCTCCCGTGAGCGGGGTCGGCAGCAGTCGCTTGTTTGCGACTGTAGTTGCCAGGACGTTGGCGAGGTCAGGCTGCCCTACGAAGTCGAGAAGCCAGCCGAGGCGCTGCACGTCCGTCGTGGCCACGCGCGCTGCGACCGCAGCGAGCGCATTGGGCTCGAGCTTCTCTGCCAACTCCGAGACGACGGTCGCGACGTTACTCCAGTACCCCGAAGCCGACGGGTAGCGCACGAGGTCGAAGGCGACCGTTTCGGGCGTCGCGACCCGCATCGTTCCGGTCTCGGTCTGCACAGGCTGAGTGGCAGCGCTATCAAGGCTACTGCTCCTGTGGAAGTCGATACGGACGCGCCCCACCTCAATATCCCGCTCAGATCCGTCCACCATCACCTGAAAGGCCATCGGCTGCTGATGTCCAGCCCCATGGAACGCGGCCGCGCTGAGCAGCCCGACATAATAGCGTCGCCCTTGGTGGCGCATGAGCTCGTCGATGAACCAGCTCGCGGGAGGACAGCCTGCCAAGCGGTACTCCCGCGGAACGACAACAAAGAAGTCCCGCCTTGGGCTGACTATGGCGCCAGTCTTCTTCAGGCGGTAGAGCGCCATCTTGATGGCTTCGGCAGAGGCGTCTGTCACTCCATCGACGTCCGAACGCGCAAAGACGTAACGCCCTACCTCAGGGAGCGCCTCGATCCACGTGCGGAGGGTGCCGGAGCTCGCCATTGATGAACCTCGCGCAGAAAGTAACGCCGTGCGTAACGTTCTGCAAGAGGTTCATCAGAGTGGTGTGAGTGCCAGTCCCAAGCGGCGAGCTGTCCGCATGCCTTCTGCTGGAACTCGAGGGGGACCTGCATGAGTTTCGTCCACGACGACGCCGGCTTCGGGGGACGGCTCTCGAATGGAGTGGTCACTGCTGGCCGGTCACGATTTGCGGTTCATCGACGGCCGACAACAACTTGGCGGCCGTGGCTCGAACGGCTGGCGGCGTTGCCTCGGAGGCCAGCGAGTTCAGCGTTGTAAGGTGTCGACGTATGACCGCGCCGACCGTCTGTGGCTGGACGCCGGCCGCTTTCAGTCTGCCTTGGTCCCTCCTTGGCATCCACACCCCTGCGTGGCTTGGCCGGACTGGGCCCAATCGCTCCGACTGCAGGCAAAGGTGAATCCAATGCAATAGGGTCTCCTGCTTGGCAGCATTCGCGTTGTCTATGACATGAAGAACTTCATCTACGGCAAACGGCGTGGCGGCGTAGATCGTGCCTTGATGCCAGAAGCAGTCGACGAGCTCCCCGCAGTAGAGTTCCTGGAACGCGTCATCATCTTGGACCGGAATTGCTCGCAGAGAGGCGGGGGCAAGTCCAATGCCGTTGCCCGTTTCGGCGAGGAGGTTCCACGGGAACTCTGCAGAACTCCTCACGGCAGATCCATCTCGCCCGAAAAGACCTCTCAACCAGCGAAGCATGAGTCGCCCTTTGTGCCTCGGATACTGCTCTCTCCAGGCAGCAACGTAACTCTTCGGGACGCCTCGGAACGCACCCCGCTGAGCTCACAGCACCCTACAACCCTGGAGGCAGCGGTTCCGGTCGTAGAGGCTGTCGGGATGACGGTCTTGGGACTCCTGTTGGCAAATCCCCGCACTGACGTCGCGCAGCGCGGCGCGGCCGGCGGCGCATCCACCGACGAATGTTAGGGCAGCGAGCAGGAGCAGCGTGCCGAGGACCCGCGAGTGCCGGCTCACGGTGAGGTCAAGATCCGCAGGACATAAGGCCGCCCCGCCGAGAAGTGCTGCGCCGCGTCCTTCGGGTAGACGCGGACGAGGTAGGTCGGCGGTGGGGTCTCGTTGCAGCCGACGCAGATGGCAGACGAATCGAGCTTGCCGACGCCCTGCTTACCGGAGGTGTAGACCTTGGTGCCGTCCTGGTTCATGAGCTCGAAGTCGTAGTCTT
>JADMJS010000060.1 GCA_018780435.1 Myxococcales bacterium
GGCAAAGCCGAGGGCAAAGCCGAGGGCAAAGCCGAGGGCAAAGCCGAGGGCAAAGTCGAGGGCGAACGCGTCGGCGCCATCAACGCGTATCACTCGGCGGTCGTCGAGCTCCTCTACGCCCGCGGCCTCACGCCGACCCCATCACAGCTCGCACGCCTGAACGCCGACGCCGACCCGGAAAGCCTCCGCGACACCATCCGCCGCGCGGCCCTGGCGAGTACCCTCGACGACGTCTTCGGGCCCGCGGAGGGGTAACGAGGCTGTGCCGACAACGAGGGCGGTGTCGGTGCCCGGCCAAGTGGCCATGGGAGTTCTCTCGGTCGGTTCTGTGCGAGGGCCGCTCTGAACGACGCGACACGGCTCGCGCTGGAGGAGCTCATGCAGACTCAAGGGACGAACTACCAGTCGGAATTCGCGCGCAAGTACTTCTCGGCCGGTGAAGCGACGGGCGAAGCGAAGGGCAAAGCCGAGGGCAAAGCCGAGGGCAAAGCCGAGGGCGAACGCGTCGGCGCCATCAACGCGTATCACTCGGCGGTCGTCGAGCTCCTCTACGCCCGCGGCCTCACGCCGACCCCATCACAGCTCGCACGCCTGAACGCCGACGCCGACCCGGAAAGCCTCCGCGACACCATCCGCCGCGCGGCCCTGGCGAGTACCCTCGACGACGTCTTCGGGCCCGCGGAGGGGTAACCCCCTAGACTCCCGCCAAAAGCGCCTCGTTGAGCTTCAAATCCACCGCCTTCCAGAGATAGCGGCACGCGAGGCTTCGGTGAGGCGCCCACGCGGCGCCGAGGCGCGCGACGTCTTTGGGCGTCGGCACCGTCTCGAGCGCATGGGCGAGCTGTAGCCCCTTCTGCACGCCAAGATCGCCGACGGCGAGCACGTCGGGCCTCCCGAGCCGGAAGATCAGGAACATCTGCGCCGACCAGACCCCGACCCCAGGGACGACGGTGAGCTGTCTTACAATCGCGTCGTCGTCGAGTGAATCGATGCCGGGTCCGACGTCGATGGCGCCCGTGGCGACAGCATCCGAGAGCGCCCGGACGTAGCGCGTCTTGCCAGCGGAGAGCCCGGCGCCCCTTAAGGCCGTCTCCGGGACCGCCAGTAGCCGTTCTGGCAGCGGGTCGCCCTCCATGAGCGCCATCACCCGCCCGTAGATGGTCCCCGCCGCCTTCCCGGAGAGCTGCTGATAGACGATGGCGCGAAGCAGCGCCTCGTAGTGGGACTGCGCCGTCGACAGCGGGACCGGCTGCAGCCCAGCGCGATCGATGACGACGTCGATGAGTCGCCCAAGTGCCGGATCGGCGACCCGCAGTGCGGCTTCGGCGCTCATGAGCGCTGGAGCCGGGCCGCTACGGCCGACGCGAGTGGGCTCTCGTCGAGCGCGTCCACCGGTGTCTTCTGCAGGATCGACCAGTTGGGCCGCTCGCGCGTCGTGCCGGGCAGGTTCGGTCGGTCGGTCGAACCCGTCAGGTCTTCGTAGGTGGCGCACAGGAGTGCCGACGGGGCCCTAGCGAGCGCCTGGTGGAGCGCGAGGATGACCTCGTCTGTGTCTGAGCCGGGCTCCTGCCCAGAGACTCGCGAGAGCTTCGTACGCATCTCCTCGGCCCCCGCCGAGTACGGTTCGAGCCCGTGGGCGCGTTGGTCGGCCTCGTCTTGGCCTGTCCAGACGCCGGCGATCGTGGCGAGGTCGTGAGTCGTGAGCGCTGCCATAGCGAGCTCCGGATAACGCTCGGGGCGTTGATCTTCGAAGACCGCCAGCTTGTAGGACAGGACCCGATTTCGGGCCAGGGTCTCGCGGACGCCGGCTTCGACGGTCCCGAGGTCCTCACCGACGACGATCGCGCCCGCTCGTTGGCTCTCGAGCGCCAAGATCCCGAGCAGATCCTCTGCGGGGTAGCGGACATAGGCGCCGTAACGCGCGCCCCGGCCTTGGGGACACCAGAAGAGGCGGAAGAGGCCCATCACGTGGTCGATGCGGAGGCCCCACGCGTGACGTAGGCTCTGCCGAATCGTCTGGATGAAGGGCTCGTAGCCGGCCGCTTGCAGCTTGTAGGGCACGAAAGGCGGGAGTCCCCAGTCCTGCCCACCCGGCGCCAGCTCGTCCGGCGGGGCGCCGACGCTCATGCCCTTCGCGAGGACGTCCTGGAAGAACCAGCCGTCCGCGCCACCGGAGTTGAAGCCGACGGGGAGGTCGTGCATCAACATGCGACCCGACGCCGCGAGCTGCTGATCGATGCGCCACTGCACCCACGCGTGGAAGGCGACCGCGCTACGCTCCGACGCGGCGAACTCACGCACCGCGGGCGCGTCCGGGTGGCGGAACTCGGCGGGCCAATCGTACCAGGACTGCCCATGACGGTCGGCGAGTGCACACCCGATCGCGTACCGCTCCAGCGTCGCTCCCGCGCCCTGCCGGTACGCGTCAAACTCCGGGTCGCCAGCAAAGGCCTCGAAGAGTCGCTCGAGGGCGTTTCGTTTGGAGGTGAAGACCCGGTCCCGGTCGATGAGGCGGCTCGCCTCCGAGTCACCCCGTGCAAAGGCCATCGCGTCCTGAAGACCCTCAAGCTCGCTCGCGCCCGGGATCGCCTCGATCCGGAGATACAGTAGGTTCTTGAAGAGGCGGCTCGACGCGTAATACGGGCTTGGCTCCTGCGGCAAGCAGGGCGCGTTAGCCCCGAGGGGCGAGAGCAGCAGATAGTCGCCCCCATGCTGCTTCGTCCACTGGGCGAGCGTACGGAGGTCGGCCAGGTCGCCGATCCCCCAGCTCCCGGTCGAGCGCAACGAATAGACCTGCGCGGCGATGCCCCACGCCCGCAGGCCCTCACGGTAGTGACAGGCCGAGGGGGCGATGATGAGCCGCAGCTCCCGCTCCGCCTTGCCATTGGCGCCGAGCACCCGCGCCGTGTGGTAACCGAGCGGCAGCGCCGTGCTCCCACGAGCGACGACCGCGGTGCGCCCATCTTCGGCCGTGACTTCGGCCGTGAAGGGCAGAGGGATGCCCTGCCGGATGACGCGGACCGGCGGGTCCGGCGGGAAGGTCTCCCCGCCCGTGCCCATTGCAGCCAGGATCGCCGCGTGCGTCTCGGGATCGGCGCCATGCCACTGGCCTTTGATGTCGTGATAGCCGTCGTCAATGCCCCAGTAGTTCATGGCTCTCCATCCTCACGTGTCATGCCGCGTACTCGCGCCCGTGCGACTCGACAAAGACCCAAGAGCACGAGCGCAACCAAGCCTCCGAGTGACACACTGCGTTCGCCCGCCGCCGCCACACAACCCGACGTGCCTTTGCCGCCGGTCTTCGGGGTCCCATCGCTGCCATCGCCGCCATCGCTCGCCGCGTCGGACGTACCATCACTGACGCCATCGGCCGAGTCCGTACCGTCCGCCCCGTCGCTGGCGCCGTCGCCCGCATCACTCACGCCGTCGCTCGCCCCATCGGTAGGCCCGTCCGCAGCGCCATCCGGGCCATCGACCCCGTCCTGACCGTCGGTCGTATCGTCGACCGCACACACGGGCACCGCGGCGCCGCTGAGGAGCTTGCAGGCGAGCCCGGCGCCGCAGAAGGACGTCGCGATGTCGCACGGGAGCTGGCACGCCCCGAGCTCGCACAAGTTGGTCACGCACTCGCCGTCCTGAGTGCAGGGGACACCGATGCCGCTCGCGCCGGCGGTTTCGCAGGTCCCGAAAGTGCCCCCGGGGGTCGCCCGTAGGCAGGCCTGGCCGGAAGGGCAGTCGCCTTTCGCGACCTGGCAGGGGTCCCGGCAGATCCCTTCAATGCAGGTCTTGCTCACACACTCCGAAGCCCCGCTGCACGCATTCCCGCTCGGCACGCAGGCGACCTTGTCGCCCGGGATGCAGTAATTCTCGCCGCTTGTGAAGTCCGCACATTCGAACCCGCACCCGCAGCTCCCACTACAGGCGATGGTGCAGAAGGGGGGAGGGATCCCGTCGACGCCAATGCAGATCCCGGAGTCGCAGTCGTCGGAGAACTCACAAGTCGCGCCGAGCCCACCCGTCGGCTCGGCCGGAAAACACGCGCCGCCGCCGCCCACGAGGGCAAAACAAGCGAACTCTTCCGGGCAGTTACCGAGCCCGAGGTCGCACACGTCGCGGCAGAGGTAGTTCCCTTGGAGGTCGCCGGCACAAAGTCCCGAGAGGCACTCGGACGGGCTGTCACACGGCGAGCCCGGCCCGAGCGCCGCGCCGTTGCCTTCGGCCGGCAGACAGGCGCCGAAGCTGGTGGTCTGAAGAGGGACGCACTCTTCACCTGAGCCGCAGCTCGGAGCGCCCGGGTCACACGGAGTGCGACAGGTCCCCGTCGGTGAGCCCGCGCTCCCGACACAAAAGTAGGTGTCACACTCCTGGCTCGAGAGGCAGGCCTCTCCGGGCGCCTTGCCCGGGTTCGTCGACCCGTCCGACCCATCGCTGCTCCCGCCTTCATCGGGCAGGCAGACGCCGCCGTCGGCGTTCGAGTATTCGATGCACTGAAAGCCCGAGCCGCATTGAGCTGACGTCGAGCACTCTTTGGCGCAGAGGGAATCACCGAGGCCGGTCTGCTGACAGAACATGCCGTCCACGCAGTCGTAGTCGCTCGCGCAATCTTCTCCTAGTGTCTGCTCCCCCTTCGGGAGCTGCGACGAGAGGCCGCCGCAGAAGCCCGACTTACATGCGAGGACTCCCGTGTACACCTCCTCCCCGAACTGGTTCGTGTCGACGACGTAGGGGCAGTCGGCGTTCGTCGTGCAGGTGTACTCGGTCTGCGGGTAGAGGAAACAGGCGACGCGTTCGTCATCGTCTTCGAGGGTCTGGCTCTTCAGATCCGGGTCTGCGGTCGGCGCCATCGTCGGCGGGTTCGCGCTCGAATAGCCGCTCAGCACGTGCTGTGCGCCGAAGAAGTGGCCCTGCTCGTGGGCGGCCACGTTCAGGACATCCACGGTGTTCGGCTTGCCAGTTGTGCTCCAGGTGTTCTGGTAGCCGTTGAACGTGATGTCGGCCTCCGAGATGATCCCGTCCGGCACCGAGAAGCTCGTGTTGGTCACGCCGAGGACCCACTGGCCGTAGACCCATTCCGACCCTTCGGCCCACGTCACTTCGTTCGAGCCGTTCGTCGGGCCTCCGACCGCCATCGTGTTCTTGTTCGTCGTGGGCGCCCCTTCGACGAAGTTCAGCGCCGAACACGCGACGTCGTTCCACTGCTGCCAGCCCGCGCGAACGTCGCCCAGATCCGAGTCGTCGACGATGTCGGCGCTCCCGGCGCTGTGGAGGCGATACGTGACGGTGGTCTTGTTCCATCGGACGATGGCACCGCCGGCTTCCACGAGGCTCACCGAGTAGGCAGACGCGGCGGAGGCGCCGAGCAGCGTGAGCAGAAACGCATATTGGAACTTCATGATGGACCCTCGTGAGGACGGGCGTGGGCACGTCTGGCGCCGTACCGCACGTGGGATGCCAGAATCCGACGTGGGATGCTACTCGACTCCGAAGCGGGAGCGTCGTGTCACTGACAAGTTTGGACTTTGGGCTCACTTGAGGTCGTGCAGGCGAAGTTGCTGCCGATGAACGTGCCGCTACACGACGCGATCCACTGACCCAAGTCACCGCAAGCGGGTGCGAGCCCTTCCCACCCGGCGGATTGCACGCAGCAGAACTTGTCGCCACAAGTCAAGGCGCCGGTCGCGCTGCACTGCTTGACGTGGGTCGAAGGCAATTGCCGCTCCTCCGAGAGATCGCAGTCCCAGTCGTAACTGCCGTCGCCGCGGTGTGTTGCGAAGAACTCGGTCTGGCCGGGCTTCGCGTTCGGGTTGCCGTCGTAACAATCGCCGGGGGTCGTGGTGACATAAGGCGCGACCGCTGCGCATTGACAGCGGGTGTCGATCGTCAGGCCGAAGCCGTCCACGTCGTCGTCGCGGTACCACGCCGAGCAGCCCGACGAGCCCGGTTCGTCGGTGCCGAGCTTACAATTGTTGTCGACTCCGTCGCAGACTTCGACCTTCGACGGGTTCACGAGCGCGTCATTGTCCTTGCAGTCCCCGTCCTTGGAGGCGGTGTACGGCACGGCCGCTCCGCAGACGCACTGCTGGTCGCCGGTGACGCCGAAGCCGTCCGTGTCGACGTCCCGATAACGTAATACACAGCCCTTGGCGCCGGCCTCGTCCGTCTGCGAGTTGCAGTTGTTGTCGACACCGTCGCATTGTTCGAGCGCGGCCGGGTGACGGTTCAGATCGCCGTCCGCACAGTCGCCACCGGTCGCCGTGATGTAACCGCCGCTCGGTACACAGAGACACTTGGTCTGTGAGGTGTTACCGAACCCGTCTTTGTCGGCGTCGATGTAGCGCGGTGTACACCCCTGCGCGTTCTCCTCGTCGATCCCCCCCGCGCAGTTGTTGTCGACGCCGTCACACGTCTCCGGCGCCGTGGGCTTTACGCCTTGGGCATTGTCGTCGCAGTCCCCAGCCACCGTCGCGGTGTACGGAGCGGCCGGGAGGCACAAGCACTGGGAGTCACCCGTGATGCCGTACGCGTCCGCGTCGCCGTCCTTGAAGTACTGCTTGCAGCCGATGGCGCCGGCTTCGTCGTTCAGACCGTCGCAGTCATTGTCGATCCCGTCCCCGCAGGTCTCGACATTACCGGTGAACACGCTGGGGTCGAGTGGGCGACAGTCCGAGAGGTCGGGGGTCCCGTCGCCGTCATCGTCGTTGTCGCAGGCATCGCCGCTGTTGTCCGCGTCGAAGTCCTCTTGGTTCGGGTTGGCCGCGAGCGGGCAATTGTCCTCGGCGTCGGGCGAGTCGTCGTTGTCGTCGTCGGTGTCGCAGGCGTCACCGATGTTGTCGCTGTCGGTGTCCTTCTGCGTCGGGTTTGAGATCGAGGGACAATTGTCGAACGCGTTCGCCACCTTGTCGCCGTCGGAGTCCGTCGTACACGCCGCCGCGTTCTGGGTGGGGTTGGGTGTCTTCGGGCAGTTGTCCTGTGTGTCGAGCACGCCATCGCTGTCGTCGTCGTCGTCGCAGGCGTCCCCGACGAGATCCTTGTCGATGTCGGCCTGATCGCCGTTCTTCACGGTGGGGCAGTTGTCCCCGAAGTTCAGCGAACCGTCCCCGTCGATGTCGTCATCGCAGGGATCCCCTTTCAAGTCGCCGTCCGTGTCCGCAAGGTTGAAGCTCGCAAAGAGGGGGCAATTGTCTTGGTTGTCCGCGACGCCATCGCCGTCGTCGTCGGTATCGCAGGCGTTGCCGAACTGGTCCTGGTCGGTATTGAACTGATCGGCGTTCGGCGTCGTCCGGCAGTTGTCGACGGTGTCAATCCAGCCGTCGTTGTCGTCGTCGCTGTCGCACGCGTCGCCAAAGGAGTCCCCGTCCGAGTTCGCTTGTTCGAGGTTCTTCGTGGTCCGGCAGTTGTCGTTTGTGTCGAGGACCGCGTCCGCGTCGTCGTCGGTGTCACAGGCGTCGCCTTGCGGGTCCCCATCGCTGTTGGCCTGGGTGTTGTTGAACGCGTTCGGACAGTTGTCGATGAAGTCGAGGACACCGTCACCGTCGTCATCGAAGTCGCAGACGTCGCCGAGGCCATCGCCGTCGAAGTTCGCCTGGTCGGGGTTGCTGTCGACCGGGCAGTTGTCGAGTGGGTCGATGTGCCCATCACCGTCGTCATCGATGTCGCACGCGTCGCCCTGGCCGTCGCCATCGATGTCGGACTGGCTCGCCGCCTGGGTGATCGGGCAATTGTCGAAGGCGTCGAGCGCGCCATCGCCGTCGTCGTCGGAGTCGCACAGGTCGCCGATGCCGTCCTTGTCGAAGTCGGCCTGGAGCGGGTCTTGGGTCAGGGGGCACTTGTCGGTCGAGTCCGGGGTCCCATCGCCGTCTCGATCGGTGTCGCACGCGTCACCGAGCCCGTCTTCATCGAGGTCCTGCTGGCCACTGTTCGCAGCGAGGGGACAGTTGTCGAGGAAGTCGGCCTTCCCGTCCGCGTCGTCGTCTTCGTCGCAGGCGTCGCCCTTCTTGTCGAGGTCCGTGTCGAGCTGCGACGGGTTCGACGTGAGGGGGCAGTTGTCGCTGGCGTCGAGCTTGGAGTCGCCGTCGTCGTCGCCGTCGCAGATGTTGCCCTGGTTGTCCTTGTCGGTGTCGAGCTGATCGGCGTTCTTTACGAGGATGCAGTTGTCTTTCACGTCGGGGACACCGTCGTTGTCGTTGTCGAGGTCGCAGACGTCGCCGATGTTGTCTTGGTCGGTGTCCTTCTGGTCCTGATTGGCACTGAGCGGGCAGTTGTCCTGCCCGTCTGGCCAGCCGTCGCCGTCGTCGTCGGTGTCGCAGCTATTGCCGAGCGTGTCGCTGTCCGTGTCGAGCTGGTTCGGGTTGAAGAGCTTCAGGCAGTTGTCGAAGGCGTCCGCGACCTTGTCACCGTCGGCGTCCGGGTCGCACACGTCGCCGATCGCGTCCTGGTCCTGGTCCTTCTGGTCACTGTTCGCCGCCAGCGGGCAGTTGTCCTGGCCATCGAGGAACGAGTCCCCGTCGTCGTCGGTGTCGCAGGCGTCACCGACGCTGTCGCCGTCCGTGTTCTTCTGGTCCTGATTGGCCACGAGGGGACAGTTGTCGGCGCCGTCGCCTTGGCTGTCGTTGTCGTCGTCGGCGTCGCATAGGTCGCCAATCCCGTCGTCTTCGGTGTCGGTCTGCGCTGGATCGTAGAGGTTCGGGCACACGTCGATCGAGTTCGGGATACCGTCGCCGTCGAGGTCCGGATCGCACGCGTCGCCAGTGAGGTCGCCGTCCGTATCGAGCTGATTCTTGTTCGCGTCGGTGCGGCAGTTGTCGTCGTCGTCGAGGACCGTGTCGTTATCGTCGTCGGCATCGCAGGCGTCACCCTGACTGTCACCGTCCGCGTTCTCCTGCCCCGCGTTGGCGACGGTGAGGCAGTTATCGAGGCTGTTCGGCTTGCCGTCATTGTCGGCGTCGGTGTCGCAGAGGTCGCCTTGACCGTCATCGTCGGAGTCCGCCTGGTCCGGGTTCACGACCAGATCGCAGTTGTCGGTCACGTCGAAGACGTTGTCGCCGTCGTCGTCCTCGTCACAAGCGTCGCCTTGGCCGTCGCCATCGGTGTTGGTCTGGGATGGGTTGGAGTTCAGCGGGCAGTTGTCCTGCACGTTGGTCCAGTTGTCCCCGTCCCAATCGCTGTCGCAGGCGTCCCCGATGAGGTCCGAGTCGAGGTCGGCTTGCCCGGGGTTCTGGACGAGATCACAGTTGTCGATGACGTCCGGGAGCTCGTCGTTGTCGTCGTCGGCGTCGCACGCGTCGCCCTGCCCATCGTCGTCGGTGTCCGTCTGGGCCGGGTTCGGGACCTGAGGGCAGTTGTCCTTGTCGTCGAGGAGCAGGTCTCCGTCCACGTCACCGATGCAGGCGTCGCCGATGCCGTCCTGGTTCGTGTCCTTCTGGTCGAGGTTCGGGACCGTACGGCAGTTGTCGCTCGCGTCGAGGACCGTGTCGTCGTCGTCATCGGCGTCGCACGCGTCCCCCCCGTCCGTCTTGCCGTCGCTGTTCGTCTGATCCGGGTTCGGAGCGAGCTCGCAGTTGTCCTCGCCATCTTCGACGCCGTCGTTATCGTCGTCCGCGTCGCACGCGTTGCCTTCGGCGTCCGTGTCGGCGTTCTCTTGACCCTCGTTCTCGACGAAGTCGCAGTTGTCCGTCGAGTTGGGCACGCCGTCGTCGTCACCGTCTTCATCGCAGACGTCACCGGCGCCGTCGCTATCGAAGTCCTCTTGGTTCGGGTTCTTCACCGTGGTGCAGTTGTCGTCCGCGTCGAGCTTGCCGTCGTCGTCGTCATCGTCGTCGACGCAGTTGGCCTTCCCGTCCTTGTCGGTATCGAGCAGCCCTTCGTCCGTCTTGCCGTCGCAGTCGTTGTCTTTACCGTCGCAGACCTCTTCGAAGCCGGGCGCGACGGCTTTGTCGCACGGTGAACAATCGGCGTCGTCGGGCGAGAGGTCGTTGTCGTCGTCGTCGTCGCAGGCGTTGCCGCCATCGGTCGAGAGGTCGCAGTTCTCTTGGTCCGGGTTCTTCGCCTCCGGGCAGTTGTCGAGCTCATCGGCCAGGCCGTCGTCGTCGTCATCGGTGTCCACGCAGATCGCGAGGCCGTCGCCGTCGACGTCCGGGAAGGTCTCGTCGGTGGCCCCGTCGCAATCATCGTCCTTTCCGTTGCACGACTCGGCCGCTGGGCTCGCCGCGCTGCAGAGCTCGGCTTCGCCGGCGCACGACCTCACTCCCGTGCAGACCCCTTGGAGGTTCTCGACCGTGCACACCGCCGCGTCGCCCTTGAAATTGTCGTCGATGCCGTCGCAGTCGTTGTCGATGCCGTCGCAGATCTCGGCCGACGGCGGCGGCGCGTCGCACGCCGTCAGGGCGCCGTTCTGGCACTCACGGAAACCCGGGCATTCGCCGAAGCCGTCGACGCCCGCGCCGGGCGTACGGCAGGCGGTGCGGACGCCGATGTCGTCGGCGAGGGGGGAACAGCCGCAGGTGCCCGACTCGGGGACACATTGCGAGACCGTCTCACCCTCGAGCGTCACCTCGTCGCAGACGTAGCCGTTCGGGCACGGCGAGTCGTCGTCGCAGGCGCCGCCGCAGAAGGAGCCTTCGGCACCTTTCGGGATACATCGTGCGCCCTCGAAGCTGGTCGACGCCCCGGCGACGCTGGTGCAGTCCTGATCGGTCTGGCACGGGAAGCAGAGGCTCACGAACGACGGGACGCAGGCGACCACCGGGTCGCCGCTGGCGTTCACGACCGTCTTGCACTCGAAGCCCGAGTTCAGGCAGCCCGACACGCAGAAGTCGGTGCAGACGCGGCCTTGCTCGCTGAGCACGCACAGGCCCGACGGGCAGTCGTCGGGCTTCTCGCACGGCACGAGCTCGGGCTCGCCGCCCGCATCGGCGACGTCAACGACGTCGAGCGTCGAGATGATCTCGGTGTCACTTGTGAAGGTCTCGGTCCAAACGTCGGAGATGACGTCGTTCTTCACAGGACCC
This sequence comes from Myxococcales bacterium, assembly GCA_018780435.1. Taxonomy (GTDB): domain Bacteria; phylum Myxococcota_A; class UBA9042; genus SXOO01. The sequence goes on from JADMJS010000060.1 coordinate 11,007, forward strand.
GAGATTCCAGCGGGCGCCGGCTCCGAACACCCGAGGGCGAGGGCCGAGAGGACGATGGCGAGGAGGGGGAGCGTCTGAAAGCGATAGCGGCGGCGAGGCATGGCGCGGAGTATACGGGAACGGCTCCCCGCCGCGAAAGCATTGGCGGTCCGTCCGCGCTTCGGCCAAAGAAATTCGCGCCTCCGTCCGCGGGTTGTTACTCTCGCCGGGCTGCCACGTCAGAACGGCAACACGTCGCCCTGGAGCACCGCCATTGGTTGCTCTGCGCCGGCGACTCGTCCACTAGGAGGAACTCGATGTCTCGTGTCGTGATCGCTGCCGCCCTACTTCTGCTCGCCGCGCCGATCGCGTCGGCGCAGTACGACGAACCGTTCCAGGCTGGAGAGACACCTGAGCAGGTGCAACAGCGTAAGGACATGGTCAAGTGGCTCGGGGAGAGCGTGAAAGGCATCAGCGCGCGCACGCTGTCGGCGTTCGAGGCGGTCCCACGTCACAAGTTCATGAAGACGAAGGACCAGAAGATCGCCTACGAGAACAAGTGGGCGGGCATCGGCTACGGCCAGACCATCACCAACCCTTGGATGGTCGCCTACATGACCCACCTCCTCGACATCAAGGAGACCGACAAGGTTCTCGAGATCGGGACGGGCAGCGGCTACCAGAGCTCCATCCTGGGCCAGCTGTCGCCCAATACGCACACCGTCGAGGTCATCCGGCCGCTGGGCGAACGCTCCAAGGCGATTCAGGACCAGCTCGGCTACAACACCCGCATCAACCACAAGATTGGCGACGGTTACTTCGGGTGGGAGGAGAAGGGACCCTTCGACAAGATCATGGTGACCTGCGCCGCCGACCACATCCCAGTCCCGCTGATCCAGCAGCTCAAGCCCGGCGGTCTCATGCTCATCCCGGTCGGCCCCCACTTTCAGAAGGGCAACATCTACCTCGTCACGAAGCAGGAAGACGGCAGCATCAAGCGCAAGGTCGTCGCCACCGGCACCTTCGTCCCACTCCGCCGCACCGACATCTCCGAGAAGAAGAAGGACTGAGCTGCCGGCTCTCGACGTTGGCCCGCCTGAGGCCCCGGAAGCTCAGGCGGGACTCTCGCCAAGCCGCAGAAGCGGGAACCGCCTGCGGTTGACGTCAGCCGCCTTGGCGCCGCCACCCGGAGTGGCATAAACCCTCGATATCTAGAAGAAGTCTCGCGCCGAGGCGCCGAGGCGGGCTTTCGCGAAGAGCGCGGCTGTGCTCAGCCGGCCCTCTCGTCGATCCATGCGAGTGTGGGGCACGGGCGCCGCCAAGTCTTGGGATCGACTCGGTTCTTCGGGGACGGGACTAGCCCGCCGTGAGGCGATCCGACGCGCGCTTCACGTACTCGACGAGCGTCATGACGCCGAAGCCCGTTCCGCCCTTCGAGACGTGGCCGTCGTTCGCTTCGGCCCAGGCCGGACCGGCGATGTCGAGGTGGACCCAGGGGGTCTTGCCGATGAACTGGTTCAGGAAGAGCGCGCCCGTAATGGCGCCGCCCCAGCGCTTGCCGACGTTCTTCATGTCCGCGACGTCCGACTTCATTTGCTTCCAGAGCGAATGGTCGAGCGGCATCTTCCAATAGAGCTCGCCCGCGGCGGCGCCGGCGGCTTCGACGGCTGCGATGGTGCCGTCGTCGTTGCCGAAGATGCCTGCGCGGTCGTTGCCGAGCGCGACGCAGATGGCGCCGGTGAGCGTGGCGAGATCGACGATCTCACGAGGCTTCTGTTCGTTCGCATACGCGAGAGCGTCCGCGAGGATGAGCCGGCCTTCGGCGTCGGTGTTCATGATCTCGACGGTCTTCCCGAGGTAGCTCTTGAACACGTCGCCGAGCTTGTAGGCCGAGGCGCCGAGCAGGTTCTCGCTCGACGGGACGATGCCGTGGACGATGATGTTGGGCTTCACCGCCGCGATCGCACGCATGGCGCCGAGGACGGCCGCGCCCCCCGCCATGTCCATCTTCATGTCTTCGATGGAGCCGGCCGGCTTCAGGTTGAGGCCGCCCGCGTCGAAGGTGAGCCCCTTCCCGACCAGGGCAATGGCGGGCGTGGCGTCGGTCGCGCCGGCGGGGCGCCACGTCAAGTGGATGAGGCGCGGCTCGCGGTCCGAACCGGCGGACACGGCCAGCAGGAGGGCCATGCCCTTGGCTTCGAGCGCCGCCTTGTCGAAGATCGTGCACTCGAGGCCATGGGCGCTGGCCAATTCCACGGCGGTGGAGGCGAGCTTCTCCGGCGTGATCGAGACGGGCGGGCCGTTCACGAGGTCACGCGCGAGTGCGACGCCCTCGGCGACCGCGACGTGTTCGACGCTCGGAGCGTCGAGGCCCACGAGGTAGATCCGCTCCAGCTTCTTGGCCTTGACGCCTTCCGTCTTCCACTGGTCATACCGGTAGAAGCCCAGGGTCACACCGAGACCGGCCGAGCCCGACAGAGTCGACCCCGCTACGGCCAGGGTACGGACGTCGAGGTCGCGAGCCCGCCTACCGGCGAGTGCGCCGAGCAGTCGGCCCGACTGAGGGTCCGTCTTGCCCAGCCCGAGGAAGAGGACACGTTTGGCCGAGATTCGGCTGAACGTGTGCACGAGGAGCGACTGCCCTTCTTTGCCCTCGAAGCTCTCCTCGGCGGCGAGGGCCTTGAGCCCACCGCCAAAGGCCGCGTCGACGTCGGCTGCGGCGCCGGACGCAAAACCTTCCCCTTGCGCCACGCCGAGTACCAGCAGGTCTACTTCAAGCGATGCGATCGCCCCGTCGTAACGCACGAATTCGAAAGCCATGGACGAGCCTCTCCAAAAAACTACCTGAGCCGCTGCTGTCCCGGGGTACCTGCCCGGACACCGAAGCGGACTCGCGTTGTCGTCTGATCGTTGGGTCGAACGGCGCTCAGGCCCCGTGTGCCAACGGGCGCACGGCCGCGCCCCCAGCGCTGCGGCTATCACGAAGCTCGCGGATGTGTAAACGCATAATCTGCCACGCCGGACGCAGGGCCACCGGTGCCCATCCGTTCCGAGCTGGCCGCCCGAAGAGCCTCAAACCAGCTCAGCGCGCGAGAACTTGTCCGGTGCCCACGCGAGACATACAACCCGCGCGGACGTCGCTCGCGTCCGTGGCGCAACGGGCGATGGGGAGGGAGCCTCATGGCGATCATCGTTCAGAAGTACGGCGGCTCGTCGGTGGCGACCGTCGAGCGCATCAAGCTCATCGCCGAACGGATCGTCGCGCGTCGACGCGCCGGCTTCGACCTCGTGGTCGTCGTGAGCGCGATGGGCGACACCACGAACCGCCTCCTTGCCACGGCTCGTGAAGTCGTCGCGGAGCCGCCCCGCCGAGAGCTCGACATGCTCCTCTCCGTCGGTGAACGCACGACCACGGCCCTCCTGAGCATGGCCATCTCGGCGCTCGGGGAAGACGCGATCTCGTTCACGGGAAGCCAATGCGGCATCCTCACGACGGACAGCCACGCCCGGGCCCGCATCATGGAGGTGCGCCCTTTCCGTGTTCAGGACGAGCTCGAGCGCGGCCGCATCGTCATCGTCGCGGGCTTTCAAGGCACGAGCTACCGGCGTGAGATTACGACCCTCGGCCGAGGCGGCAGCGATCTGACGGCGGTGGCCCTCGCCGCTGCTCTCGGTGCCGATGCCTGCGAGATCTACACCGACGTCGACGGCGTCCTCACGGCCGACCCGAGAGTCGTCCCCTCAGCAACGAAGATAGAAGCGCTCTCGTACGACGAGATGGACGCGATGGCGCGTGGCGGCGCCAAGGTACTGCACCGTGATGCCGTCGCGTGGGCACGTCGCGCGAATGTGGCGCTGTACTCCAGGTCGACCTTCGTCCCCGACAGCGAAGGGACCCTGGTCCGCATGAACCCGCCCCCACGACCTACGCCCGTCGTGGCGATCGCGGGCCGAAAGGACCTCATCGTCGTCACGTCGACCACGGATTCGGCGCGAGTCGGCGCGGTCGAGACGCTGCTCGCCGAGGCGCCGACCGCGGCTCGCTTCGAGCTCGGTGGCGCCGTTCAGTGGGTCCTCTCGCGCGAGGACCTCCACGAAGCGGAGAGCCTCAGCGCCGCCATCGCAGACGCGGGCGCCACGTGGTCGAGCCCGGTCGGGTCGGTGAGCGTCATCGGCTCGGGGCTTGGCGAAGATCGCGACGTCTATCGGCGGGTCCTCGGTGCGTTCCGTGCACGTGGCTCCTCGGTTCGCGGCACCGTACTCACCGGCACCGTCTGGACCGCGTTCGTGGCGCCGGCCGACGTCGACGAGCTCGTCCTCGAGCTGCATCGCGAGCTGATCGAGGGCTGAGCTGAGGCTGAGCTGAGGCTGATCGAGGCCCCGTGGGGGAGGGCGCGGGCGCGCCGATGAGGATGCGTCCCGACACCCACTTTACTCACCGTCCGTTCAGTGCTACGCTCTCCCACCTCGACACGTCGCCCCTCCTGTGCCCTTTCGAGCGTCAGCAGAGGTCGTGTCGTCCCGGGGGTGCGGGGATCGCCCTCCCGCCAACAAGCGCATCCAAACTAACGAACGTCCATCGAGCGCGAGGGGAGCACCGTGTCTGTCAACAAGGCCATCTTGATCGGGCGTCTCGGCGCCGATCCCGACGTGAAGTTCCTCCCGAGCGGCTCGGCCGTCGCCAACTTCAACATCGCCACGGACGAGTCCTGGACCGACAAGGGGACAGGGCAGAAGCAGGAGCGCACGGAGTGGCACCGCATCGTGGTCTACGGCCGCACCGCCGAGCTCGCGGGCCAATACTTGAAGAAGGGCCGCGAGGTCTACATCGAGGGGTCCATCCACACGCGCGAGTGGAACGACAAAGACGGCAATCGCCGCTACACCACTGAGATCAAAGCGCAAACCCTACAGTTCCTCGGCGGACGCCAGGACGGTCCTTCCGACATGCCCCAAGGTGACGACGGCGGCTCGGCCGCACCGTCCGGTGGCGCTCGCAGTGGCGGCTACGGCGGTAGTGGTGGAGGTGGCGGCGGCTACGGCGGCGCCCCTCGCGGCGGTGGCGGCGGCTTCTCGGGTGGTCGAGGCGCTCCATCGGGCGGCGGCTTCGACGGCGGCGGGCGAGAGCCCCCCGCGTCGGGTCCTCCCGGCGGCTTCACCGACGACGACATCCCGTTCTGAGCTCGTCCTCTCGTCGCACCCGAGGCGGAGTCCGCGCATGGCATCGATGACGACGACCCGACTCGCGCTCGCCGTCACCTCAGTGCTGTCCGCCCTCGGGGTGGGCTGCGGTGACGGACAGACCATCGTGGAAGCGTCGCGCGACGCGACGGCTATCATCCCCGAGGGCGAAAACCGGGCGCCTTTCCTTCATAAGGTGGGCGACCGCGTCGCCGTCGTCGGCCAGCCGCTCCGCATCGAGCTGAGGGCTGACGACGCCGACGGCGACACCCTCTCGTTCTCCGCCCACAGCCTCCCGAAGGGCGCGACCTTCGACCGTACGCCGCCCGTCCTCATCTGGACACCGACGGTGATCGGCGACGTCGTGTCCCCCACCTTCGTCGTAAGCGACGGCAAGGCGACCGACCGCGAGACCGTCCGTATCGAGGTCGTCAGCCAGGCTCAGAACCACGCGCCTCGTTTCCAAAAGATCGGCGACCAAGCGGTCGAGGTCTCCGACACCCTCTCCTTGCTCCTCCAAGCCGTCGACGCCGATGGCGACACGCTCACCTTTGGCATCGAAGGGACGTCGGCCCCCGGTACCAAGCTCGAGGCCGCGACGGGGCGTTTCACGTGGACGCCCCCGCCGACGCTCGCGGGCACCCAGGCGTCGGTCACGTTCTCGGTCACGGACTCGAAAGCGACCGACACCATGTCGGTCTCCTTCTTCATCCTGGCGCCCGGCCAGAACCGGCCCCCCGTCTTTCTGCCTCTGCCCCTGCAGGTGGCGGAGGTCGGGACTTCCTACGAACTGGTCCTGCAAGCCATTGATCCCGAAGGCGATCCCCTCGTCTATTCGACGGACTCCGTGCTGCCGTCCGCGGCGTCCTTCGACCCTGGCGCGGCCCGCTTCCGTTGGACGCCGGGGCCTACGGACGCGGGGACCACCGCCACCTTCGTCTTCGCTGTCTCTGACGGAAACTACCGGATCCTGACCGACGTCGACATCGACGTCCTCGACCCCGACATCATCGTGGGGAGCTGCAAAGACGACTTCAACGAGCCCAACAACACGTCGGCCACGGCGACCGCCCTGACGGTCGGCGACTACGAAAACCTGTCCTTGTGTGACACCACGTCCGTGCCCATCGACGTCGACTGGTTTCGAATCGCGCTCGCGCCAGGCCAGACCCTCTCCATCACCCTCGACTTCGAACATGACGACGGTGACCTCGACCTCGCGCTCTTCGCCGAAGGAGACACCACGGCCGCACTCGCCGTCTCGGACAGCGCCACGGACCAGGAGGTGCTCGTCTACACCGCCGACAAGACCGAGACGGTGCTGGTAAAGATCTTCGGGACCGGCCAGTCGGTGTTCCAATCGCTCTACACCATGGTCGTCTCGACGGGCGGCCTCGACTGCGACGACGACGATCGCGAGCCGAACGACACCAAGCTCCAGCCCGCCGCCTTGCCGGCGTCCGGCGACTTCCCAGGCCTCATGTTCTGCCCTGCCGACCTGGACTTCTACGAGGTCGAGCTCACCTGCGGGCAGATCTTCTCGGCGTCGCTCACCTACACGCCCGAGGCGGGTGATCTCGAGCTCGCGCTCTATCGCGAGTCGAACCTCGACACGCCCGTCGCGATCTCGGAGGCCGTCGGCGGGACCGAAGCCGCCTTCTACGAAGCGCCGCGGTCCGAGTCGCTCATCGTCCTTGTCCGTGGCGTCCCGTCCGCGACCACGCTCAGCCCCTACTCGCTCGCGACCGAGGTCAGCAGCGGCACGACCTGTGTCGACGATGCCGAAGAGCCCAACGACGACCGCGGCGACGCGTCCCTGCTCACGCCGCCCGCGGACGAGCTTCAAGACCTCCTCCTCTGCTGCAACGAAGACTGGTTCTATGTACCCCTCAAGGTGGGCGACGGCGCGGTGTTCGAGGTCCGCTTCCCAGCCGGCGCCGACGTGAAGGCCGAGCTCTACACGATCGACGACGACGAGCCGCTCGTGGTCGGCGAACCCGACACCAAGGGCCTCCTCGTCAGCCTCGACAGCGCTCCCTTCAGCGGCAACTTCTACCTGCGCGTCGAGGGCCCAGCGGGCACGGCGCTCGCCGTCGAGATGGTCACCTTCGAGTCCGAGGGCTGCGAGAGTTCGAAGGCCTGTGATCCCGAAGACATCTGCTGGATCGCCACGGGCGCATGCGTCTCGGCGTATTGCTTTGATGAAGAGGACTGCCCGCTGGGCCAAGACATGCCGTGCCACGAGAACCAGTGCCTCGCCGGCTGTACCTACGAAGGGGACTGTAAGCTCGGATGGTCTTGCAAAGGCTATGATTTCGGGACTTTCTGTGGCCCGAGCGGTACCGGGGCGAGTGGCGCTGCGTGCGCCGTCGCCGCCGACTGTGATGGCGCCGCGAGCTGCACCTTCCCGGGCAACGGCGGTTACTGCGGCCAAGTCGGCTGCAAGTCGAACCCGGAGTGCCCATCCGACGCGAGCTGCGTCCAGCTCAACTCCGACCAGACTCTCTGCGCCAAGAAGTGCGTCAGCAACGGCGATTGTCGCGCTGGCGACGGCTACACCTGCCAGCCCAAGGTGCTCCCGAACGGGCTGCCGACCACCGTCTGCCTCCCGCCCGGGGCCTGACCCTCAAAATCTCAGCCTTCACGGAAGACCATGAGCACAGCGAACTCGGCCCCCCTCATGCGTAGCCGTCACGTCACGTACTTCGTGCAGCACGGCACCATCTACGCCTACCACAACCTCTTCGGGTACATCATCGCGATGAGCCCGGACCTCGCGGCCTTCCTGGAGTTCCACAATCGGGCGGCTCCCGGTGGCGCGCCGCGCACACGAGAGGAGGCCGATGCGCGCTTCGGCAAGGCGGGGCAGGGCGAGTGGGACGCCGCGCAATTAGACGAGTTCATTACGGTGTTCCGGCTCTTCTCGTGCCTCATCGAGTCTGACGAAGCCGAGGCGACCAGCGTGTTTTCGATGGTGCCCGTGCGCTCGCGCTGGCTGGTCTACCACGCGCCCGGCCCTGCCGAGGTGACCCTCTGGCGCACCGATCGCGAGGGGCGCACCCTCATCGATCCGCTCGTCCCGTGGGCGTCCCGCCTCTTCCTTCGCCTCGACGGCGCCGCCACGCTCTCCGAACTCACGGACGAGCTCATCGCCGATCCGGAGGTCGGCCCCGCGCTGAAGGCGTCGGGTGATCCACGCGAGCACGTGCGGCGCGAGGTTCAACGATGGACGCACTCGAGCCAGCAGTACTGCAAGCTCTCGAAGGTGCCCCTCGCGAAGTTCGGCAAAGAGCATCAGTGGCCGAGCTACTTGAAGTCCACCATGCCCTACGCGCCGTGGGACCCCGCGAAGGACCCCACCCCGGTGGACGCGCTCGACCCGGTCGGCGTCCCTCTCAACCCGCCGCACGCTTACTACGAGACCGGGGTCACCGACGCCGCGGAACAGTTCGCGAGCGTCGAAACCACCCTCTCGCACCTCTTTAGAAGCCCCCACCCGCTCCTCGGCAACGCCAGCTACGGCGAGCGCCTCGCCGACGCCTTCTGGATGCGCGGGCTCTTCGGTCCTCACGTCCGCCGGATCGTGGAGGTCGGCGGCGGGCTCGGGCACCTCGCCGCCGCGCTCCTGACCGACCTTCGGACGCGGGCACCGGAGCTCTACGAGCACGTCAGCTACACCATCGTCGACCTCTCACCGGCGCTGCGCGACGCCCAACGACAGACGCTCATGGACGCCGGCGTGCTCGACCGCGTGACCTGGCGTCCCGGGAACGTCGAGACCATGGACTTCGACGCCGGCAGCATCGATCTGCTCGTCTCGAACGAGGTCGTCGGCGACTTCACGACCGTCAAGCTCACGCGTGAGCTCTGCGGCCTCGACAGCGACTTCGACGAGCCGGACCTCTTGCCGCCGCCCGCGAATGACACCATCGCGTTCCTGAGGGACCACCAGGTCAACCTGCGCGACGCGCCGGACCCCTTCTTCGTCAACATCGGGGCGATGCGCTTCGTCCGTAAACTCGCGACGGCCCTCGCGCCGGGCGGCGGCGCCTACATCTCGGAGTACGGCGAAGTGGCGCGTTATCCGGTCGCCTCCACGCAGCTCGATCACCTCGAGTTCAGTATTCACTTCGGGCAGTTGGCGCAGGTCGCTCGCCACATCGGCCTCGAGACCAAGGTCGAGTACCTCCACGACCTCGTCGGGCTCGACCGCAGCGGCCGCACGCTCGCGACGACGCGAACGTACTTCCAGAACCTCCGCAGCATGCTCGGCGCCTTCGGCATCACGCTCGACAAGGTGGGGTACACCGACGCGATGTTCGTAGACCTGCTCGGCGATCAGCTCGATCCCGAGTCCATCGGCGAGCTGCGCTTCGACTCGGTCGATGAACGCTGCATGGGCCTCTCTCCTCACGAGTTCAAGGGGCTCATCGTGCGACGAACGGCGGCCTGACGGCCGTGTCCGTCGAATCCGTCATCAACGCAGCACACGCCTGCCGCCGAAGTGGTATAAGCCCCGCCGCATGGACGCCTACACCCTGACTCACCTGAAGGCCCTCGAGGCCGAGAGCATCCACATCATCCGAGAGGTCGCGGCCGAGTTCGAGAACCCGGTCATGCTGTACTCGATCGGGAAAGACTCGTCGGTGATGCTCCACCTCGCGCTCAAAGCGTTCCACCCGGGGAAGTTGCCCTTCCCCCTTCTGCACGTCGATACCACCTGGAAGTTCCAGGACATGTATCGCTTCCGTCAGGAGATGCAGGACCGACACGGGTTCAACCTCCTCATCCACGTGAACGAAGCCGGTATCGCAGCCGGCATCAACCCGTTCACGGCGGGATCGAAGAAACACACCGACGTGATGAAGACCGAGGGGCTCAAGCAGGCGCTCGACCAATGGGGCTTCGACGCCGCGTTCGGCGGGGCTCGCCGTGACGAAGAGAAGTCGCGTGCGAAGGAGCGCGTCTACTCCTTCCGCGATCAGAACCACCGCTGGGATCCGAAGAACCAGCGGCCCGAGCTCTGGAACCTCTACAACGGCGCCATCGACCGTGGCGAATCCATCCGCGTCTTCCCGCTCTCCAACTGGACCGAGCTCGACGTGTGGCAATACATCCACCTCGAACAGATCCCTATCGTCCCGCTGTACTTGGCGGCGCCGCGACCCGTCGTCGAGCGCGACGGGACCCTCATCATGGTCGACGACGACCGCATGCCGCTGCGACCCGGCGAAGTGCCGGAGCTGCGCACCGTGAGGTTCCGTACCCTCGGCTGCTACCCGCTCTCGGGCGCCATCGAGTCCTCGGCGACCACACTCCCCGAGATCATTCAGGAGATGCTGCTCGCGCGGCGCTCCGAGCGTGAAGGTCGGCTGATCGACAGCGACCAGGACGCCTCGATGGAGGAGAAGAAGAAAGAGGGGTACTTCTGATGTCACACGTCTCCGAACTCATCGCGACGGACATCGGCGCGTACCTAAAGCAACACGAGACCAAGGAGCTGCTGCGCTTCATTACGTGCGGCAGCGTCGACGACGGGAAGTCGACCCTCATCGGGCGTCTCCTCTTCGACACCAAGATGGTCTACGAAGACCACCTGAAGGCGCTCGAGAGCGCCTCGCTGAAGCACGGTACGACGGGAAACAACTTCGATCCGGCGCTGCTGACCGACGGCCTCAAAGCCGAACGGGAGCAAGGCATCACCATCGATGTCGCGTACCGCTACTTCTCCACGGCGCGCCGCAAGTTCATTATTGCGGACACGCCCGGCCACGAGCAATACACGCGCAACATGGCGACGGGCGCGTCCACCGCCGATCTCGCCATCATCCTCATCGACGCCCGCTACGGGGTCCTCACGCAGACGCGACGCCACTCGTTCATCGTGTCGCTGCTCGGGCTCCGAAACGTCGTCGTCGCCATCAACAAGATGGATCTCGTCGGCTGGTCCGAGGCCCGCTTCCGGGAGATCGACGCCGAGTACCGCGCCTTCGCGACCCCACTCGGCTTCCCCGCCATCGACGTCATCCCCATGGCGGCCCTGCTCGGCGAGAACGTCGTCGCTCGCAGCGAACACACGCCGTGGTACTCGGGCCCGACCCTCATGGAGATCCTTGAGACCGCGCCGATCTCACGCGATCGCGCGGCCGCGGGCGATCCCACCCACTTCCGCATGCCCGTTCAGCTCGTCAGCCGCCCCGACGCCAGCTTCCGCGGTTATGCGGGGACCATCGCGGCGGGCCTCGTCCGCAAGGGCGACCGGGTCACGGTCTACCCGAGCGGTCAGGCGAGCCGCATCGCCCGAATCGTGACCTTTGACGGCGATCGCGACGAGGCTTTCGCGCCAGAAGCGGTCACCATCACGCTCGAGGACGAACGCGACGCTAGCCGCGGCGACGTCATCGCGTCACCGGCGAATCCACCGCGGGTCGCGACCACCGTCGACGCCACCGTCGTCTGGATGAGCGAAGCGCCGCTCGCGGTCGGCCGCTCCTACTTCCTGAAGCACACCACGAACCGCTCCCCGGCCGTGGTCACCGACGTGCTCTCGCGCATCGACGTGAATACGCTCGCGCCTCACGACGCGAACTCGCTCGCGATGAACGAGATCGGGCGTTGCCGCATCACGACGTCGAAGCCGCTCGTATTCGACGCCTACACGGACAGCCGCGCGATGGGGGCCTTCATCCTCATCGACCGGCTCACGAACGACACCGTCGCCGCGGGCATGATCACCGGCTCTACCGAGGGCGTCAGCGCGCGAGACGCGTTCACACAAGCGCTCGGGGTTGCCGTCCCTGACGTACGGCTCCCGGATGGGCTCATCACGGACGAAGAGCGCCGCGCGCGCTTCGGAACGAGCGGGGCCACCGTCTTCGTCGACGGGCTCCCCGACACCACCACCCACGTCCTCCGCGCCCTCCTTCGTCGTTTGTGCGACCTCGGCATCGCCGCGGTCGAAGTGCCCGCCCTCGCCGCCCACGCGGTGGCCGCCCAAGGGCTTATCGCCATCGCCGTCGGGGCGCCACCCGAGCCCGTCTCGGACCTAGTCCGGCCCGTCGCTCTCGTCCACCTCACTGGGGAGCAGCGTCCCCTTGGCGTCGTCCTCGACGAGCTGCTTGCGCGCCTTCGGGCCGCTGGCGCCCTCGCGTGAGCGTCGCGCTGGCCCTGACCAGCGTGCTTGTCCTCCTGGCGCCGCCGCCGAAGGAAACGTCGCTCGAAGGCCTTCGTGCCGCCGTCGTCCGTCGTCCGGCGGACGCCGCGCTGCAAGCCGAATACGCGGGCGCCGCGCTCGAGGCCGGACAGCTCGTCGAAGCCGAAGCGGCCTTCCGCGCGCTCCTCACGCTGGAACCGACGGTCGGCGACTGGCCCTTCAACCTCGGTATGTTGCTCGTCTCCACCGGCAATCCGGCCGGCGGGCTCGTCCACCTGGAGAAGGCCGTCGCACTGATCCCCGGCGATCCGGGGCCTCTCGCGGCGCTCGGGAGCGCGCTCCTCGCGACGGACCGAGCGGACCTCGCCGTGACGCGCCTCGCACCGGCGCGCGCGCTCGGCGCGCCGGTGCTCGCCATCCTGGCCTTTGCGGAGCTGCGTACGGGTTCCATCGCAGACGCCCTCACGGACGCAGCCGAAGCGGCACGGTCCGGCGAGTGGCACCACCATGTCCTTCATGCGACCGCCGCCATCCACGCGGGCCGCTTCGACCTCGCTCGGACGGCGCTTGATTCAGCGGCCGCCACGGCGCCGGCGACCGCCGCCAACCTCCCGTGGAGCGAGGCGCTCTTGGCGCTCGCCGAGGGCCATCCCGCGCGCGCGCTGGGGCACTTCCGTCGGGCCCGGCAACAGGCGCCCGACTTCCTGAACCCCGAGTCTCCGCGCTTTGACCCGCTGGCATTCGCCCACCCGGACGAACGCACCGCTCTCGAGGCGCTCGAGAGGGCGCGGCGCCGCGGCGACCTCACCCCCGTCCAGCTCGACATCTCCCAGGTGTCACCAGGCAACTGCCCGTCACCGTTGCAGTATCACGCGGCGCTTCTCGGCGCGGACTCCTTTTCGGCCTGTCACTCGGCCACAGCCAGGCTCATCGCTGTCGGCCGGGCGCTCGACGCCAAAGGCGACGCCTGCATCTATAAGGCCGTGAAAGGGCTGTCGCTGTCCCAGCCCGTCCCGCGCGGCCAACGCTGCTCCGCGACCCTGTCCGTCCGGGCGCCGCCCGCCGACCTAGCGCCGCGCTGACCGATGTTGCCCTCTCGTCCCGGCGACCCACCGCGGGCCTTTGCCTGGCTGGTAGCCATCGGCTTCGTGCTCGTGACCCTCCCTGGGCTCATTCAGAAGTACACGCCGAACGAATGGCTCGTCGGCGACGGCGGCTTCTACCTCAACATGCAGAAGTCGCTTACTGAACGAGCGACCCTCGAACAGTCCGGCACCCACCCGGCGTCGTGGTATAGCGGACAACGCGACATCAACGACGCGTTTTCGAACATCTCTCTCGGCCGCAACGGGGAGTGGTGGCCGAAACACGGCTACCTCATGCCGATCGCGTCGTTGCCCTTCTACTGGGTCTTCGGCGTGCCGGGGACGCTCATCTTCAACGTCCTCACGGTCACGGGCGTCCTGGTCCTCGGCTACGCGCTCGCTCGGCGCTTCGCCGGTCCGGGTGTCGCCGCCGCCGCGGCATCGGTGGTCGGGCTCGTCGGTCCCCACGGGGAGTACGCCTACAACTACTCGAACGACGGCTTCTACACGCTCTTCGTTCTCGGGGCATTCCTATCGGCGCTCGAGGCACTCGCGCCGCCAGGCGTTGAGGACGTCCGCGCCCAGCGACGATATCGGCTGCTCGCTGGCTTCCTCTTCGCCGTGGCTATCTGGGTGAAGATCACCAACGCGCTCTTCGCCCCGCTCCTCGCCGTCATCATCCTCGACGGCGCGTGGCGAGATCCCCGAGCCGCACTTCGGCGGCTGCTCGAGACCGCGGCCGGCGGCGCGGTGCCGCTCGCGCTCTACGGGGCGATGAACTGGACCATGTTCGGCAGCCCCTTCGTGACGTCTTACCAACGTGTCCTCATCGTGAAGGACGGCGAGCTGGGTGTCGCCTCACACGCGGCGCTCTTCACGACGCCGCTCCAGAAGGGCGTCGTAGACCTCCTCTTCACCGAAGGGCGCGGGCTCCTCACGCGTTATGCCCCGATCACGGTGTTTTGGCTCGGGCTCATTCCGATGGTCCGCCGCCGGGAGACGCGTGTCTTCGCCATCGCCCTCGCCGTCACCGCCGTCTCGTTCGCGCTCTTCTTCTGTCGTTTCAAGTACTACCACGAGCGTTTCCTCTTCCCTTACTTCGGGCTCGTGTCCATTCCGGGGGCCGTGCTCCTTGAGGCCGTCATCGAGCGGTGGCGTCGGCCGCTCGTCTCGACGTCCTTCGGCCGTATTGTCGCGGTCGCCGTGACCCTGTCGCTCATCGCCTCCTCCTGGTGGATCTCGCACTCTCGCGAGGCCGAGGGCCGGCTCTCCGATCACATTGAATCGGCGCGCGTCTACCTCGACGACAAGCGCTGTGACTACTTCAACAACATGCGGTGGTCGTGGGAGTGCGAAGGGAGCCGTGGCGATGACCAGTACGTCGGTGTCAACGGCGCACAAGACCACCCCTTTGGCCCGGGGAACGCCAAGGGGATGATCCTCGCGGCCGGCCACGAGAGCCGCAAACCCGTCAAGGTCGTCTTTCCGAGCTCGCCACTCGGGCCGACGCTCCGCTTCCGTTACGGCCTCGACGACAAGTCGCGGGGGCCTGTGAAGGTCGAGCTCACCATCCGCGTCGGTGACGACGAGGTCTATAGAACGACGCTGACCGAGATCGGCCGCCTCTTCGAAGCCACGTTCGACACGTCGACGTATGCCGGCCGGGCCGACGTCGCCGTCACCATCGCCACCCGAGACCGGGAGAAGGCGCGCTTCGTGTTTGAGGGGTATAGCCCGAGGTAATTGGGGGCGGGGCCGAGAGGGGCCGCTCCCGCTCTTCGCCGCAGGGGCGGAGTCGGGAGCAGGCCGGGAAGCTCTTGAGCCCTTAGCGCTTCTGCTCTTTCTCGAGCTCGGCCTTGAGAGCGTCGAACTTCTTGTTCATGTCGCCGACGTACTCCTTCAGCCGCTCGGTCTTCATGTGGATGACCGACTCGACGTTGATGATGTCGTACTTCGACTCGAGGATTTCTTCCGCCATCTCGTTCAGACGCGGCTGCGCTTCACGGATCTCCTCCGGATCGTCGAAGTCGCCGAGCAGGTCTTCCATCTCGGCGCCGAGGCTGTCGATCTTGCCCTTGGCGTCCATGAAGCTGTCGTTGAACACCTTCTCGATGTCCTCGACGCGCTTCTCGACTTCCCGCGCGGCCGAGTAGACCTCGCCGAGCTTCAGGCCGAGCGCTTTGGCTTCCTTGTCCTTGAAGAGCTTGATCCCGGACGCGAGGTAGGTCTGCCACACCTCGTACCGGTAGAGCGGTGCGAGGTCGATGGGCACGAACTTGGTGTCCGGCTTCTTGCCGACCTCCTCAAGGAAGGCCGTGCATTCGGCGAGCTCCTTCTCGCCGCCGGTGGCGACGGCCGGGGCCGCAGCCGGGTCAGCGGCCGGCGCGGCCGCAGGGGCGGCGGCGGGCTGAGCCGCAGCCGGATCGACGACCGGTGCCGCTGCGGGAGCGGGCGCGGCGGCCGGGTCGGCGGGAGCTGCGGCCGGTGCGGCGGGGTCCGCCGGTGCGGCCGCAGGCGGCGCCTCGGCCTCCTCGCCGTCCCCTTCTTCGGCACCGTCCGCGGGCTGCGGTGGCGCTTCCTGCTGCGGGCCGCTCGGCTTGTTGGCCGCGCCGCCGAGCGCCTGATCGATCATGAGGTCGAGGCACCCGAGCACCTTCACCGCGTCGCTTGCCGACGTGGTGAACTCGGTGAAACGCGACTGCAGCGGGCCGAGGACCTTCTCCGACTCGATGTCGGTGATCGGCCCGAGATCATCTTCGATCGCCTTGGCCTTGGCGCGGTTGGTGTCGATCTCGGCTACGAAGTTGCCGAGGAGCTCCTTGTAGTCCTCCTTCTCTTTCCGATCATCGACCCACTTTTGCATCCACAGCGCGGCGAAGAGCCCGAGCGGGACCAGGATCACGTCGATGGACTTGTCGACCGACAGTTCCTTCCAATTGATGTCGCTACCACCCTCGTCAGCCATGATCTCTCCTCCTCTTGCTCCGCCCTCGGGGAGCGTCCAGCTTGGTCGGCGCCACAGCACGCCGTGTCCCGTCGCCGGGCGCGACATCGTGCATCAGCCCCTAACTCAAGACAAAATCATTCGGTCCCGTCGCCCCGCTCACGGCGCAGGCGCTCCCTCCCCGGTCGGCACGGCTGCCGGTTCCAGAGCCGGCTTCAACGCGGGACTCGGCGCCATCCATCCCGTGACGAGCGATTCGATCGCAGAGAGCACGCCGGCGTCGAGCGGTATCTCGACGGCGATACCGACGATGGTGCCATCCGGCCGTCGCTGCACGCCCGAGAGGATGAATCGTTTCGGGGACTTCTTCTTGGCCGGCGCGATCCCGACTCGGATCACGACGACGTTCCGCGAGCCGTAGAGTCGGTCTAGCGTCGCGAGTGCCTCCGGCTGCGCCGGTCCTAGTAGCGGCTTCTTCGGATCGGTGAGCTGCCGGGCCAGGAGCTCGGCGTTCGCCGCCCCTGGGAGCGGCGGGAGCTTCACCAGCCGGCGCTCGGTGACCCCGGCGCGCACGTCGACGAGGAGCCCCTGCGCCTCCGAGCCGTCACGTCGCACTCGGACGAGATGAGTCCCCACGGGTAGCTCGAGCTCGAGCGGCGAGAGGCCCTGGACCCCGCCGTCACCCACGATCACCTCCGCGAGCGGGGGCTCCGTCACGATCAGGATCTTGCCGGTGGTCCGTTCCGCAGCGACCTCCGAGAGAAGCGGCTTCAGAGGTTGCATCCCGAAGAGCTCTTGGTCCGTGAAGGGCGAGAGCGTGTAGGCGGAGCGCATGTACTCGAGGGCGAGCCGGCTGTCCCCGGACAAGATCCGCGTCAGCCCGAGGACGCGGTAGACCTCGGAGAAGAGGGCCGCGGGGGCCGACGCGGCGGCGCTCTTGAGCAGGAGGAGGACGTCGCCATAACGCGCCTCGTGTGCGTCGCGTTGCGCGAACCCCGCGTCCGTCGCGAGCGCTCGTCGCGCAGCCTCGAGCGCCGTCCTGGCCTCCGAGAGCTCAGTCAGTCGCGCTGGCACCATAAATCGCGCCCGCCCGGTTCCAGCTCGGGTGAGCGCGGCTTCGAGGAGCCCCGCGAACTGCGAGACCACGGCTGCATGCTTCGGGTCCGGTTTCCGCGACTCCGGGGTCGCGATGACGATGGCCATGAGCTCCTGGGTGAGCTGAGGGACTTCGGCGTGCACCGACGACGCCGAGAGGCCAACTACGGATAAAAGACAGGCGAAGATCTTGTTACAAGACACCAGCATATTAGCTCCACCCATTCATCATCCCATAGTGACTGATCGCGAAATCCCAGCGGAGAGGGTCGCCCGGTGCCAACGCCCGAAAGTGGCTCGTCACCTCGTCGGCCATGATCCAGTTCACCGTCGCGCGACGCGTGAGCCCGTAACGGCGTGCAAACGCGATGACGTGAACATCGAGCGGCACGATGAGGTCAGCCGGAGACACGCGAGTCCAGAGCCCGAGATCGTAGCCGTCACGCCTCACCATCCAGCGCAGGAAGAGGCAGAGGCGCTTGCACGCGCTACCGTCCGCCGGGTCTGCCGAAAGGCTCACGATCCCACGCGTCGGCGGCAAGCCTTCCCGGACGAGCGCCGAGAGCCGGGAGAGCCCCGCAGCCACGCCCCGCCCGGGGACGTAGCCGTCGAGGAACGCGCCTTCGAGCGAGCCGTACCGGACCTGAAGCGACGAGAGCCGGTCCAGCAGGTGCTGCATATCGGGGCCGCGAACCCAGCGGTGCACCGTAAAGGGCAGGGCGTCGCCGGAGCGCCAGCAGTCGAGCACGCGGGTGACGCTGCGGCCGATCGCCACGACGTTACCCATCGCGAGACCCGCCGCGACGTAGGCCCCGAGTTCGCGTTCCCGCGAGTCCCCGCTCGGACACGCGGCGAGCACGAGCCCGAGGGGGTCGACGGCGAGACGATCGGCGTTCTCGGCCTCGCCGCGCAACGCATCGAGCAGTTGGGTCGTGAGCGCGGGGTGGGCACTAAGGGGCATCGGGCTTGCCTTCGCGCTTTCGAACGCCATCGAGCCAGACTTTCACCCGACCTTCATTGCCGTTCGAGGTCGGCTCGTAGAAGTGGGTCCCCACGAGCGCGTCCGGCAGGTACTGCTGCGCTACGAAGCCGCCGTAGTCGTGTGGGTAGCGATAACCTTGCCCATAACCGAGCTCCGCCATGAGCCCCGTCGCAGCGTTACGCAGATGCAATGGCACTTCGAGCGCGCCGGTGCGCTGCACAGCCTCCTGGGCGCGGTTCATCCCAGCGTAAGAGGCGTTCGACTTCGGGCAGGTCGCCAGGAAGGTCGCGGCTTGGGCCAGAAGCAGCCGCCCCTCGGGCATACCGACCAGCTCGAACCCTTGTGACGCTGCCACGGCGACTTGGAGTGCTCTCGGATCGGCGTTGCCGACGTCCTCCGAAGCGAAGATGACCATGCGACGGAAGAGGAAACGTGGGCTGTCGCCTCCTTCGAGGAGCCGCGCCAGATAGTAGAGCGCCGCGTCCGGATCGGAGCCGCGCAGCGACTTGATGAAGGCGCTGACGATGTCGTAGTGGCTGTCGCCGGCTCGGTCGTGCCGAATGGCGCCCGCCGGCTGCACGCTGAGGACCAGCTCGTCCGTGATCTCGCCATCTGCGACCGACGCCGCGGCTTCGAGGAAGGTGAGGGCCCGACGCGCGTCGCCATCGGCGAAGGACGCCAGTCGGTCGAGCGCCTCGTTCGTCGCCGTGACCGCGCCCCCGAGCCCGCGTGGCGCCGGCTCGTCCATGGCGTGCCGAAGGATGCGCCGGATGTCCTCCGCTTCCAGGCGACGCAGCTTGACCACCCGCATCCGAGACAGCAGCGCCGCGTTGAGCTCGAAGCTCGGGTTCTCCGTCGTGGCGCCGATGAGGATGAGTGTCCCGTCCTCGACGTGCGGCAAGAACGCATCTTGCTGCGACTTGTTGAAGCGATGGATCTCGTCGACGAAGAGGACCGTTCGCGTCCCGAGGGCACGTCGGTGTCGTGCTTCCGCGACGATCTCGCGGATCTCCTTCACGCCGCCGAGGACGGCCGAGAAAGAAACGAAGGTGTGGCGGCAGAGACCCGCGACGAGCGTCGCGATCGTCGTCTTGCCGGTGCCGGGCGGTCCCCAGAGGATGAACGACGGGAGGGCCCCGCGTTCGATGGCGCGACGGAGGAAGCTCCTCGGCCCGAACGCGGTCTCCTGACCGACGAGCTCGTCGAGCTGTCGCGGACGCATGCGGTCCGCGAGCGGCCCAGAACCCGCGTAGAGGCTCGCCGTCATTCCGAGATGGGCTTCAGCGGGTCAGGGATCTTGTCTCCTTGCCGGTCCTTCTCGGCCACGACCTGCTTGTAGCGAGCGAGCATCTCCGTGCGCCACGCGGCGTAGCGGTCCCGCATCCGCTTGCGGAGGGCAGGGTCGCGGCTGGCGAGGTTCTGGAGCTCGAAGGGGTCCCTCTCGACGTCGTAGATCTCATGCGGCCCGTCGCGTCCACGCTGCCAGAGGTCCTGGTTGTTGATCCGGAGACGCTCGTCCTTCTCGTGGTAGATGTACTTGTAGCCCCCCGCTCGGATCCCGGCGCTCCAACGCCCTTCGAAGTAGACGAGCCGGTCATCGGGCGCCGTCATACCGCGAAGCAACGGGGCGAACGACCGTCCCATGAAGCGGTCACTGACTGGGATCCCCAGTAGATCCAGGAAGGTAGGGCCGAGGTCCATGAGAGAGACCTGGTTCTTCACCGCTCTCTTCTCGAGGACGAGGCCCGGCGCGCGCACCGCCATCGGGATGTGAACCTCCTCGTCGAAGAAGGTCTTGCCGTGCATGCGTGCGATGCGGGTGTTGACGTTGTCCGAGTAGCCGTCGTGCCGCGGATCCATCGCCTCGCCGTGGTCAGCGGTCACGGCCAGGATCGACTTGTCGGTGAGGCCCAGCTTCTGGACGTGTGCCATGAGCCGCCCGAAGTGTTCGTCGGCATAGAGCATCTTGCCGAGGTAGCCGTGTGCGAAGAACTTGAGGTCCTTCGCCACGCCCTTGGCGTAGAGCTTGTCCGTGTAGCCGCGGGGCGGCGAGTACGGGAAGTGCGGTCCGTCGTACCAGACGAGCAGGAAGAACTTCTCGTCCTTGTGGTCGTCGAGCCAACCCATGACCGCGTCCGTCGACCGCGCCGTGTTCTCGGGCGGGCCGTTGAACTCGCCGACGAAGTCGAAGCCCATGTCGAGGGACAAGTACATGCTCCCATTGAGGAAGCTGTTGTAGCCGAGCATCCCGACGACGTAGCCGCGTTTGCGGAGCTCGGCCGCCATGGTCGTGATCCGGCTGCGATAGAAGCGCTCACGAGTCCTGTCGTCGAACTCCCAGCGCTCCTGCCACCAGCCCGCGACAGCCGGCGGGAGGCTCGTCGAGAAGACGTAGCTGCCCGTGCGGGTCTGATTACCGGGCGAGAACGCGCGGGTCATCACCGTCGAGCGCTCGAAGAAGCGGTCGAGCTCCGGAGTGATCGACGGGATGATCTTCCGCTCCTCACGGACCGGCGGCACGAGGTCCGCGCGCATCGAGTCGAACACCGTCATGATGATGCTGCGGTTCATCTCATCGCCCATGCGGCGCTTCACGTCGCTGCGGACGGCTTTGTTCTTCGCGTCGAGGCGCGTGACGACACGGGGCATCGAGAAGAGGCCGAGCCCCTGCACCTTGCCGCGTTTCTCGAAGCGCCCTTCGCCCAGGCCCGTGTCGTCGACCTCGAAGCGCAGCTTGACCTTCTTGCCGCCGAGGGCCGCGAGGGAGAAGCGACGCTCTTCCCAGCGATTGCCATAGACCGACTTCGCTTTGGCGACTTCGTCGAAGACGACCGTCTCCCGCCCGCCCTCGCTGGCGACGACGCGCAGTCGCGCGCTCCCTCGGCCCATGGACACGTACTCGGTCGCCATCCGCAGTTCGGAGCCCGGCAGAACGTCGACGTCCCACTCGATTCGGCCCACGAGCGGCACCGCCAAACAATCACGGAGATCTTGGAGGACCTGCTTCGGGTCGGTCTTTCGCACGCGGAGCCGCATGAAGCGGTTCTCCCCTTCGCCTCCCCACGGGTGCTGAACCGTAATGGGATTCTTCCTGGCCGCGTCGACCTTGTCGTAGAGCGGCGCACGGGCCGGGAGGTGCGGCGACGTGGCTCTGCCGGCCGCGAGGCTGTCGAGAAAGTGGAACGTGGTGACCCACTGCGACCCGATGCGCGCGGCCTCCGACTCGACGTCGCGAAGGGCTGGGCTCTCGGCGTGCGCGGGGGCGCCCGAGACCGCCCAGAGGGCCGTGACGACGACGACAAGGGGGCGTAAAGCATGGACGGACTGCATGGCCGCCGGTCATACCAGAAAACCTTGCGCACGCCAGGAGCTTCACGCGCCGACTCCTGAGTTATGATGCGACGCGATGCCTACCTCCACGAAGACCCCTGGCCCTCACTCATCCTCGTCTCGTCACCGTGAGCACTCCTCACCGGGCGGGCCCCATTCGGCTGCGTCGAGCGCGACCACACCGTCCATCGGGAGTGGCCACTCGCGCATCCTCATGGTCGACGACGACCGGGAGCTCTGCGAGCTGGTCCGCGAGTATCTGAAGCCGGATGGCCTCCACGTCGAGCTCGAACACGACGGGGACGTCGGCCTCTTCAGAGCCCAGTCTGGCGCGTTCGAGCTCGTCATCCTCGACGTCATGTTGCCCAACCGAAACGGGCTTGATGTCCTGTCTCACCTCCGACGCGTCTCGGTGGTGCCGGTCATCATGTTGACGGCCCGGGGCGATGAGGACGACCGCATCAAAGGCCTCGAGCTCGGTGCGGATGACTACCTCCCGAAGCCCTTCAACCCGAGAGAGCTCCTCGCGCGCGTGCGCTCCGTGCTCCGTCGTCAGGAACAACGCGTCGGAGAGGCTGGCGTAGCACCCCTGACGGTCGCGCTCGGCGACCTCACGGTGTGCGCGAGCGCCATGCGGGCCACGCGGGACGGGGAGCCGCTGACCCTGACGGCGGCGGAAGTCGGCCTGCTCGAGGTCCTCCTCCAGACGGCGGGCCGGCCCGTGACGCGCGATGAGCTCGCCGAACGCGTTCTGGGTCGTCCACTGGCGGCGATGGACCGCAGCATCGACGTCCATATGTCCAACCTTCGCCGGAAGTTGGGTCCTCATCCAGGCGGGTCGGAGCGCATTCGCGCCATCCGAGGTGTCGGGTATCTCTACACGGCGCTCGGTGAGCCCACATGAACCGCCTGTTTCCGCGGCTGTTCTTCTTAATTTGGCCGGCGATGGTGGTCGTCGCCGGCGGATTCCTGCTCATCTCGACCATCTCGGTCCCTGAGGAGCGGGTCGAGCGTCGAAACCGAAAGGTCACCGCCTTCGTTGAGCACCACGGGGAGCGGGCCGCGATTCTGCACCAGAAAGGCGACCAAGCTGGCACCGCCGCGATCCTCCGGTCGTACAACGAAATTGAGCCCGATGGCGGGCTCGCGCTCTTTCGAGACGGGGTCCTCGTCGCGACGGACCCAGACTCGCCCCCGGTCCCGACCCAGAGCCAAGAGCTCGTGAAGTCGGTCTCGCGGCCAGGGCGCATCCTGAACGACGACTCGGGCGACGTATACGTGGTCCCCCTGTCTGCGGCAGGTTACGTGGCGGTCGCGACCCACCCCACGTGGACCTTTTGGACGCGGCCACCGCCCGCCGCCACCCTACTCGCGCAGATGCTCATGGTGCTCGGTGTGTCGGCGGTCGTGTGCCTCGTGCTCGTGCGCCGTCTCTCCCGCCCCATCCAGTCCTTGCGTGAGGCGGCGACGCGTATTGCCGGCGGCGACCTCGCGCGGCGCGTCGGGAACGAGCTCGTCGACGAGCCGTCAGAGGTCTCCACCCTCGCGCGCGACTTTGATCGCATGGCCGGACGGCTCGGCGCGCTCCTGAGCGCTCAGCAACGGCTCGTCCGCGACGTCTCGCACGAGCTACGGTCGCCGCTCTCGCGACTCCGGGTGGCCATCGAGCTCGGCCGCCGCAACCCCTCGGACCCGGTGGCCGTGGCAACGACGCTCGATCGCATCACTCGCGACGTGGAGCGTCTCGATGTGCTGGTGAGCGAAGTGCTCGATCTCGCGCGCCTCCAAGCCAGGCTCGGGTCGGACAACAGCGCGTCGGTGAGTGTGCCCCTGCACGAGCTCGTGAACGCCGTCGTCGGCGACGCCGACTTCGAAGCCGAAGCGCAGGGGCGCTCGGTTCGCGCCGAGAGGCTCGATCCCTTCCACCTCTCTGGCCGGGCCGAAGAGCTGCGTCGAGCCGTCGAGAACGTGGTCCGAAATGCGATTCGTTTCACACCGGAGGGGACTGCCGTGGTCGTGAAGCTCGAGGCTGACATCAGCGGCGCCGTCCTGACGGTGACCGACCAGGGCGCGGGTGTCCCAGAGGACGCGCTCACGTGCCTCTTCGAGCCCTTCTTCCGCGTCGAGCCCGACCGCGAACGCTCCAAAGGCGGACTCGGTCTCGGCCTCGCCATCGCGGAGCGCGCCGTTCACCTGCACGGGGGAACCGTCAGCGCACGAAATGTGCCGGGCGCGGGACTCGAGGTCCGCATGAGCTTCCCGGCCAAGCCGACTGGGTGACCGTCGTCGGCGGCTGATCAGAAGTTCGTGAAGTCGAAGCTACCGTCGGAGCCCTTGGTGCCCGAGGTCCCGAGACTGAGCCCACCTTGTCCGCCCGCGCCGCCCGCGCCGCCGGGGAGGACCGTGTTGCCGCTCTTTAGCGCCGCGAGGCTGACGCCGCCTTGTCCGGCCGCGTAGATCGCGTAGGCAGCGCCGCCGCAGCCGCCACCCCCACCACCGCCATGGCCGCCCGTACCGCCCTTGCCGCCGGCCCCACCGGCGCCCGAGCACCAGGTCTTGTCCGTCGACGTGCCGTCGGGACCACCGTAGCCGCCCTTGCCCGCGAGACCGCCGACGCCCGCGTTGCCGCCGACGCCGCCACGGCCACCGTTGGCCCGCTGCACCGCGTTCGCCGAAATGTCGGGGACGCTCGTGGGAGCGGAGTCCCACGTCAGGAAGATGCCGAAGGAACCACCGCCGCCGGTCCCGCCTTGCCCGAGGCCGCCCGCGCAGCCACCCGCGCCGCCGCCACCGCCCGTCGCGCCCGCGTCGGTCCCGCCGTTGAAGGTCGAGCAGCTACAGACGCGCGTCCCGCCGCCCGCTCCGCCACCGCCGCCGCCCGCCCCATTCGCTCCGGCCGCGCCGCCGCCACCGCCGCCAGCGACCCACTGGCCGGACGCGACGGAGCCTTGAGCGCCCGAACAACCTGCTCCCGGAGCGCCACTCGCCCCGTTGGTCCCATCGAGACCATATCCACCGATACCCGTCACGACTGGCGACACGATGCAGGTGTAGCAGTCGAAGCTGCCGGGGCACGATGAGCTGCCCGAGCCGATGTACGGGTCATAACCCGTCGAGCCGCCCGTCCCACCCCCATTGCCGCCGGTCTGGCCCGACTCAGCTGCGTTGTTGCCGCCGCCACCGTTGGAGCTGCAGTAGCCGTCGCCTCCCTTGCCGCCGCTGGTGGAGGCCCCGCCACACGTCGTCTGGCCGCCGGCACCACCGTTCGTGATCTTCGTCCCCGCTGGGCAGGTCGACTGATTGGTCGGCTTCACGCCGTTCCCGCCGTTCGCCCCGTCGCCGCCGTCGGTGCCATAAGCGCCGGGAGCGCCATCGCCACCGCTCCCCGCGATGATGCGGTTGTTCTTCACGACCAAACGGTTGGTCGAGTTGCGGACGTACACGGTGTAGCTCGACTGGCCTGGCGCGAGGTTGTCGGCACCGAAGACGGTAAAGCCCACGAACTGCGTCTTCTCCCCCGCTCCCGCGATGCCGACGGCGTTCACGGCACCGAGCTTCCCGCTCTCGGCTTGATTGCCAATGATTGCAGTCTGATACACCACCACGTCGCGAGCGCCGAAGTCGGCGTTGTAGCCGCCATAGACGCTGACGCCGTTGGCCAGTGCGATCGACTCACCATAGACGCCCGTCGCGACGTACACATCCCGTTTGCCGCCGCTGACCGCCGCCGTGACGCCAGCGCCGATGGTGAGCTTGGGCGCACTCCGAGTTCCTGCATTCGTATCGTTGCCGTTCTTGGCCACGAAGATGCCCAGCGCGACGTCACCGTCGATCCCATCGCAGTTCTGGTCGATGCCGTCGACATAGTCGGTGCTCGACGTCTTCTGGCACTCGCACCCGTCCGCCGGGTTCTTGTTCACGTCGAAGTAGGTCGCCTGGCACGCGAAGGTACAGTTCGGCTCCGAGAGCGCCGTGTCACAGACGCCCACGGCGTTCGGGAAGGTGAGTGACGCGCAGTTTCGATTGCACTTTCCGCAGTGCTGCGGGCTCGTGTACTTGCCCGTGCCATCCTTGAACGACTCATCGGCGAGCCCGTCGCAGTCGTCGTCGACGCCGTTGCAGGCTTCGGCAGGCGCCTGGCAGCCGCTCCATCCAGAGCCGGTGCAGTAGTTCGTTCCATAACAAGTCGAGGTCGGTCCACCGCCGGGGGGCGTGTAGTCCACGCTGCAGGCCTGCTGGAGTGAGAGGTTCGTACCGTCACAGTCGCAGGAGCCGGTCTCCGGGACGCACTGCTTGGTCCCGATGCCGACGTCGATGCATTGGAAGCCATTGCTGCAGTCGAGATCATCGTCGCACGCAATGCCGCAACGGGGTCCATCGTTCAGGGGGATACAGCGCGAGCCGGCACCCACGCAGTTTGCGTCCGTCGCGCACGGCTCACAAAGCGTCGCCGTGATGGGGATGCACAGGAACTCGTTGAACTCCTCCCAGCCGTTGTCACAGGAGTCGACGACACATTGGGGGACCGGCCGAGTGGCGTCGCAGCTGGCGCTGGCGTTCAAGATCGCGTCGTCGCAGCTGTTCCCACATTCGCCGCAGTGCTCTTGGCTGCCGTACTTGCCCCCTGCGTTCACGAAGCCTTCGTCCACGAGAGCGTCGCAGTCGTTGTCCTTGTAGTCGCAGACCTCCGCCGACGCGATCGGCGCCGTGCAGTACCACCCGACCGTGCCGAAACAGACGGCCGTGCCCGCACAGGTGCCGAACGCATTAGGCGTGCTTTGGCAGGGGATCGAGACCGGCAGGCCGTCGTCGATGAAGCCGTTGCAGTCGTCGTCGACGCCATTACAGACCTCTTGCGACGGCGGGATCGCGTCGCAGTCGTCCCAGCCCGACGCCGCTTCACACGTCTGAAAGCCGTAGCACGTACCGAGTGAGTTGGTCTCGAGGCACGTTCGCTTCTTGCCCTGCGTGTCCGCGCTGCAGTCACAGGTCCCGTTCGCAGGTCGGCAGAGGCCGTTGAAGCAGCTATAGCCGGCGTCGCACGGCGGCTTGTCGGGACCACAACCCTCGAGACAGAAATTGCCGCCATCGACCGAGATGCACTCCTCACCGAAGCAGTTCGCATCGGACGAGCACGGTTCACAAGCGACGTCTGGAACCAAGATGCACTGGAAATCATTGAGCTTGATGTAGCCCGGCTCGCAGCTCTCGATGATGCACTGCGGGACCGGCTTGGTCGGGTCGCAGACCTCCGTGGCGCTGTTCGCGTACTGGTTGCCGCAGGCGTTGTTACACGTCCCGCAGTGCGCCAGGGTCGTGTAGCGCCCGTTTTCGTCGCGGAAGTCCTCGTCGACGAGGGAGACGCCGTCGTCGTCGGTGTCGCAGTTGTTGTTCTTGAAGTCGCAGATCTCACCGGCGGGCTCGTCGGCTTGGCAGACCCAGCCCGCGGCGCCGAAGCACAGCGAGATGCCGCTACATTGGCCAAACGAGTTCTTCTTGAAACACGTCTGAGTCGGCGGGAGGCCGTCGTCGACGAGGCCGTTGCAATCGTTATCGACGCCGTCACACCGCTCGACCTCGGGGAGGCTGGCCGTGCATCCACCCCATCCGGTCGCCGCGTCACAGGTCTCGAAGCCGAGGCACTTGCCGAGGGCGTTCGAGGACTCGCAGGTGCGGAGCTTGCCCGCCGTCGCGGGCGTGCAGTCGCACGATCCGATATCCGGGCGGCACAGGCCGTTCTGACAGGAGTAGCCCTCGTCGCAATCGCCTTCGACCGTACAGGCTTCGAGGCAGTATTTCGCGTTCCCGACCGTCGTGCACTTCCCGCCGAAGCAGGTGTCGTCCACGGCACACGGCGAACACTGAATGGCCTGGTTCTGAACGCACTGGACCTCGTTCAGCAGGAAGTATCCCGGCGCACAGGCCGTCGCGATGCACTGCGGGATGGCCTTCGTGGCATCACACTCCTCGGCCGCGCTGTTCGAGACGGTCCCGCCGCACGCCTTGTTGCACGCGCCGCAGTGATCGTCGGACACGTATCGACCTTGTGCGTCGGTGAAGCCGTCGTCCACGGTGCCGTCGCAGTCGTCGTCAACGAAGTTGCAGACCTCGGCGGCCGGGTCCGGCGCCTTGCAGACCTGCCCGAGCCCGCCGAGGCACACCGACTCACCCGTGCAGACGCCGAAGCCGTTCGACTTCTGGCAAGGGGCCGTCGCGGTGAGCCCATCGTCGACGATCCCGTTGCAGTCGTCGTCGAGGCCATTGCAGATCTCGCCCGCGGGCGTACCCGCGTCACATGGGCCCCAACCGCTCTGCGGGTTACAGACCGAGAGTCCGACGCAGATCCCGATGTCGTTCTCATTGGAGCACAGCCGCTTCACACCGGCCGTGGCGAAGGTGCAGTCGCACGAGCCGGACGAGGGGATGCAGGCGCCGGCGTCGCAGATGAAGCCTTGTTCGCAGTCGCTCGTGTCCTGGCACGCGTCCGCGCAGAACTTGCCATCGGTGAGCTGACGGCAGGTCCCACCGAAACAATTCGAGTCCGTCTTGCAGGCGACGCAGCTCACGTCGGGCGGCACGATGCATTGGAAATCATTGAGCTTGAAGAAGCCATCCTTGCAGGTGTCTACCGTACAGAGCGGCTTCGACTTCGAGGCGTCGCACGTCTCGGTCTGCGAATTGTCGATCGTGCCGCCGCAAGCGACCCCGCAGCTACCGCAGTTCTCACCCGAGGCGTACTTGCCCGCGGCGTTCTTGAAGTCCTCGTCTGCGGTGCCGTCGCAGTCGTTGTCGGAGAAGTCACAAACTTCGGCCGAGGGTGTCGCCGCATTACAGACGTACCCGGCCGCCCCGACGCAGGTCGCGGTGCCGGTGCACGTGCCAAAGCCGTTCTGGACTTGGCACGGCTGGGTCTGCGGCACGCCGTCGTCGATGATGCCGTTGCAGTCGTCGTCGACGCCATTGCAGGTCTCGATGGCGGCTGGCTTGGCGGAGCACGCGCCCCATCCGACGCCCGGGTCACACAGCTCGAAGCCGACACACGTCCCAACCGGGCTCGTGCTCTCGCAAGGACGCTTGGCGCCGCTGTTCTGGACCGTACAGTCGCAAGTGCCGTTCGTCGGCACGCAGAACGAGCCCGTGGCGCCGGTGTCCGGATCCGGAATATCGTCGCACGTGTAGCCGCTTGCGCAGTCCGAGTCGCTCGTGCAGCCGGACGCACAGTAGTTCGCGCCGCCGATCTCGACGCAGTCACGCCCTTCGCACTGTGCGTCGCCCGTGCAGGGGCGGCAATCGACCGTCCCTTCCGCGAGGCAGAGAAAGTCGTTCAGCTTGTAGAAGCCCTCTTCGCACGCGTCGATGACGCAGATCGGCGTCGTGTAGGCGTCGTTGCAGCTCGCGGTCGCGTTCGGGATGGACCCGGCGCAGGCGCTGTTGCAAGTCCCACAGTGGTTGTCCTTGTCGTATTTTCCCGACGCGTTCTTGAAGCTCTCGTCGATCTCGCCGTCGCAGTCGTTGTCTTTGAAATCGCAAAGCTCGGCGATGGGCTTCGCGGCGAGGCACACCCAACCGAGCTCGCCCTGGCACAGTGCGACTCCCGCGCAGGTCCCGATCCCAGCCAAGCTGTTCTCACAGGGCTCCGTGAAGGGGAGCCCGTCGTCGATGATGCCGTTGCAATCGTCGTCTTTGCCGTTGCAGCTCTCAGCCGTGGCCGCGACGGCGTCGCACTCTCCCCAGCCGGAGAGCGCGTCACACGTCTCGTAGCCGTAGCAGGTGCCCGCCGTGCTGTCCGTCGCGCACGGGCGTTTGCTGCCCTGCGTCGCCACGGTGCAGCTACAGTCACCGCTCTGCGGCAAGCAGGCTTGGCCCTTCGGTGCGCCGTTCTGGTCCGTCGCCGCCTGGCACAACGTGCCAGACGGGCAGGGGTCGCCACCGCCGCACTTCTCGGTGCAGAAGCTGGCCTGTCCGACGCGCACACAGAGGCCACCGCCACATTCGACGTCGTCGGTGCAAGGCTGGCAGAAGGTGTCGTACTCCGGGAGGCACTGGACGTCATTGGCCTTGTAGAACCCGGGTTCACACGTGTCGACGACGCAAGTGGGCTTCGGCTTCTCGGCATCGCAACGGCTGACCGCGTTCGGGAAGAGGCCTTCGCAGTTGAAGTTGCACTTGCCGCAGTGGTTCAGCGCGACGTACTTGCCGTTCTCGTCCTTGAAGTCTTCGTCGACGACCGAGTCGCAGTCGTTGTCGACGAAGTCGCACGCCTCCGGGTAAGGCGTGTCGGCGCTGCAGATCCAGCCCTTGGTCCCTTGGCACGTGGCGATGCCGGCGCAGGTGCCGACACCCTCGACGGCGGCTTCACACGGCTTGGGCTGCTTCTGGTCCTCGTCGACGAACCCGTCACAGTCGTCGTCGATGCCGTTGCAGTCTTCGGCCGCCGGGACGCGTGCATCGCAGGTCCCCCAGCCCGCCTCGGGGTCGCAGGTCTCGAGGCCGTTACAGGTCCCGTATTCGTTCTCCGCCGAGCACGGCCGGAGGCCACCGGCGTTGTTCACGTTGCAGTCGCAGCTCCCGTTGTCGGGGAGGCAGCCCGACGCGCCCGACTCGAGCTCGGCGCACGTATAGCCCGAAGGGCACTGGACCTGACTGCAGTCGGTCGTGCAGTACTGCCCGCCGCCGATGGTGATGCACGCGCCGCCGTTGCATTGGAGGTCCGCTTTGCACTCGCGGCAGAGCTTCTGGACTTTCGGAACGCAGACGAGCTGAACGTCCGGCGCGGCGGCCACATTGACGACACAGGAGAAGCCGTCCGGGCACTCGTCGACACAACCGACGGTGCATTGGAGGCCGCCATCGACGCCCTCCACGCAGAACCCATCGCAACAATCGGAGTTGGCGGTGCATGGATCGCCGAAAGTGCCGCAGACCTCCTCACCGATTTCGTTCGAGACACTCGTCTCGGCGCCGCCCGTGTCGGGCGCGTCGACCGCGTAGGTGGTGTCGCTGCCTGCACCCGGGGTCGAGTCGGGCTCCGGGAACTTCACGTCCCGCTCGCCCGTGGTGTCGGCGATGACGTCGGGTTCGCCGGTGCTGCCGGTGTTGCCGCCCGAGTCGTCCGAGTTCGAACAGCTCAGTGCAGTGGCTAAGAGGACCATCACCGCAGTCCAAGAGGGACCGAGCAGTCGATATGACGGTGAGGTTCGGATCATCACTTCCTCCGATACGGGCGGACCACAAGGGCGGCGGACGGCTCCGCCTTCGGGTACGAGAGTACGGACTTGCGAGGGTCGGCTACAAGCCGAGTCAACTGTTTGTTCCCCGGGTGGTGGGGTGGCCGGCGTTCTCCCAGCCCTCGAAGCCGCCGCGTAGGCTCTTCACATCGGTGAAGCCATTCTCGATCAGGTATGCCGTCGCGCCCCGGCTCGAGATCCCGTGGTAGCAGTAGATGACCAGCGGCTGGTCCTTCGGTGTCGCCCGGACGAAGTCGTCGACATTGGCGTCGCTCAGCGCCTCCGAACCCGGGATGGCGCCGACTGCACGATCGGTCGACCGTCGGATGTCGAGGAAGGTGGTCTTCCCACTCTCATGCGCGGCGAGGCCCGCGTTGAGGTCAATTTCGGGGATGGTCATCTCGGCACGCGCTCCAACTTCGAGGTCTTCGGCGGGGTGAACCGGCTGTTTTGTTACCGGAATTACTACCGACATCAGGTCGGTCGGCATTTCGGAATGAGGGGAGCCACCCCCGACGTCCAGCGCAAGGGCCCTGGCAGGATGGGCATCGGACGGTCATGATATCCGCATGAGCCTTTTCGATCAGATCCTGGAAAAACGGTCCCCGGAGACGGTCATCGCCGTCGTCGGCGCTTCGGCGAACCCCACCAAATACGGCTACATCATCCCTCGGGAGCTGCTGCGTCACGGATACACGGTCGTGCCCGTCAACCCCCGCGGCGGTGTCCTCGGGGAGCTGGGGCTCCCGATCGTCACTGCCGTGAGCGCGTTGCCTCGGCGCGTGGACGTTGTGAATGTGGTCACGCCTCCCGAAGTCACGGTGGACGTGCTGGCGGAATGCGCCGCCGCCGGCCTCACGCGGATCTGGCTGCAACCCGGCAGCTTCGACGATGTCGTGCTTCAGGAGGCGGCGGCGCTGCGTACACCCGACGGCGACCGGCTTGAGGTCGAGTCCGACGCCTGCATCATGGTGGTGGCGGCCCGGGTCGGGCGGTGACCGCCCGTCCGCGCGCGGTCCGGATGGGCGACTACTGCCCCTTCACGGTGCCCGTGATGAGCGTGTAGCCGTTCTTGCTGCCGATCTGCTGGGGATCGAATCCGAGTGAGAGGCTCGGAAGGCCCGAGACGAAGCTCGAGATGTCGAAGCTCGGGATCGGGAAGCTCTGCAGGAAGCCGCCGCCGACCGCGTCCTTCACGAGGCTCGATGCGAGCTCACGGAAGAGCAGCTCGATGACCGCCTCCGAGCCGTCGAGAGCGCCCGTGGCGTCGATGACTTCGAAGGCGAAGGTGTCGAGCGCGTCGACGCTGATGCCAAGCTCCGTCCCGTTCGGCCCGTCGACCGTCTTCAAGGTCACGTCTGCCGACGCGAAGAGGAAGGCTTCGAGGGTGCCGGCCTTGCCTCCGATGTCGAGCGACGCGCTCACGCCGAAGTCACCGATCTGTAACGTGATGCTCCCGGGCGTGAGGCACGACGTGATGACGGGCGGGAGCAGCGGCTTGAGCGAGATCGTATCCACCTTCAGGCCGTCGAAGCCGAGCTTGTCGGCGATGAACGAGCCCGGAATGTCGAGGTGGAGGAGCCCGCCGTAGAAGGCGCCGAACAAGAGCTGATTGAGGAGGTCGTCGCTGATGGCCAGCGCGAGCGGTGCGTCTTGGGGGAGCTCGAAGGGGGCCGAGCCCTGGCCGAGGCAATTCTGGCGGGCGAGTGAGCCGAGGACTTTGATGGTGTCCGGGATGCCCTGTTTGGCGACGATGCTAGCGCCGAGCCCGATGAAGGCGCCGCCGTAATCGAGCGTGAATGTGGTCGGATCCGCCGCGAGCGTGACGTCGACGGGCTTGGTGATGCCCGCGAACGCCGGGATGGTGAGGGTCGTCGTATAGGAGGTGAAGCCCTCGAGCGCCTCTTGGATGCTCGGGACTACGTAGCCGGTCACGCCGGCTTCGATACCCGCTTCGACGACGTTGGCGAAGGTCTCGTTGAACCAATTGAAGGCCCAATCGAAGAACGCCGCGAAGCCGTCCGTGATGTCGAGCACCGGCTCGGAGATTTGAACTTCGAGCTCGGGCACATCGACGAGGATGGCGCCGGTGCCGGCGAGCGCGATGCCGAGGGTCGTGGCGACCGTGACCGACTCGATGGAGGCCGTGCCGATGGCATCCGGGCAACCGATGTCGGGCGCGATCGCTTCGAAGGCAACGAGGATGTCCGTCAGCGCGATGAACAGCGAGAGCCCCCCCGGGGTGGTCGCGATGTCGACGTCACCCATGTTGAATTCGATGGACGTAACATTGACAGTCCACTCGCACCACAGGGCGCCGCCCGCTTCACCTTCGCCCTTGATGGTAGGCGGGAGGAACGCAAGGAAGTCGGTGTCTTCGAGGATCGCGGCCGTGATGGCGGCGAAGTCGTCGAGGTCACCCCGATCGCCGTCATCCCAGAAGTCCTTACCGAGCCAGGCCTGGATCCCGTCGCCGATAATGGTCCCCGGACCCCGTCCTTGGTGAGTCGGGTAGTAGGTGTCGCCGACGAGCACCGATTGGATGCGCGCCGTGTTGTAGCCACCTTCGGTGGAGGCGATCGCCTCGAAGGTGTTGATGCCGTGGCTCGGGTAGAGCGCCGCGAGGAAGCTCCCGTCCGCGTTCACGGGGATCTCGTTGCCATTGATCTTCAGGAGCGCAGGACCGCCCGATGCGTTCTTGGCTGTGCCTTCGACCTCAAAGGCCTCTTCACCGATACGCG
Organism: Myxococcales bacterium; assembly: GCA_018780435.1. Lineage (GTDB taxonomy): Bacteria > Myxococcota_A > UBA9042 > SXOO01. Next base: position 44,724 of record JADMJS010000060.1, read on the forward strand.
TCTCGCCGCGGCTGGGGCTCACGATCTCGAGCGTCGGCACACACTCTGGGCCGCCACCCGGCTTGTGGGCGCACTCACCACCCGCGCCACATTGGTCGGTGGTGCAGGGGTCACCGTCGTCGCAGTCGCCACAGCCCGTGCCGTCGGTGGCGTCGGTGCCGCCGTCGGTGGCGTCGGTCGCGTCGCTCCCCGTGGTTCCGTCGGTCGTGCCATCGGTCGCGTCGGTCGTGCCGTCGGTCGCGTCGGTCGTGCCATCCGTCCCGTCGGTGGCGCCGTCGGTCGCGTCGGTGGCCCCATCGGTGCCATCCGACGCGTCAGCGGCCGTCGTGCCGTCGACCGTGCCCGTACTGCCACTCGATTCGGCGGCGCAAGAGCCGAGGAGGCAGACCGCAGCCGCGGACGCGAGGAGCAGAGAGCGCCGTGGGGCGCGGGTGAGACGAGCCGAGAGGGTCTTCATAGGCGGCACTTTACGCCGCGGGACCCGTCCATGTCATCGAAATCTTGAATCCTTCCGATGCGGGTAGGGCCACCTGTCGCGAGTCAGCGGCCGCGTGCGACCCCTTCGCGTCGCGGATCGGCCCCTCCCCGGAGCGTGCCGTCCCGACGTTCGATGGCGTGCATGCCGCTGTTCACGTCCGTGACCGTCACCTCGTGCCCCCGCTCTCGCAGGTAGTCCAGCGTGGCGTTCTGCCAGACCATCCCAGCCTCGCCGGGGACGCTCTCCAGCTCGGTGACGCCGTTGCGGTTGATGACGTGCGGGCGGTTCAACGCGGCTTGTGGGTCCAGGCCTTCGTCGAGCACGCCAACGAGAGACCAGGCGACGAAGTCGATGATGCGAGGGCCACCCGCCGAGCCGATCGCGAAACGAAAGCCGCGTTTGGCATCGAGCGCGATGATCGGCGCCATCGAGCTACGGGGCCGCTTCCCGGGGGCGACGGCGTTCGCGATGGGGGCTCCGGCGCGAGGCGACGTCGCGCCTTCGACCGGGTCAAAGCTGAAGTCCGTGAGCTGGTTGTTGAGGAAGAAGCCGGCGGCCATGAGTGTCGATCCGAAGGCGTTCTCGATGCTCGCCGTCATGGACACGGCGTTGCCGCTCGCATCGACGACGGCGAGGTGCGTCGTCGACGGCCGTTCGCCGCCGCGGCCAGCACGCGGCGATCGGGGCGCGCCGGGTGGCGTCCCGGGGAGCGCCGTGCCGAGTGACGTCGCTTCACTGATGAGCTTCCGTCGCGACTTCAAGTAGCCCGGCTCCAGGAGCCCGCGCGTCGGCACTCGGACGTGGTCTGGGTCGGCGACCCAGCGGTCGCGGTCCGCGAACGCGAGGCGGCTGGCTTCGGCGAAGAGGTGGACCCGCTCGGCCTCGGGGCGTTTTGCGAGCGAGAAGGGCTCGAGCAGCGCCAAGATCTGGAGTACCGCGAGCCCGCCCGAGGACGGGGGGCCCATGCCGCACACGGTGTCCTTTCGGCGGCGCAGACACACGGGGTCACGCTCGAGGGCGCGGTAGCCTTCGAGGTCGGCCGTCGTGAGGGCCCCCGGGGCCGGTGACATCCGCGTTGCGGCGACGACGGCGAGGGCGATGGGGCCCTCGTAGAACGCGGAGGGGCCGCCGTCGGCGATGAGCGTGAGCGTGCGGGCGAGCTCGGGTTGTGTGAGCAGGGTCCCCGCGGCCCTCGGGGCCCCTGCGTCGAAGAACACGCTCGTCGCCCCGGCGCTCCCGAGGAGATAGGGCGACATCATGAGCAAGAGCCCGTGTAGCCGCGGCGTGATGACGAACCCGTCGCGGGCGAGCCGAATCGCAGGCTCGAAGAGCGCTCGCCACGGCAGCTTGCCGTGCTGCCGATGTGCGAGCTCGAAGAGCCGAATCGCGCCGGGGACGCCGACGGAGCGGCCGGAGGCGACGGCGGTCATGAAGGGCAGGGGTGTTCGGTCCTGCGCGAGAAACACGTCGGGCGCGACCGCGGAGGGAGCGGTCTCGCGGCCGTCGTAGGACCGGACGCGCTTCGACTTGGCGTCGTACGCGAGCAGGAAGCCGCCGCCGCCGATCCCGGCCGACTGGGGCTCGACCACGTTGAGCGCGAGCGCCGTCGCGATCGCGGCGTCGACCGCGCTGCCGCCCGCGTCGAGGATAGCGAGCCCGGCGTCGACTGCGAGCGGGTGGGCCGCCGAGACCATCACCGCCGTCGCTCGCGAGGGCGGCACCACCCGTCGGCCCGTGCTGCCCTCGGGCTGTCCCGGAGGCGCTGCGCTCGCGACCGACGCCGCGACCGTGATGGCGGCGACGAGCCAGAACCACGAGCGAGCTCGCGGCGGTGGGGTGGTCTTCGGGGTGGTCTTCATGCGGCGCTCCTCGGCCTCGGATGACCTCGACACCCCCGGACCTTGCGTGAGACGGCGCCAAGGGGCAAGCGGCTCGGCGCCCGAAATCGCGTGTGGGTTCTCCGTGACCCACTGAGTCATGAACGCATCGTGTCCTTGCGGGAATAGTGATGTCATTACAGAGGGTTGGTCTCGGTGAGCTCTGGCCCGAGCCTTGCTCCAGCGGAGCGGCGGAGGTCCACATGCGCGCTCTCTCGTTCTGCCCCATCGTTCTGGTCGCTTCGCTCTCGCTCGCGTGCGAGACCGGGACTGCGCTCACCGTCGACCTCGAGCCGCGCCCCGAGCTGGCCGGGCACCCGGCGTCCTCCGCCGCGAGTGATCTCGGCGCCACCACCGACGAGACGTCGTCCACGCTCGCCGTGACGCCCGGCGCGTCGGCGACGTCGCTCCGAGAGGGTGTCATTCAGCCCAAGCGCACCTACGTCGCGCTACCGGCCGACTCCGCACTCGCGCCCTCGGACTGGGTTGTCAAGGGCGTCGGCGCCGAACGGACCGTGGAGGCTGATCTCGGAGAGTCGCTGATGGGGCAGGGCGGCGCCTTTCAGCTCGAGCCGCGGGTCGTCTTTCTCGACGGCGTGGTCGTCACGCCGTCCCTCCACCGCGACGCGCCGGAAGCGGTCCTCGACGTGGTGCTCTCGGAAAACGGCAGCGCCGCTGCGGGGCTGCTCGTGGAGGCGTCGCTCGCGTCGGCGCGTTGGCCATCACCACGCGCGTCGTCGTGCACGACGGACGAGGGGGGCCGTTGTGCGCTGATCTGGGACCTCGACCCTGCGGACTTCGAGGCGCTCCCGGAGATCGAGCTTGCCACCGCGACCTTCGATGTCCCCGGTTTCGTCCTCGAGACCAGCGGCGAGGTCCCGACCTTCTCCGTGTTTCCTGCGCCATCGCCGCTCGTCGTCATGCGCCCCGGCATCGGGCTACAGCTCCCGACCGTCCCCCTCGTCCCGGGCGACACCGTCGCGGTGCCGGTCTACGTCGAGACCACGGGGACCATCCCGGCCGCCTACGACCTCCGGGTGGAGTTCGATCCCGCCGTCCTCGAAGTCGTGGACGTCACCGGCGGCGCGTGTGCCGGCTTTGCGGCGCCGGTCCACAATGGGGGCGGGCTTGCTAATCAGACCGGCCAGCTCCTCATGAACGCCATCAGCCCGAACGTGTCGGACGCCTGCGTGACCGATGAGCGCGTCCACGTCGCGACCATCGCGCTGCGGGTCCGAGAGGGTGCGGCGGCTGGGGCACTGACCATCGGCTGCCGCGTGCGCGACCTCTTCGACACGAACTTCTGGAAGCTCGCGCACGACAAAGCGTGCGATGTAGGGGACTTGGCGGTGGGTGGCGCCACGGGTGTGCTGCTCGTGGAGTGACCCGATTGCCGCCACGGGCCTCGCGTGGGATGGTCGCCACACGGTGACCTCACACGGGATGATTCAGATGCAGACGACGCGCGCGCTCCTTGGTTCCATGGCCTTGCTCCTCGCCGCTTGTGCGGAGTCCGAGACGACGCCTACCGATGCGGCGGTGACCCCGGATCTGGGCGCCGACGTGACCGTGGCCGATGACACGGATGACGCCGACGCGCCCGATGACGTCTCGGCGACGGACATCGCAGGCGATGACCCGGACGCCGCCGACGTGTTCACCGATGACGTCGGTGAGCTGCCTGGCGATGTGACCGACACCGCGGACACGGGCGATTCCGTTGACGGTGTCAAGGACTTCACCTTGCAGTGGCCGATCTTCGCAGTACCGCCGAATCCGGTCGTCGAGGGTCCGGAGAGCTGCGCCGTTTACCTTGAGGAGCGCTGCGACGGCGGCAAGCTGGCGCGCTGCGAGATCTACGACACGGCCGCGGCGGCCTTCGACGACGAACCCGACCCGATGTTGCGCCGGGCCTATCAATACGACCGGTGGTACGACCTCTACTCGTCTCCGGATGGCCAGACGGCCGAGCGTGTCTTCAAGACGGCGATGCCGGCCGGCACCCCCGAGTCGGTCTGGTCCGATCCGGCGAACTTCGCCCAGTGGACGGGTGAAGGCGACTCGGCGATCTGGACCGGGACGGCCCTGACAGGCTACATACTTCGTTATCTCCACACCGGCACCGAGGCCGACTACCAGCGCATGGAAGAGAAGACGCGCGTCATGTTGCGCTTCTTCCTCGTGACCGGGATCCCCGGATACCTCGCGCGCCACCATTATCTGCTGGTCCCCGAGGGCACGCCTAACACGCCGGACCACATCTTTCGGTACAACAAGGACTCGGACGACCACCGAGACATCCCGAACCCCGAGACGCTCGACTTCCTGCCGGAGCTCTACCTGAGCGGGCTCGGCACGCCGCGCTGGTCGGGCGACCCGTCGATCGATCAGATGAACGGTCCGATGGAGACCTTCCCGATGGTCTATGGGCTACTTCGCGACGAGCAGCTCAAGGCCGACATTGCGGAGCAGATGGTGTGTTATCTGCACAGTCTCCGCCGAATCGAGATCCGCAACCTCCAGAAGAACGCCGAGGCCCTCGACGCCTTTCAGCAGTTCTTCACCGGGGACGCCTTGAACCTCGACCCGGACGACATGGACTTCCAGGACCTCGATCAGATCGTCATGTATGTGCACCCGCAGATCAACACCAGCAACGAGGACACCTACGATGGCTCTTGTAAGGAGTTCATCCAGATGGAACCGTGGCGCGTCCTCGACGCGACGAGCGACACATTCCTCCTCGACGCGCTCGTTCTCTTCCAGGACATGGCGCGCCCCGAGAACCGCCCCCAGCAGATAAACCACTTCTACATCCCCTCCATCCGCGGGGGCGATGCCGCTCACATGATGCACCTCACGCTCATGGCCTACGCGTTTACGGGCGATTCGAAGTACGTCGACTTCATGAACG
>JADMJS010000434.1 GCA_018780435.1 Myxococcales bacterium
TAGAGCTTCCGCTCGACGACGAGCCCGAGGTAGCCGAGCATCGCGGCCAAGGTCACGCGCTCTCGCCGCACCATCGCGGCCAGGAGGGCGGTCACTTCGACGTCCGAGAGGTCTTCTCGGGCGATGAGGCGGGCGAGGGGGGACGGACTCGACGGCTGAACACTCATGGACACCTCCGGCTTGGGCTGCGAATCAGAGTGTAACACACTGTTTTTAGACCAATTTTCGCGTCTCCCGATACCCAAACCGAACGTTCGACGAGAGCGCCCCTCCTGTCGCCGCTGAGCCCTCCGGACGACGGTCCCGGGGTGTTTCGATGTCTCGACGTCGTTTCGGGGCGCCGCGGGCCGTCTCTGTCGGGGCGAAAACCCGTCAAGGGCAATCCCTCATTTTCTTTCAGAAATTTGCGCCGGCTGGACCGTCGATGCCCTGCCCACCGTCCGGCGCAGGCGATGTGAACCGGTCCACATGGAGACGTCGGACGGGTGGGCTCTCATGGCGACACTGAGCCGGAGGCCTCGACAGTCAATGCGCCCGAGACCGTGTCCGCCTGCGATCGTCACCGAGAACGACGCCGCCGTGTGAACCGGTTCAGATGTCGGTCCGAACGCCAGCGCGTCCATCCCGACATCGCGACCAGTGCGGGGGCGCCCAAAGCGGCCATCGCCGGATTCACATGAACCGGTTCACGTTATCCGCCGCTGTCGAGCGCAGGCCCGGTCAAGTCGCCCCGACGGAGCCGCCCGGAGGCGGGCAAGCGAAGCGCCCGCCGAGGACGGCGAGCAGGGCGACTTGACCGGGTCGAGCACGACGCCACGCTCCCCCTCGGAGGCCGGCCCTGGCCGCGCCTCCCTAGTCGATGCGCTCGAAACCGGGTCCGTCTGCGATCGTCACCGTGAACGACACGAGGGTCCGAACCGATACAAGCGCCACGGAGGACGGCAGGGTCTATGGCGCCCTCGCGCCCGACCTCCCACGGACGACATCGAAGAAACCCCGCTGGTCATAGATCGAACGTAGGACCGACGCGTTCGTACGCCGATCTGCGCGCGCACGGAGGTGCCATGGCTCGTGTCCTACTCCTCGTCGTCGGCCTCGGTGGTCTCGCCCTTTGTGCCGCTCTCGTGGTGAGCGCGACAGCAACAGCGGCCCATCTGGAGAGGCGCGTCAACTTCGACCCGATCCCGTCGGTCCCCATTGTCGACACCTCGACCGTGAGCCCGTACACGCGGGCCGTGCTCACACTCCCCCTCGTCGCGGCAACGGCCGGCGAGACGGGGACGAGCCGCGTGGTCGCGGCCGAGTATCCGACGTGGCAGGCGTACCAGCCCTGGAGTCTGAGTAAGCGACTAGCCGAGGTGACCCGGCGACCTCCTCGGTGCTCCTGTTGCTCGCCAGCGTGGGGCCAGATCCGACCTCAGCTCGACGGCATGGCAAGGCCCACCCTCGGAAACGTACTCACCAGCGCCCATGCGAAGAAGCCCCGGAGGCGCGAAGGCACCATGAAGCTAGGAGCCATCCAAGTGTCGGGTCTCTGCGCGAAGTCACACATCCGGGCAGTGATCCAGCAACGTGCTGGCGCCTTTCGCCATTGCTACCAGGCCGCGCTGGACGATCGCGCGAGGCTGCGGGGCAGACTGGTCGTGCGACTGACCATCGATCCGGCGGGCCGAGTGAGATCGGCGACCACCCCACGGTCGACCCTCGGGGATCCGCGAGTCGCGGGCTGCGCCCTGGGCGTGGCCCGAAGGCTCACGTTCGCGAAGCCGCCGCCGGACGGATGCGTCGTACAGTGGTCGCTCGACTACGCCTCTCGCGGTGCGCTGTGACGTCGTCGCCCGTCTTGCGTACCGCCTGCGCCGCGGTCGTCGTCGGCGCGCTCGTCGTCGCATGCACGTCCCCAACGTCAAGCGGCGTTGCCGGATCGGCCTCGTACGATGGCCGATATCGCAGCGCAGTAGACGAGGCGCCCCAACTCCAACTCTCGGGGCAGCCGGTGCTCCTCCTGCACGGCGGCCCGGCGACGGGTGCCCAGCGAGGCGCTCGGAAGCCGCCGGTCGATCTCGAAGCGGCGTGGCGACGAAGCTACACGGCGCGGCGTCGGAGAGGTGGCTGCTGGAACATCGTAATGAACCCACAGAAGCTCTGGCGGGGGTGGAACGCCAACCTGGATCCTCGCATCCCGGCCAAGGTGGATACGAAACGCCGGCGCCGAGGGTCCTGGCTCGGCCGGCTTCGCGACGTGGTGTGGACTGGTGAGTGCGTCGGTCCCGAGACGAGAGGGCCACTGATGGCGGCGCTCGCGTCACAGCGAGACTGTTTCGCTCGTTACCAAGTCCGAGACGCCAGACGGGGCGGCACACTCCGAGTCGAGCTCACGATAGATGATCGCGGTCGAGCAGGCTGGCCGGTGCTCGACATGAACACGACCGCCGCTGACCTGGTCGGCTACATCAACTTCGAGCGCTGCATCGAGTCGACGCTCGCCGACGTCCCTTTTCGGCGGCATGGCTTGGACCGGTGCACCTTGAAGTGGACCGTGGAGCCCTTGTCCAGCACCTCACATCGCTAGTCCCTCTGGGAATCCCCCAGCCCAATCGCCCGTTCGAGCGACATGCAGCATCGCCCCCTGTACGTCGCCCTCTCTATCCTCGTCTCGACCGCAGCCCTCGCCGAACGGCCCACCGCCCTCGGCAAGGCCTGCTCGCTCCGGCTCGACGTGCCCGCGCCCGAGGTGACGCACTACGACGCGTTCCTGTTGGCGTGGCGCGAGGTGCTCGGCAAAGGGCACCCGGACGGCATGCCCAAGGACGGTGCTGAGGCCGAGAACCGCATCTGCGGCTCAGAGGGGTGCCCGGGGCTACAGTGGACGACCTTCGAGGCCGGCAAGGGCAAGGCGGGCGACGCCGTCCACGGCATCTTCTTCGGTGAATCCGGAGGCTTCTGGCTCTTTCGAGACCTCGGCTGGCTCGGGCCGTCTCCATGCGATGGAGGCAAGATCGCGGGGCTCGTCTACCAGGGCGGCACTCGGGTCCTCATCTCGGTGAACGAGGCCGATGGCGACACGACCCTGGGCCGGCAGAGCGCGTGTCTATCGAAGCGCCGGGCGACGACTCTGAAGCTCTATGACTGGAAGACCGGCCGCTACGACGTTGTCGCCGAGGCCATTCAAGACGGCGACAAGGTCGAGGTGGACGAGAAGGGCGCCCGCCTCACGGTGTGCGGCAAGTCGACGACCTTGATTTGGTCGCCCTGATCCGGACTACGGGATCGTCGCCCCACAAGCCTGACCGCAGGTGCCGGCCTTCGGAGCGACGCACGCGCTGAGGTCGTTCAGCACGGGCATGCAGTCGCTCACGTAGCAGCTCGCCTTCCCACCACAGGTCTTGGCGCACGACGTGACCGCCTCGACTTCACTGGCGCAACCGCCCTTCGAGTAGCACTCGAGAGCTGCGGGGACGAGGCACTGACGGCAAGCCGGCGCCCCAGCGCACTGTACGATGCAGCGGGCCAAGCCGATGCCCGACTCGGTGCACGTCTCGAAACAACCATCGAAGCCAGCGCACTCGCCGGTCTCGACTACCGCGGGCTCGTAGGGTTCGAGCAGGGTCAAGAAGACGAGGCACATCTCGTCGAGTGTCCCCTCGCCCCACGTCACGGTGCCCGGCTCACCCTGCACGCCGTCCAACACGGGCTGGTGGGCCGCGGAATTGTCGAAGGTGCAGCGCATTTTGAGCGCCTGTCCCTTGGGTATGACCACGGGTTCGAAGCCCTCGAACACATAGCTCCGCTGCCAGTGGTAGTCCCACGTCGGAATGTCGAGGAGGCAGGTGTCCGCCTTATCGCCGTCGGGGAAACCCGGCGCGGTGAGCTCAATCTTCGTCGCGAGGAGATGCATATGCGCCGCGACCGACACGATGGTGGTGTCGCTGAGCGGGTTTGTAAACGACTTCTCCTCGACGCTGTTCGCGTTGCCGGGCTCGACCACGAGGCCGGTGTGGGCGAGGCCGCGCACCCGCAGCAGCCACGTCGGATCGCCCTTCGAGAGCCAGATATCGACGCCAGTCGCGTCTGGGGCCGGATCCGCATAGACCGTGTTGTAGTGGAGCTGCAGGACGAGCTGCGATCCGGCTTCGAGCTCGGTCGCGGCGCCCGGGATGGTCTGGCCAAGGCCGCCACCCGGCACCCAGCCGCTGATATTCTCAGCCGGCACTTCGGGGCCACCAAAACACGGGTAGCCGAGGCCGGGCGCGGCCTCGTCGAGCTCCTTGATCTGATCGACGGCCGAGGGAGGCACCTTGTAGACGATGACGTGGTGGACCACCGGTTCGTAGTCAGGGCGGACTCGCACGGTGGTCGCGTAGACGGTCTCGGCGAAGGGCTCACCGACCGGGAAGCAGCGCAGGTCGTCCGGGATGGTGCCGTCGGGAGTGTACTTGCCGGGCGGCGCGAGCGCGAAGTCGGGCGCGCCGAGGTCGGGCTCCACGGGCAACTGCGGCGCTACATAGTCACTCTCGTCTCCCTCGGGCGCCCCGGCGGCGACCCACTCGGCGATGAGCGCCTGGTCCGCTCCAGATACGACGTTCTGGCCTTCATAGGCGCGGCAGGTCTCCGTCTCAGCGTAGAAGGGCGGCATACGCCCAGAGTCGACGGCCAACCCGACAGCGGCAGCCCACGGCTTCACGGCGTCGTAAGACGTCATATCAAAGGGCCCAATACCGCCCGGCAAGTGGCAGCTCGCGCAGTGGCGCTCCGAGATGGCGCGGATCTGGCCGTGCCACGTCACGGCGGACGGCGTGACCGTGTCGGTCCCGCTCGCGTCGGCCCCGTCGGTGGCATCGGCACCGAGCGTGTCGCCTCCGGAGACGTCCCCACCGCCGGAGGAGTCCGCCTGAATTGCGACCGCGGCGTCCGCGGGATCGTTCGAACCCATGTCGTCGCCACACGCGAGGGGAACGAGCCCCATGCCCACCAGTAACGCCAGCCCCACTCTCGTCGTCATACCGTCTCCTTCGTCGAGGGCGGCGAGCGGCCTCGTGTCGGCCCTACTGCGACGCACCTTTCGCTTCTCCACTTGTGCCGTCAGGGAGTCAGGAGATAGTGCGCCTGTCAAGGACGACGGGTCCAGCATGACGCCGAACCCACTGACCATCGTCAGTCGGGCTGCCCAGCACGACCGACGGTGTTATTGTGCCGGCATGAGCCAGACCCACTTTCGAACGTGTCACCTGTGCGAAGCCATGTGCGGGCTCGCGATCACCGTTCATGAAGGGCAGATCCGCGAGATCCGAGGGGATCCCGACGATCCTTTCAGCCGCGGGCACATCTGCCCCAAAGGCGCCGCGATCGGCGAACTGCGGGATGATCCGGACCGGCTTGAGACCCCACTCATCCGCGGCCGTGATGGGCGGCTGCGTCCGGCCACGTGGGAGGAAGCGCTCGATCTGGTCGCGCGTCGGATAGGCCAAATCCAGGTCGAACACGGCCACGACGCCGTCGCCATCTACCTCGGTAACCCGACGGTCCACAATCACGGGGCGCTGCTCTTCAGTCAGGCCTTCACGCGCACCTTGCGGACGCGCAATCGCTACGACGCCAACTCGCTCGACGCGAACCCGCGCCTCCTCGCGTGCACCCTACTCTACGGCGATCCCACCGCCCTGCCGGTGCCGGACATCGATCGCACCGACTACCTCCTCATGATCGGCGCCAACCCGGCCGCGTCCAATGGCAGCCTGCTCTCGATGGGCGACGTGAAGGGGCGCCTGAAAGGCATCAAAGCGCGCGGTGGTCGCTTCGTCGTGGTCGACCCGCGTCGCACCGAGACCGCCGATTGGGCGACGGAACACGTCTTCATCCGGCCCGGGAGCGACACGGCGTTCCTGATGGCGCTCATCCACGTGCTCTTCGACGAGAAGCGCGTACGCGTGGACGTCGCAGTCGCCGAAGGGGTGGAGCACGTCCGCGCGGCAGCGGCGCCCTACACGCCGGAGGCCGTCGCGACGCTCACCGGTATCTCGGCCGAGACGACCCGCCGTATCGCCACGGAGTTCGCGTCCAGCGCAAGCGCCGTCGCTTACGGCCGCGTCGGCGCGTGCCTGCAGGAGTACGGGACCGTAACGAGCTGGGCCATCGATGTCCTGAACGTGCTCACGGGGAACTTCGACCGTGAAGGCGGGCTGCTCTTCCCCGAAGCGCCGATCGACCTCGGCGTCCTCGCACGGCGGCTCTCGGTGGCCGGCTACGGCCGCTGGCGTTCGCGAGTGCGAGGGCTCCCCGAGCTGACGGGCCTGCTCCCGGTGGCGACCCTCCCGGACGAGATCGAGACGCCCGGCGCCGGCCAAGTGCGCGGGCTCGTCGTCGTCGCGGGCAACCCGGTTCGCTCGGCGCCCAACAGCGCTCGTTTCGAGAAGGCGTTCTCGAGCCTCGACTTCCTCGTCTGCATCGATCCGTACGTCGGCGAGACCGCGCGCCTCGCCCACGTCGTTCTGCCGCCGACCGACGCGCTCGAACGCCCGCACATGGCCATCCTCCTCCAGAGCCTCGCCGTCCGGAACATCGCCCGCTACTCGGAGGCGGTCTTCCCGAAGAAGCCCGGCAGCAAACACGACTGGGAGATCCTGGCCGAGCTCGGAGACCGCCTCGGCGGCCTCCGCTTCGGGCACAAGGCGGTCGACCGAATCGTCGCGCTCGCGACGCGGGCCGGCGTGCCGCTCACGCCGGAGCGCCTCCTCGACGTGCTCCTGCGCCTCGGCCCCTACGGCGCCGGCTTCATCCCGTTCCGAAAGGGGCTCACCCTCGAACGCCTCAAGGCGGATAAACACGGCAAGGACCTCGGCCCGCTGCGCCCGGGGGGCCGGCTGCGTCGCGTGCGCCACCCGAACCACCGCGTGCAGCTCGCACCGCCCGAGATCCTCGCCGAGCTCGAACGGCTCCTCGGCACGCTCGAGACCCCGCGCGACGCCTTGTCGCTGATCGGCCGGCGGCACGTTCGCTCGAACAACAGCTGGCTCCACAACGTGCCGTCGCTCATGAAAGGCAAGGACCGAACCGCGCTCTGGATCCACCCGAACGACGCGGCGGCCCGAGGCATCGCCACTGGCGACACCGTCGAGATCACGAGCGCCGTCGGGACCGTGACGAGCCGCGCCGAGCTGACGGACAGCATCATGGCTGGCGTCGTCAGCCTACCCCACGGATATGGTCATGCGATCGTCAAGGACACGCTACGCGTCGCGGGCCGCTCGGACGCGCCCAACCTGAACGCCCTGACCGACGCCCGCCGCCTCGATCACCTCTCGGGGACGGCGGCGCTGAACGGGATCGCGGTCACGGTGACGCGGTCGGCGAGCGAGAGCGTCACGGCGTAGCGCGACGCGCGCGCTGCACCTGGAGCGCGGCTTCGAGGATCGGGAGGACCGCGCGGTCCTTCGGTCGGTCAGCGGCTCGTTTCATCTCGATGACGTCCGCGAGGCTGGCGACCCGGGCCATCTCTCGCCCAACCGGGATGGATTCGGCTCGGGACATCAGCGCCTCGAAACGGAAGCGGCCCGACGGTGGGAGCATGACGTCGATGGGCAGCTCGAAGCCCTGAAGGCGCCTGACGCTCGAGAGTGGCTCGAAGGGGGACGTGACGACCGCGCCAAGCCGCGTGGCCACATCGAGGAGCTTCCGATCGGTTACCTTGGAATCTCGAACGAGCAAGTCCGCGTCGAGCGTCGTGACTGGCACGCCATGTAGAATCGCCGCCGTGTTGCGAATCACGACAGCGTCGAGCTTGCAGACACGCAACGCGGCCAGGAGGGTCTCGAGCAACGTGTCATCAGTAGACAAAGCCGCCTCCACTCAGCGGCCGAAGCAGCCACCGCCTCGGTACCTCCGGAGGACGCAACATGCTCGTCAGGATCAGGTGGAGATCCTGAGGATCGACGTTCGGAAGGAGCGGTCTGAGCCGATTGAACTCGGCCGTCACCTCAGCGATCCAGCGGTCGCGGACGGCCGTTGGCACGCGCTCCACGCTCGCCGGCACCGGGTTGGTTGCCCTCCGGCCCTTCCGCCGCTGTTGCTGCGTCACCATGACGCGATCCTATCGTCCCGGGAGGCCCCAGCCAAGGAACACCGTGAGGCCAGGACGCGTAGAGGGCCCCGTGTGCCAGGCGAAAATCGGGCCGGCGTCGAAATGCGCTTTGAAGTTTCTTACCCTATTCCGTCATAGTATCGCCCAGCTACTCGGCCGGGCGGGTGCGGGGAGGTCGTGGGGCCTTTCCGCAGCATGATGCGTGGCGACGCCGCGTTCGAGAGCGAAGGCGATGGACATGAGACGATGGAAGAGGTCCTGCGGCGCGATGCCGTGGGCGGTGGCCGGGGCGGCGCTCCTCTGGTCGGCCTGCGAGAGCCCGCTTGGCGAGACGACCGGGTCCTACGACGGCTCGGACGGCCTCGCCGATGGCTGGAATACCAATCCGAACGAGTCGCCGACGGGGACGACGCTACTCCCGACCGCGCCGAACGTGTCGGTACGCGACGGGATCGTGACGAGCCCGGCGGGCTACGCGGTCGTCGATGAGATTTGCGGGGCCTTCGCGATTCAGGAGGAAGAGCCGGATCGGGGGCGCGTCTTCGCGACCCCGATGTTCCGGGCCTTCGCCGTACGTGGCGACCGCGCTTGGGCCGTCGACGGCTCCCGCCTCTTCGAGTTCTCGCTCACCGATCCCACCTCGCCACGCCTCGTGGCCATCCCGGATGGCGCCACCGGCACACCGATCGCGCTCGCGGTGAGTGACGACGCGCTCTGGGTCGCCACCGTCGACGGCCTCATTCGGCACGCCTTCGCCGTAGACGGCTCCCTTGAGACCGGCGCCACGATTCCGCTCACGGGCGACGGCCCGGTCCTCGACGTGGCGGCCGCCGGAGATTCGGTCGTGCTCGCCCGCGGCAGCGCTGGCCTCACGCGACTGAGCCCCGACGGGGACGGCTGGACGCAGGTCGACTCGCCCGGCATCGGCCTCGCCAACGCGCTCTCCGTCGCTGGCGACGTCGTCGCGGTCGCGGCGTGCCTCGAAGTCCGCATCCACGCGCTCGACGACGCGCTGACGCTGGTTCAGCGCATCCCCATCCCCTACGGCCAAGCCAAGAGCGTCGCGCTCGACGGCGACCGCCTCTACGTCGGGGTCGGCCTCGCCATGCTGGCCATCCGCATCGGCGAGGCGCCCGCGCTCATCGGCCACTACGCCGATCCGGTGGCGGGCTTCTACGTGAACGACCTCCTCCACCGTGACGGCGTCGTCTACATCGCCGCGGGCGACGAGAGCGTACGAGCCGTCCGCATCGACGCCTCGACCATCGCTCCGGGCATCCCCATCACCTGGGACGAACCCGACCCGGAGGTCGACTCTCCGATCGCGTTGCCGACGCCGATTCTCGCGGTGCAGGACTACGTCGTGCCGCGCGATCCGCTCGCCCTGACGCTCGAAGGTAACCTCTTGTACGCGCTCGGGAACTTCCGCTACCGAGGCCGACGCACCATCGAGGTCTTCGACGTCGCCCAGCCAGGCTACCTCGAGCCGGTGGGCCAGTGGGAGGAACCGGTCCGGGTCGGCAGCACCGACGCCCTCGGCGACGGAACGCTGATTAGCGGTGAGACCGGCGCGTGGCTCGTGACGGGCGACGCCGCAATGGCCGTCGAGCCGAGCACACGCGAACCGATCGCGGCGAGCACCGCACGCGGTGCGGTCGGCGTCCTCGCGAGCCGACGGGGCGGACTCTTGCTTCTTGGCGACTCCGACCCCGTCCCGTCCCCGTTCGGAAACGCCAACATCGCCGCCGGAGCACTCGCGATGGACGACGAGCGCCTCTACGCCGCCAGCATCGATGAAGACGCCATCCTGGTAGCTCGGCGGGACCCGCCCGGACTCCTCGGGGCGCTCTCGCTTGAGGACAGCTTCTTCGGCGAAGCGGCCCTCGCCGTCGCGGGCGACCGGCTCCTCGCCTACGACCGCATCACCGGGCTGCTGACGACCTTCTTGGTGACGAACGAGCCCCTCCCCTTGCGTGTCGGCCTGACGTGGATCGGCCCCTGCGAGGCCTACGACTACGCGTCGACCTTCGACGGGTCGCGCGCGGCGCGGGCACAGTTCGCGGTCCTCGGGGACCGGGCTTTCCTATCGTGTCCGAGGCCCGAGGGCGTGGGCGACGCCAGCCTCCCGCGCCTCTACGAGCTCGATCCGGAGATCCCGGCTATCGTGCGCACCCTGGGCATGCCCGAAGGGGCCCTCACGCACCTCGCCGTCTCGGAGTCCGCGCTCGCGGCGCTCTATTGGTCCCCGGGGCGGCTCGAGAGCACGCTCGTCGTGCGTCCCATCGACGACGCGTCGAGTGACGCCCTAACGACCACCTTCGTCGGCCACGGCGCCGGCATCGCGGCCTTCGGTGACGGCTGGGTGGTCGGCGACGCCTTCTGGGGCACGCTCCGGCGCTATGGCGCCGATGTGAAGGCCATCAGCAGTCGGGAGCTGGCCCCATGAGCCAAAGCAACGACGGACCGGGGCTCCCCGGCGACGGCACCGACGCGGTGGAGCTGCCCACCGATGGTCAGGCCGGACTCGGCCCCGACGACGGCGGTGGGCCGAGCTCGGGTTCGACCGAGAGCTCGGG
Source organism: Myxococcales bacterium (assembly GCA_018780435.1). Classification (GTDB taxonomy): domain Bacteria; phylum Myxococcota_A; class UBA9042; genus SXOO01. The sequence continues at coordinate 10,654 of JADMJS010000434.1, forward strand.
GCCGGATACCTTCGGCGTCGGCACGTGGGTCTCCATCGGTATCGGAATCGCCTTGGGAGTCGGCCTCATCGCGCTGCTGGTCACGACACTCCCGAACTGCAACAGCACCACGATTCACGACGGCGACGACAGCTCCTCCAACTGCGGCACGCGCCGCAAGACGACCAGCTCCGGCTGCGGCACCGGCTACGCCGACGACACCACCTGGGACGACGACGGGGACGCCTTCGACAACATCCCCGACCCGGGTGAGACGTGGTACCGCGTCGAGGCCGAGTCGATCTGGCCCCTCCGAGACGTGTTCGACAACCAGACGGGCGTCGACCTCGTGAACGTAGGGCTCTCCGTGCGCGGCCTCCACTGGACGCTGACCCGGGAGCCCACCCCGACCTGGGTGCGTCTCTACGGCGGCCCGCGCCAAGTCCCGCTCACCGTGCAGGCGAGCTACGGCCCCGAGACCGAAGGCACGGCGACGATCACGCTGTCACCGGACCAGGAGCCCTTCGACGAGTATTTCCTGGTGTTCCCGGGCTGCACCTCCGCGGTGGGCTCGCCCTTCATGGACCACGTGCGTTGCCCCACGGTCCCCCTGAAGCTCTTCCCCGCGAGCGCGCCGCAGGTGATCGGCACCTATCGCGTCGACGACACGCTCTTCGTGGTCTTCTCGGAGCTGATGGACGGCGAGACGACGAAGCTCGCCCACGGGGCCATCGACCTCGTGTTCCGCGACGGCCCGGTCGTGCGGTCGGTGGTCTCCGACCTGAACCTCGCGGACTTCGAGACGAGCCTCTTCGGCAACGTCTTCGCGGTCGCCCCCATCACCGCGACCCCGTTCGAGCTGGTCATCGGCCCCACGGTGGTCTCGCGGCTCGGCGGGGCGCTCGACATCAACCGCGACGGGCTGGCCGATCCTGGCCGCCCCTTCGTCCACCTCGTCTACCCGACTCTCCTCGACCTGTGCCGGTCGCGCGCGGACTACCCCTACCCGTGTATCTCGGAAGAGGACGCCAGCGTCACCGAACACAGCTTCGAAGCCCCCATCAAAGTGCAGGTACCCGTCCCATGAACGTAAAGAGCACCCTCGCGCGCCCGCTCCCGGCGCTCGTCTTGAGTCTTTGGTTCAGCGCATTCCTCTCGAGCTGCGGAAACGAGGTCGTGGAATGTGTCCCGCAGTGCGGCACTCGCGAATGCGGCGCCAACGGCTGTGGCGGCGTGTGCGGCGTCTGTCAAGGCGGCACGACGTGCAATACCACCGTCGGCGCCTGCATCGCGCCGTGTGTGCCCGCGTGCGACGGGAAGCAGTGCGGCGCCGACGGCTGCGGCGGCACCTGCGGCACCTGCGAGTCGGAAGAGACCTGCACTGCGGCGGGACTCTGCCAGCCACCGTGCGAGCCGAATTGCACGGGTCGCGAGTGTGGTGCCGACGGCTGTGGCGGCGACTGCGGCGAGTGCACGCTGGGCTCGCTGTGTTTCCCGGGTGGGATCTGCGGCAGGCCGGCCGGCTGTGTCGCAAAGACATGCGGTGACGACGGCTTCGGCGGCGGCTGTGGCCTCTGTGGAGTCGGGAGCGTCTGCGTCGACGGGACGTGCCGTTCGGACGAGGTCACGTGCGCGGGTGGGGCATGCCTCTGTCACCCCGACTGTGTGCTGAAGAACTGCGGCGATGACGGCTGTGGCGGCCTCTGCGGGACTTGCCCCGAGGACTTCGCATGCGTCGGCGGGAGCTGTTTGTGTGTGCCGAACTGCGAAGGCAAGACCTGCGGCGACGACGGCTGCTGGGGGAGCTGCGGCACTTGCCCGAATGGCGGTACGTGCGTCGACGGCTCATGCTGCCAGCCCACCTGCACGGGCGTCTGTGGCAGCGACGGCTGCGGCGGATCGTGCGGCGAATGCCCGGAGGGTTACGCCTGCCAGGACGGGCAGTGCAACTGCAAACCCAACTGCTCGGACAAGGAGTGTGGGCCCGACGGCTGCCTCGGCTTCTGCGGGACCTGCCCGGACGGCTGGATCTGCGGCGGCAATGGCCAGTGTTGCGAGAAGAACTGCCCGCCCGGCGCGTGCGGCGACGACGGGTGCGGCGGCACGTGTGGCGACTGCGGGAGCGGCGAGCTGTGCCAGGTCCTCCCGGGCGCCCCGGTAGCGACCTGCTGCAAATCCGGATGCGCGCCGGGTACTTGCGGCGTCGACGGCTGCGGCGCCCCGTGCCCGTGTGCGGGCGGTCAGTCCTGCTTCGGTGGCGTCTGCTGCACCCCGAACTGCGACGGGAAGTCCTGCGGGAGCGACGGCTGCGGCGGTTCGTGTGGCGCGTGCGGCGCCGGCTCGGTCTGCGGTACGGACGGGAGCTGCACCGACTTCGAGCCGACCGGCGCGCTCTGCCTCGGGTGTGAAGTCGACGTCGACTGCGGGGCGGGCTACGTCTGCAAGTCGCTCTCGGGCGCGGCGGCCGGCGGCGATGGCGGCAACGCGGTGTGCCTGCCGAGCTGCGGCGAGGGCGCGCCCCTCTGCCCGCTCGGCACGACCTGCGACGCCGCACTCGGCGCTTGCCGGGCCGAGGCCGACGACTGCGCGTGCACGGACGGCGGCACCGGCACCTGCGCGCGTGCCGACAGTGACGGGAATGCCTGCACGGGCACCCGGAGCTGCGGCACGAACCAGCGCTGGACCTGCGACGCCGCGTCGCCGGCGCCGGAGCTGTGTACCCCGACCGACATCGACGAAGACTGCGACGGCACCACGGACGAGGATTGTCCGTTCTGAGCGAACGGGAATGGAGAGTGGCGATGAGCGAGACCCAACTGAAGCGAATCGAGGCGCTCGAGGCGGCGCTGAGCCGTGCCTCGCACACGGGCGCGCAAGACACATCGTTCTCGGCGGTGTACGAGAGCTACCTCACCTTGTGTCACGAAGACCGGACGATGATGGACGAGATCGTGACCCCGAGCGACATGCCGCTCATCCAGAACCTCGCGCACGCCGTGAGCTCCATGCTCGAGACGAAGCCGACGGCGTTCTCGCTGCGCGCCTTCCGCGCGGGTGGCGGCCGGCTCCTCCACGGGATGTTCGAGGCCGGCAAACGTTCGGCGGTCTTCGCCGCCTTCTCGAAGAGCAACCTCGCGCTCCTCGCGATCACGACGGACTCCAACGCGCAGAAGTTCGTGCGGGTGACGATGGTGCCGGGGATCCCGACGATTCGCCGGGACACGACGCCGCAGTGACCCGCTCGTGGCTCAGCGCAGCGTCCCGGCTGCGCTCACCATGTGGTGTTCTCCATACCTTCGACGACCTCGACCACGCAGGAAGTCGAGGCACGACAGCTTGGCCCGTCTATGCGACCGCTGCGAGCGGTGACGCATCCCTACTATTGGGCAGAATCGGTTGTTCGAAGAGGCTGAGGAGTCTGACGCCCATGGCGTCTAGGATGCGGCTCGCTCGCTCGACAGTGATGTGATGATATTCGTTGCGCTCGTCTCTGGATACTTGTGATTCGTGCACGCCCAGGCGAGCCGCAAGCTCTCGCTGGGTCAATCCGCGAGCGATTCGCAGCGCTACAAGCGTGTGACCGAGTCCGTGGAGGTTGAGCAGCTCCCCGATCTCGCCCCGCTTCAGTCGCTCGTAGCTCTGAACCTCCTCAGCGAGTTGGAGGTGGAAGGAACGAAGCGGATCCAAAGCGCGCTTCACTTCACTGGAGTCAAGCCCCATACCGGCCAGATGCAGCTCATGCGCCGTGAGTCGCTCTCGCTCGTCCATCAAGCGAGCAAGCGCTTCTTGATACTCGCTCTCGTTTCGAATCATGGCGCTCCTCCAATCTTGATGATCCACGAGGTCGTCCGTCTCGCCTCGACAGACGGAAGGCGGACGGGAACTCGAGCTCATTTCCGAACTTGTCTCTGATTCCGCAGAGCTGCCCGAAGTGGGGATAGAGTTCGACACGGTAGTGGTGCCACATCGGCAGTTGTGCCTTCGGTGATCCCCGGAAAGAGCGCCGCGACGACGGGTCCCATGTCCAGACCTTGAACGGGTCGATCCGGTTGAGTTCTCGCTCAAGCGCACCCGATACCAGCGTCCGCATGTCGCAATTGAAGTAACCGTCGATGTCGTTCGGGTGCTCCTTGTCCTCTGCGAAGGAGCCATCTACGAAGATGTCGCGGACTCCGACCAGCCAAAGTTGGCGGACCATGACTTCGAGGTTGTCCACGAGTCGCCGTCTCCAGACGGCATCCCAGTTTGGGGCGGATGGGACGGGTCCAGCCACGAGCACGCTATCGCGGAGCTGGTCGAAGGTCAGCTCGTAATCGCCTGGTGGCAAGAGGCCATGTTGGTCGAAGGCCGGTAGCATGTTCACATCGCCAGAGTCCGGCACCTGTTGGCGGACTACTTCGGCTAGCATGTCGAACTTGACGCACTTGTCAAGCAAGACCATGGAGCCAAGCCATCGCCGCTCATCGACTTAGCCAGAGCGAGACAGACGGCTGCCTTGGCTCCTGCGGGACCTGCCCGGACGGCTGGATCTGCGGTGGCAACGCGGTGTGCCTGCCGAGCTGCGGTGACGGCGCGCCCCCCTGCCCGCTCGGCAGAACCTGCGACGCCCCGCTCGGCGCCTGCCGGGCCGAAGCGGACGACTGCGCGTGCACAGACGGCGACACCGGCACCTGCGCGCGTGCCGACGACGACGGGAATGCCTGCACCGGCACCCGGAGCTGCGGCGCGAACCAGCGCTGGACGTGCGACGCCGCCTCGCCGGCGCCGGAGCTGTGTACCCCGACCGACATCGACGAAGACTGCGACGGCATCACGAACGAGGATTGTCCGTTCTGAGCGAACGGGCGTGCGCCGCGTCTTAGGGAGCTTACCCCGAACGGCACTCACCTCGGCAGCCAGAACGCCGGCCAAGCTCCTGTGGAGCCGTCCAAGTCTACACGACGGCCGATACCGCGGGCTTTGGTGCCCCTGAGCCTGCCTCGGCCTGGCTGGCAAATTCAATCGAAGATCCGATCCGCTGGTCGCCACTGTCGGGGTGCCGAGGCCTTGACGCGCACTTGGCTTCGAGACATATGCGAAATATGATGCAGCCCGACCCCTGTCGCCGTTTCGTCCCGATCTCAGGGGATAGGTCCGCGGAGACCACGTCCTCGAGGAAGAACTGCGTGCCCGTGACGCCCGAGCCCGGCCCTGCGGCCACTCGCCAGGGCGGCGCATGGATGGTCTATCTGGCCGCGATCATGGTCGTGGTCGTGGCGCCGAAGCCGGTACACGCGCAGGCCAAGATCTGCTCGACGGTGAATCCTCCCTATTATGCCGAAGATGTCTGTTGCGCCCAGTTCGGTCTCGGTCGAGGGGTCTGTGACGCGGGGACCGGCAACCCGAGTCTCGTCGGTTGCACCAAGGCCTACTTCGATGCCGCACAGAGCAAGATGGTGCTCGGCGACGTCGTGTGCGGATTCGGAAAGGGCACGACGCAATACCAGCAGAGTCTCCCTGAGAAGCTCCAGTGCGTCCCGGTCGTCCTGAACCAGCCGCTCGCCGATCCGGGCACCTCCACACGGTTCTGTGAACCACAACACCCTCAGTTCTCGACCTTCTGTCCCTGTAGCACCCAAGCGGGACAGCAGGCCTGCGGTGGGAACGGGTGTGGTGGTACGTGCGGAAAGTGCACAGGGAGCAACAACCAGTGCAGCGACTTTGGGGTGGAGCAGTGTACCGAGTCCACCTCGACGGGTGGCGTTCTCTCGCTCGAGCTGTCCTGCCCGGAAGGCAAGCGGATCACCGTCATCAACGACGCTCGCCTCAGGACGGGGGCAGGCCTCTGCTCCAGCGCGGGGTACACACCTGCCTGTGAAGGCGATGGGGCTCGGGTGAGACGTTATGTCACCAACATGTGCCTCGGAAAGTACTCGTGCACCTTGAGTCAGACAGCATGGGCGGCAGCCGGAGCCCTCGGTAGCCCGTGTGCGGCTCAGGCCGGGGGCGGCAATCCTCCACTCTCGTTCTCCGTCTCCTACCGATGTGGCGCCCGAACGACGAGCAACACGTGTGGTCCCGGTGGGACCGCGTCCTGCGTCGGCAAGGTCTGCGGCGACGACGGCGCGGGTGGTTCTTGCGGTTCCTGTCCGGCGGGCTCGGCCTGTACGCCGAACGGAACGTGCTATCAGTGCTCGCTCAACTGTGCGGGCAGGACGTGCGGGACCGATGGGTGCGGTGGGTCTTGCGGGACGTGCGCAGCCGGCCAAGTCTGCGGTACCAATGGAACGTGTCAGTGCGTCCCTCAATGCCAAGGTAAGACCTGTGGTCCGGACGGCTGTGGGGGGTGGTGTGGGACACACACCGGCCTCGTCATCACCTATCCCGGAGAATGTGACCTGCAAAACTGCATCAACGGCCAGTGGGTGCAGAAACACGATCCCGGGGTCGCGTGCAACGACAACAACCCCTGCACGACCGAGGCTTGTTCGGCGGGCGTTTGTCGGAACTATCCGAGGACGGGGACCTTCCCAGACCCGAACGCGCCAACGAGCCTCTTCACGTGTCAGAGTGGCACTCTGGTGACGACCGCTGCCAAGACGTGCCCGAACGACAACAACCCCTGCACTGTCGACACACCGAACGCCGTCACGGGCGCCTGCCACCTGCCGATCACGGGACCTTGTGACGACGCGCAGGCGTGTACAGAGAACGATCAGTGCACCGGCGGACTCTGCCGCGGGACGGCAAAGTCGTGCGACGACGGCGATCCATGCACTGAGGACGTGTGCAGCCAGGGTGCCGGGGGGGGGCCCTCGTGCGCCAACACACTCAAAGCGCCCAACAGCACATGCGACGACGGCCAACCCTGCACGATGAACGACGTCTGCCTTACCGACGCGTATGGAGACTTCGTCTGCCGCGGAGTCAAGGATCCGTGCGACGACGGCAACGCGTGCACCGTCGGCACGTGTTCGGTGACGAGCGCGTCAGCGTCGGGCCAGGCGCCCCAGAAGGTCTGTACGCAGACGGCGACGATCGGGCTCGCGTGTAATGATCAGAACCCCTGCACCACCGGGGACCGATGTGAAACCAACGCCGGAGGAAGCAGCGTCGTCTGCGCGGGCCAAAGCGCCACGTGTTCCCTGCCTGCCACCTGCAGTCCGAACGCGGCCCCCGTCTGCCAGTGTGCCGCTGGCCAAGCCCCCAAGCTCTCGAGCGAGGGGCAGTACTCGTGCTGCACGCAGACGTGCAACGTCCGCCCGAGCTGGGCGGGAGAGTCCATCCCGGCGCTGCTCAGTACGTGTGGACCGGATGGATGTGGTGGCTCCTGTGGCTCGACCTGTCCGGCAGGACAGGCGTGCATGTCGGCATTTTACGTCTACAGCTATGGTGGCGGCGGCTGGAACAAGCCGACCGGCCCCGTCAACACCGCGTCGTCGGTGACGGCTTACCGGCGCGAGTGTTTGCCGGCACCGAGTACCACGTGCTCGAACCCCACGGGGACCGTCTCGGGGCTGACGGCTCGGGCCTGTTGTGACGGGCGAAAGGTCGTCCGATGCGAAGGCGGGGCGCCCGTCGTCGAGGACTGCGCTGCGAAGGGTATGTTCTGCGCCGCGAGCGGGACCGACGTGTCGATGAGCTACGCCTGTGTCCCCAATCGCGATCTCGCCTCATTTGCCGCCACCGGGCCAGCTTCCTACGCGGCGAAGTACGGCGATTGGGAGACATCGAGCCCCCGTCAGTGCCCCGCCACAACCTGCGTTCCAAACTGCACGGGTAAGCAGTGTGGCATGGACGGATGCGGTGGGTTCTGCGGCGCTTGTCCTACGGGCCAAAGCTGCCTTCTCGACTCGGGGACCTGTCAGGCCGGCTGCGGTGGTCTCGGAAGTCAGCGCGGTTGTTTCACGCAACTGGGCCAGAACCGGTGGGTCATCAACTACTGCCCAATCAGTGGCGGGACGGAAGCCAACGCGACACAGGTCCTCTGTAATGGCGCTGGGCAGCCTCCCAAAGTCACCAGCGTGAACGGGAAGCCGAAGCTGGTGTGCGGCGGGTCGGGCGCCGATGCCACCGGCTCCGAGAGCTGGAGGTGTCCAAGCTACGGCGCGTGCGGCTGTGGGTACGGGCTCGCCAAGAAGACGTGTGGGACGAACTCGTGCGGTACGGGGAGCTGCGGGACGTGCCCCGCAGGACAGTCCTGCTCCAGCTTCGGCACCTGCTGCACTCCGAGCTGCGGCGGTAGCACCTGCGGCGACGATGGCTGCGGTGGGTCCTGTGGGACGTGCTCCGGCGGACAGGTCTGTTCGTCCGTGGCGTCCGGCGGTGTGCTCGTCCGCCAGTGCGCGGCTCCGCCGCCTGCCGGTGTGTTCACGTGCAAACCGTGGTACTACGATTACCCGCAGTGCGTCCCTCAGAGCGGCGGCGCCGCATCACAGCTCAAGTATTGCGGGGGGCCGCAGAACCTATCCATCACCACCTTGGCGTGCCCTGCGGGGAGTTCGTGCACTTGCTCGAGTTCGTATAACTGCGGCTGCCTGAAGCCGCAGCCAACGTGCGTAGGCCATTGTGGCCAGGCGCTCGAGGGCTGCAGCTGTGCGTCGACGTGTGTCGCCGCCGGGAACTGCTGTCACGACTTCGACGGCGTGTGCGGGGCTGACGTCGTGACCTTCCGCTGCGGCGACCAAGTGTGCGATGCGAACCGGGCCGAGACGGCTTTGACGTGCCCGGCCGATTGTGGCGCTGCGTCTGGAACCTACGCAGACTACGTCCCGCGCCGAGTGAGAGCGGCTGCGCAACCCCACCAGAGTGTGGTGACGAGCTTCGCGGAGTACGACGACGTCGCGCTCACGCCCTCGCCCGTGCCGCTGCTCGGCCTCGTCGCTCGGCTGACGGAGCCGGGAGTCCTCCTCGGGCCTCCCGACACTCGAGCGAGCGTGTTCGACGGCATGAGCAACGAGTACCTCGGTAACCAAGACGCTGCCGTGGCGGCTCCGGTGGGTGTCTCTGGGCGCGGAATACAGACGGGGCCCAAGGTCGTGCTCGTCGAACCCGCCGACGGAGAGCTCGTCGGAGCGCCTTCCTGGAAGGACCGGAAGGTCGGTGGCTTCGCCGCCGCCGGTTATGTGAAGTGGGGTGGCAAGGATCCGAAACAGACCCGAGTCATCGGCAATGGTGCCGCGTCGTTCGATTCCGAGCAGTGTCTGCTCGGTCTCCCGGGCCAAGAGCGCGCGACCGCCTGGTGTCCAGAGGGGACACAGATCGCCTCGATGGAGGCCTACTACGGGACGCTCACCCTTCCCGGACCCGCGGTGGAAGGCGGGTCGTACTCCTGCGCGGAGTACCGCCGCGCGACGAAGTCGGGCGCGTGTAGCTCGCCGGACGTCGCCGCCGCCGCTGCCGCATGCGCCACGGGTCAGAAGCGGAACTGTGTGGTCGATGTGCCGTCGGTCCCTGCTTGCGCGTCGACCGCACCGATGCGCCTCGCCATTCGATGGACATGTGGATCTCAGGTCGGCTCCATCCCGCCGACGAAGGGGCTGCGACTCGCGCTGGGGGCCGCCGCCAACGCCGGCGCCGAGAAGGCGGTGCTTCGGCTCGAACGCGCCGACGGCAGCCTTATCGCGCGCTCGGAGCGGGAGGTCGTGCGAGACCAGTGGGCGCATGTCGCCGTGGTCTACGAGCCCGTCACGCCGGCGAACGGGTCCGTGGGCACGGCTTGGGCCAACGTGGACGGGGGGCAGAATGGTGGAGTCGTTCGGCTCTTCATCGATGGCGACGTCGTCGCCCAGGTCGAGCTGAAAGACGAGCTGTCGATGCCCGCTTGGGTCTGGGGCGCCTCGGCTCACAAGCTCGAGCTCGATGAACTGTACCTCTATCGCCGCGCTCTTGAGGACGGCGAAGTCAGGCGACTGCGCGACCTTGCTGCCGGCCGGGCACCCCTTCGCGTGTGGCCGCCCGTGGATGCAGCGACCCTCGTCCGGAAGGGGTACTTTGCCGTGCCGGGGACGACTGCGCCGTCCGTTGCGACCGCGAACACGTGGATCGGCGCAATCAACTTCATCCCGATTTGGGCGAACTTCGGCAACCTGCTCGTGTCTGGACCGGACGCATCGCTCAGCCTGGTGCCGCCGATGCCCGCGATGGGCGCAGACCTCGACAACCTCACGGAGTGGGAGCTCAACACGTGGGTCTATGGACCCGCGTCTGGTGATGTGCTCAGGGTGATGCAGGGTGACGTGCCTCGCCTGGCCGTCCGGGTGGTGCCATGCAGCTATGCGCCCGCGTACTCCATGCTCAACGTACGATTTCCGTCCGGGGTGGAGGTCAATGGCCGGTGCGATCACGCTCCCTCACCGTGGCACTGGCACAATATCGGCGTTCAGCAACGGAAGGGCGCGTACCTAGTAGACCTCGACGGGAGCCGCGTCACGGTGACGTCGACGTCGAGCGCGCCGCTCTTCGACGTCGGCGGCGCGGCCGCACGTAGTCTCGAGATAAAGCGCACGTTCACGTGGGCGGCGCTGTACCCCGGGCCCCTCGGAGACCGTCAGCGCGCGCAGCTTCGCCGAACGGGTCCGAGCGTCTGGCTGAATGGCGAGAACATCGAGGGCGACCCCGCTCCGTTCGACTACGGCAGCTTTGGCAATATTTACGCTTCGGATACATCATTCTATCCATTCTCGCCCTTCGTGACCGGCACAGGTACCTGGTCGAGGGCGTTCCCCCCAAGGACCGTCCTCGACAAAGTGAGCGGCGGTACGGCCGCGTTCACGGTGCCGCTCGGGGCCCGCCTTGCGCTGGCGTCCTTCGGCGATCCGGCTGGCGCCATCCGCCCGCTCACGGTGTCGGCGACCCTGTCGGACATCCCCTACGCGACTGGGGAGAGCCCCATCTTCACCTTGCGAAAGGGCACCGAACCCTACGCGGCGGGCCGGCTCGATTGTACACTCCAACTCGCGGCCGGAGACCCACAGTTCATCAATCGCTGGCTCTCGTGCCGGGTGCTCGTGGCGGTCCAGATCGCCGGTACGACCAAGACGTACCGAAGCGCCCCGTTCATGGCGTTTCGCACAATTGCTGCCCCGAATGGACCACCCGCCGACGCGCGACGGCTCCGAATCAGTCTGTCACTGCCGGGGACGACCGAGACGCCGCGCCTCGCGATCGGGTGGCCGAACCTCGCCGATGTCACGAAGGAAGGGAGCTGGGGCGGCAACTTCGCCGGCGACTTCACGGAGCCGAGGACGCTCGTGCCGCTGGGCGTGAGCCCGACACCCCTTGCGTTCGAGGCCGTCGTGGTGCCCGGCGAATCCGGTGGCGACGGGCTGTACTTTCCATCCAAGGCCGGCTGGACCAGCGGCACGGCCAAGATCTCGAATATGCGTATCTATGATCGGCAGGAGTCTGGGCAGGGCCTCCTGCTAGCACTCGGTGCGACCTGTGCGGATCTTCGGTGCGCGGACGCGGGTCGGACGTGTGTTCAGGCTCACGACGCCGTCGTGTGCGGCACTTGCCTCGCGGGCAGCTCGGAGATCGGCGGCACCTGCGTCGAGCGTAAACCCTACTATGCCACGTGCCGTTTCGGTCGCGACGCCGAGTGCGGGGACGGCCTCTCCTGTCGTGCCGGGCGGTGTGTATACGCGGCGAAGACGGCGAGCTGCGACGCCACCTGTCTCACCAAGGGGGCGCTGTGCGTCCCGAGAGACAAAGCGGCGTGGGGGATCACGGCGGCCGACGCCCCGGTGGGTGGCTACGCCTGCAGCGTCGAGCCGGGATGGGTGACCCCACCGGGTGCTCCCAGCAGGCCGATACAGTGCGCCGAACACCACGTCTGGACCGTGAACGACGCGGCCGCGGCCAAGGCGGGCGAGGTGGTCGCCGACCAAACGGGCGGCGCGACCTCGGCCGGGCGCTGCGAATGGCGCCCGCCGATGGACGAGGGCGAACGCTGCACCAGTCCCCTCGAGTGTGGCTCGGCGGCGTGTATCCAGGTGGCGCGGCCCCAATATCGGCTAGACGGGGTCACGCCGTCGACTCGGCGTTTCCTCACTTGGCGGCTCGGGCGGCGCGGATCTTCAGAGAGCTCGGCTCCGGACTGGTTCCTCCCTCAGAACCTCTCGGATTCGCTCGTGGGCAAGACCGAAGGCGACGCGCAGGACATCACGTATCCGATTGGGGACGACGCGACTCTGGCAGCCCGAGTCCCGGGACCGCAGTTCCCCGTCAGCCTCTCGCCAACGACCACGGCGGCCGCCGCGAATGCTCCCACGGTCGGGGAGTGCGCGATTGCAGTGGTGACGGGAGCGGATGCCGCCGCCAGGGCGCGCTGCAAAGCTCGCAACATGAACGCCGTCCGTCGCGCGGCGCAGGTGTTCGATCGACTGACGGGATACGTCAAGACCGAAGACCGCTGGGTGTGCGAGGGCTGCTTGGAGGAGGAGGTCAACATCGCGCCAGCAGGCCAGCCGGTCAACTTGCAACGGCTCTATCGGCCGGCTTGGTCGCTCTTGTCGCCCGATGCGTGCAAGACGATTGTCAACAACTACTCGAACTATCGTTTCGGGCTGAAGCTGGCGGAAGAGCGGAGCAAGAACGAACCTCGGACCAACTACTCGCCCACACCCGTCCCCCTGCCGCAGCCTCGCGTCAAGCGGGCCGGGGACGGTCAAGGTCTCGAGTTCCAGGAGGAGGACCGAGCGGACTGGACTCTCCTCGCCACAATGAAGGTTCGACCGGTCTACCATCCCATCAACTGCAACAAGCTCTTCGGGTTTATCCCCACGAATTCTTGCACGGGGGGCGAGGTTAGCCACTATGTCGACGAGACCTACTACCCGCTGCGGGCGATCAAGGTCGGGGCGACCGACTACCTCTACGGCGTCCCCGATCAGGACGTCTTGGGGCTCGCCGCGTCGTGGGCGCTCAAGAACTGGAACAGCGACAGCACCACATTCAACGCGGCGGCCCTGTCTCCGACCGACTTCATCACCTACCTCAACCAGGTCAAGGCGCGCTGGACCAAGGACCTCGGTAACCAGGTCCGTCGGGGCGACATCCTCGACGCTCCCATTACGATTGGCACCCTCCGGGCCCTCCTCCGGACGCCCCAGGACGACCCGGAGCCAGGTGCCCATCCACAGCCGCTCGACTACGCCACGCTCTCCAGCCTCGGAGTGGGCCCGGCGCTCATCCGGATGGCCTCAGCCGGCGTCCGCGGCGACGCGACCGACCAAGGACTGGGCCATGCCACGCTCAACGTCGGCATGGCCTATGATCAGAGCAAGGAGGGCTGGCTCTTTGGCGATCTTCGCCAGAGGGCGGTGCTCGGCGCATGCAGCACCCCGACTTTCGCGCTCCGCTACTTCCTCCCACGCCGTAGCTGGACCGATCCCAACGGGCATCACTACCCCATCAACGCCGCCCTGGACCTGAACCAGGCGCTCACCGCGGGAGTCAACTGGAACGTGCTGTGGGGCAAACCCACAGCGACAGCGGCAAGCGCGGAGGGTACACGAGGGGTGGACTACGAGGACATTACGGCGGCCTCACCCTTCGCCGATCCCGACGTCAACCGCGCCATCTGTATCGCCAACCAGTTCCCCGAAGGGTCCGTGTGCCCACCGCCCGGACAGACCCCGAACCGAGCCACGGACGGACAGTGGTGCCTCAGCGGCTTCTGCGACCCCTCGACCGGTCGCTGCGCCGATGGGCAATTGTACGTCGAGGACCGATCCGGCGACGATCGCTCGAACCGGCCAAGTGGTGGCGATGCTGGATGGGCGCCGGACCTCACCCAGCAGAAGGGCTCCTATTTCCGCCTCGACGACGTGACAAAAGCCCCGCGTCTCAATGCGGTCACCAACAAGAACCTGTGGAAGACGGTAACGTCAGGTCAGCTAATCAACCCGAAGTTCAATGCGGACAAACGCAGCTACGAGCTGACGGTCTTCACGCGCGTTGCGTTTAGCATGCTGAAGATGATTCAGCTGACCTTGGTCGACGCCTACGTCTACCTCCAAGCCGTGCCGGGGTTGCCGGACGGTATGACCGGGCGAGTAGAGCGCGTCACGTCACTCGATGTCTTGTCGCTGAAGCTGACCGATCACCTGAAACCTGTGCAGGATGGGATCGACAAGGCTCAGAAGTCTACGGAGTCGCTGAAGGATACGCTCTTCGGCAATCTGCCCGGTTGCAAGATAGGCGCTGTCACCTGGAAGAACGGCGAGTGGGACAACCAAGCTTCGTGCAAGTTGAACCGCAAGACCATCTCCATCAAGCCCAAGCCCAACCCGAAAGGGCTGAACCCCGCGCCCAAGACGGAACCGAAGAAGGTCGGAGCCAAGCCGAACCTTCCGGCGTCGGTCGCCGATCCCGTCTCCGCGACCGTCAACCGGGTGAACATCCCGCTGCCGCTCGGGAAGTGCGACATCGATCCCGGACCACCTCCGATACTCCCCAATACGCCTGCATTCCCCCCCGGTGAGCTGGAGTTGCCCGGCCTGCCGATCAAGCTCGAAGGGCTGCCGGGGGCCCGGCTCTGCTACACCATGAATCCCGTTCTGAACCAACCGAACGCGTTCCTTGAGTTCTCCGCAGAGCCGTCGCTCGGTGTCAACTACGGGGGCGATCTGGATCAGAGCACTCTCGAGCCGGTGATGCGCGTCGGCTACGAGGTGGGCGTCCTGATTACGGCCAAGGCATTCGTAAAAATCGCCGCCAAGAAGACCGTCATCACCGAGACCGACGTCCCCGTGGACGACCTCCCCTTCGCCCCGATGAAGGAGGAGAAGACCGAGAAGAAGGTCATTCAGCTGAAGATTGGGGTCAAGGTGGCCATTGACCTCATCACATTCACTCACGATTTCCTCTACGGCGTCTCCATGACGGAGCAGCCGAACTTCAAGGACCTCTGGCGTGCCTATCAAGGCCGAGGGACCGAGCTCGGACTCCGCTTCCTCAAGGTGGCGCTCTCCGTGTTCATCGAGGTCAAAGTCTGGAAGATCGGGATCGAGTTTGCATACAAGCTCCTCGAATTCGCGGGCATCCGCATCGTGCTGCCGGGCGGTACCTTCGACAAAGACGGCTCCGAGTGGCTCGTCGACTTCCGGTACGAACCGCCCCCGATCCCGAAGGACGCGCTCAAGTCACTGAAGACTGGAGGTGGCCAATGACGCTTCGCCGACGAATCCTCATCTACGGCGTCGGTGTGCTGGCGGTCGCCGCCGGAGTGGGAGGGCTGCTCCTCTCTGCCCCCGAAGGCGATCCGATCCCGGCGAGTCGTCCCGACCGGGGTGGGCCGCTCCCAGAGCGGGCGCCGACGGCGCTATCCACTTCGTTGGGCCCTACGAAGCGAGCGGTCGCGGAAGAGGCGACCGCGCCCGGGGACCCCGCGCTCAGGGCGACGACGCCGGCACCGTCTCCCGCCGTGGTCAGGTCCGGACGGTATCTGGTCGACGTCGTCTCCGAGGTCGGCGGTCGTGACGAACAGCAGGGCACCGTGTCGCTCGGGCCCGAGGAGCTGAAACAGGGTGGCACCTGGAGAGCCTCCCGCCTCGTCGATTCGGGGGGCGACGCCGTTCTCGGGGCCATTCGGCTCGCCAGCGATGGGACCTTCGACGTATGCCTGACCCGTCCGCAAGATGATGGGGCGCTCGGGCTACGGCTCTGCGCGGCGACCGCGGCGTTGTCGCTCGGCCGCTCGCCTCAGCCCGAGGCGACGGAATGGCGGACACAAGAAGGGGCGGAGCGGGGCTGGAGCGAGGTGCAGTATCGCCGCAGCGGAGACGTCATCACCAAGACGTGGACAGGAGCACCTGGCGTTCCAAACCTCGAGCTCCGGGGCCGGACCGAGGTGGCGCTTGGGCGAGAGGGCGTGGTCTCGGTGGAGCTCACCGAGGAGGGTGTGATGGGCGAAGGGGCGTCGGTCTTGAGCTTCAACACGCGCTCGGTCGCGCGCTGGAGTGGCCCTGAACATGGGCTCGACCTCGCCGCGCTCGACCTCACGGCGTTGCTCCCGCCGAGGCCGTCGCGAGGCGAGCCGCCGCCCGATCCGCCGGCGCGCCCGTTCGAGGAGGTCATTGGCGATCTCAAGGCTGGGGCTCGGAGCGACCGGCCCAGCCGACGGAGCGAGGTCCGAGATGAGCTCACCTACGCCATCCGCGCGAGCGTCGTCGCGGTGGGTGCCGCGAGAGAGCTGCTCGCCACCGAGACCCTCGATGACGCCGAGAGGCCACTGCTCGTCGCCGCACTGGTCGGAGCGGAGTCGGCCGCCTCCGAGGCCGCCGTTCTCGAGCTACTGCTCAACCGGGCGCGCTCGAGTGCCCTCCGGGTGGACCTCCTCAACGCGGTCACCCTGATGCAGCACCCCACGCCCGCGATGGCGGAGTCACTCGTACGGATGGCCGCGTCCGGCGAGGTCTTGGCCCATGGCGCGGCCGTCGCCGCCGGCGGGATCTCGTCGAGGCTCGACGATGCCGCTCGTGAGGCGACCGTGACGGCGCTCATCGCGGCGGCTGGGGCGATCCTGACGCCGCAAGGGACGGGGCCCGATCCGTTCCTGGCGAACCAGCGCGCGGGCACGCGTGCCGCGTGGGTCGATGCGCTCGGCAACACGGCCGATCCCCGGATCCTCCCGCTGGTCGGCGAATCTCTGAACGAGCCGAGCCCGATGGTGCGCGCGGCCGCGGCTGACGCGTTGCGCTTCCTTCGGTCGCCGTCCTGCGCCCGGATCATGGAGGAGGCGATGCTTACGGAGCACTCGGTCCACGTCCGTGGACGGCTCGTCATGGCCGCGTCGAAGATGGGTCCCGAACGGATGGGCAGCTTCGTCGAGCGTGCGCTCTTCAAGGACGAGAGCGGGTACGTGCGTCGCACGGCGGCGTTCGTGGCCGCCATGTGGTCGAGCACGGCGCCGGGCTACCTTGAGGTGCTCGCCAAGGCGCTCAAGGAGGAGAAGGAGCCGGACGTGGCCGAGGCGATCTCCAACCACTTGAACTCGAACGAGATCCACGGCGACGAGGCCATGCGCGTGGAGATGCTGCCGGCCGAAGAAGGCGACGGCATGCAGGAAGTGGAGGAGACGCCGTGAAGCAGGGACTGTGGGTGAGGCTGTGGGTGCTTGGACCCATCGGTCTCCTGTCGGCGACCGCCTGTGAAGAGACCGTGACGGTCGCGTGTGGGCCCGGGACTGTACTGGCTGGCGAGCGGTGCGTGCCGGAGCGGCCGCCCGAGATCACCTGCGGGGAGGGGACGATCTCGGTGGATGGGATCGTGTGTCTCCCGCGTCTGAAAGAGCCGTGGGAGTTCGACGACGTTGGGAGTGAGGCCGATGTCTCTCCCGCGGAGGACACAGGGCCGGAACCGCTCGACATCGCGGAAGAAGACGCCGGCGACGACATACCGGCGTGTGTACCGGATTGCGCGTTCCGCGAGTGCGGCGGCGACGGTTGTGGCGGCTCGTGCGGGTCTTGCGAAGACCCGACGGCACCCACCTGCGACGAAGAGCAGGGGGTCTGTACCGGGACGTGCGTGCCGGACTGTTACGGCAAGACCTGCGGCGACGACGGGTGTGGCGGGACGTGTGGTGAATGCGGCGAGGGGAGCACCTGCCACGACGACAGTTGGTGTACACCTGAGGCGTGGACCTGTGACCCCGAGTACTTCGCTGATGAGAGCATCTGCGACTGCGAGTGTGGCGCGGTGGACGTGGATTGTAAGGAGAAGGGCGCGTTCATGGCGGGTTGCGACCCGCTCGAGGTCTGCAACGCCGAAGGGCTCTGCGAGGACAAGGTGCCCGCGGACTGGACCTGCGATCCCTACACCTTCGACGCGCAGGACTACTGCAACTGCGACTGCGGGGTGGAGGACCCCGATTGCGGCAACCCGGACGCGCCGATCATCGGCTGCGCCGGCCAGTACGACTCCTGTGAACAGGGCGCTTGCGTCGCGTGCGAGGCCGCCTGCGACGGCAAGAGCTGTGGCAGTGACGGCTGCGGCGGGAGCTGCGGTGAGTGCGACGAGTTTGAGGTGTGCCACCTAGGTCAGTGCGCGGACCCATGCTTCCCGACACCCCTCGCGTGCGAGGACGCCGAGTGTGGGGACGATGGCTGCGGGGGGTCTTGTGGCCAGTGCGACGGCCTCACCGAGGTCTGTAGCGGTGGCTACTGCGAGCCCGCGGATCCCGAAGTCGCAGACGATTCCTGTTACTTGCGCTGCCAGAGCTACGCCCCCTCGGGGTGCGGTTGCTACGTGGGCTGTGCGGAGACCGGTGACTGCTGCGTCGACTACGACCAGATGTGTACGTGTAACCCGGCCTGCGGGGGCAAGACGTGTGGCGACGATGGGTGCGGCGGGAGCTGCGGGACGTGCGAGGGTGCGACGCCCTATTGCACCGACGAGGGCCAATGCACCGGAGAATGTACGCCCGCGTGCGACGGCAAGTCGTGCGGCCCGGACGGCTGTGGTGGCGAGTGCGGCACCTGCGGTGCATCGGAGACCTGCTCCTTCCTCGATCAGTGCGTCCCTGCGGATTGGCACTGCTCGATGACCTACTACGGGGACGGCGCGTTCTGCGACTGCGGGTGCGGGGCTCCCGATCCGGACTGCGCCCTGGGCGTCGACTTCGTCTTCGGCTGTCCCGTTGGCGTCGATTCGTGTCAGGAGGGGATCTGCGGCGTCGAGGCGTTCTGTTCGTCGAAAGCCGAGTGTACAAACAACCAGTGGTGCATCGGTCTCTACCTGTCGGCGCCGGGACAGGTCTCCGGCGTGTGCGGGTGGCCGTGGCCCGATTCGGCGCCACCCGGGGCGCCCTGCAGCGCGAGTGAGGAGTGCAGCACCGGGTGTTGCCTCGGCGCAACCTGCAGGGATCACTGCGGCGCTGATGGTGAGTGCCCGAGTAGTCAGCGGTGCCTCGGTTTCGAAGTGGCCAGTGACGGCTCCGGGACGACGTTAGGCCTATCGGGGGGCTGCGCATCGGTCGGCGGCTCAGCGGAGGGCTGCGATGCGCAGGCAGCGTGTCCAGTCGGGGAGCGTTGCCTCGTGTTCCTGCCGCCGTCGGGCGGCTCACCGAGGTTCCTGTGTACGGGGCAGCCCGCGGGCGTCGGCGAGCCGTGTAACGACGGGAGCTGCGCCGGAGGACTCCTGTGCGTCTCGACGTCGCTCGGGAAAGACGTCTGCGCATTGCCCTGTCCGGGCGGGGCCAGCGACTGCCAAGACGCCGAGGAGTGTCTCCCGACGCGTCTCAGCGACCGCGGTACCAATGACACCGAGGACGACATCATGGTGAACGCATGCACGCCGTGAGCACGACCCCGTTTTGCGCAACCGGTCGCCACCTCGTTCTCGGGCTCGGCCTCCTCCACCTCCTCGTCGCGGCGTGTACCACCCGAGACCCGGCGACGACATGTGGCGAAGGCACCGTGCTCACCGAAGGGCGTTGTGTCTCGGACGTGACGCCGCACGTGTGTGGCCCGGGGACCATTTTACAGGGGAGCGAGTGTGTCCTCGATCTCACGGCGATCCCGAAGGACACGGGCGAGCCCGACGCCGATGAGCCGGATGACGACGTCTCGATGCAGGACGTCACGGAACCGCCCACAGACGACACGACTCTGGACGAGGACGTGCCCCTACTGGAGTGCCCGGACGGTTGCCCGGACGGCCAGCTCTGTTTCGAGGGCGAGTGCGTCGTGCCGGAGGAGGCACCCATCTACTGGTTCTGCATCGAGAACCTGTACGCCGACGGGTACTTCTGCGATTGCGAGTGCGGCTTCCCGGATCCGGACTGCGCCGATCCGGCGCTCCCCGTGCAGGGATGCGACGGCGCCGCCGCTTGCGGGTCCGACGGCTTCTGCGGCGAGTGTATCCCGGTCTGTGACGGGCTCGCGTGCGGCAGCGACGGCTGCGGGGGGAGCTGCGGAGACTGTACGGGGGAGGGCGAGATCTGCAGCTCGGGCCAGTGCGAGATGTGCACACCGAGCTGCGAGGGCCTTGAGTGCGGCGACGACGGGTGTGGTGGGAGCTGTGGCGAGTGCGAAGGCATCCTCGCTTGTTTCGAGGGGCTCTGTGCGCCCCCAGCCCCGGACGCGTCGTGCGAAGGGCATTGTGGCGACGTCACCGAATCAGGGTGCTGGTGCACCTCCGACTGCGAGACCTACGGCGATTGTTGTGCCGACGTGGAGTTTTGCGCGTGCGGGAGTGGATGCGCGGGAGTGGACTGCGGTGACGACGGCTGTGGTGGGAGCTGCGGCGAGTGCGAGGAAGGGGCCGCTTGTGAGGACGGCCTCTGTGTCATCCTGCCGTCGTGCGTGGAGACGGGCTGCGGCGACCATGGCGATTGCGACGAGGCCTCGGGCGATTGCGACTGCGACGTCGGCTTCACCGGGGGGCTCTGCGACGCGTGTGCACCCGGGCATACGGGTTTCCCGCTCTGTGGGTTCGTCTGCACAGCGGATGACCAGTGTGGCGATGGCGACGACTGCACCGAAGACGCCTGCACTCCCGACTTCGGCTGTCTCAACGTGCGTTCACCACTGCCGTGCGATGACGGCGACCCGTGTACCGCCGATGACACGTGCGGCGACGACGGCTGCGTCGGTATCGATGACGGGTGTGACGACGGAAACGCCTGCACGACGGACGCTTGCTCGGCCAGTGGCTGCGTTCACTCCCCGAGCGGCGCCGTGACCTGCGACGACAACGATCCCTGTACCGCCGTGGACACGTGCGCCGGGACGGTGTGCTACGGGGCCGGCGCCGTCACGTGTGACGATGGGTCGATGTGTACTATCGACGCCTGCGTCCCAGGAGAAGGCTGCGTGTATGAGCCGGTACCGGACGACGCGCCGTGCGATACAGGCGATCTTTGCGTCTACGAGGCGGCCTGTGAGGCAGGAGTGTGCAAGGCGGTTCGGAGGCGGTCCTGTCACGACGGCGACCCATGTACGGCCGACGACTGCGCGCCGGCGACAGGAGAGTGCACCAACCCGGCGCTGTCCGACGGCGATGCGTGTGATGACGAACGGCCCTGCACGGTGGGTGAGGCGTGTAGCAGCGGCGCCTGCGTGCCGGAGGCCACCGTTTGCCTCCTGCCCGCCGCGATGCCCATCGTCCACTACTCCGCGTTCACTTACGGCGCGCTGGACCTCGACGAGACGACAGGGGACGTCTACGGCTGGCTCGACGAGAACGTCGCAGGCTACCTTCAGGCCGGTGTGGAGGGCGAGCTCCCCACCTGGGAAGCCGAGGCCGTCAATGGCCGTCCTGGAGTGCGTCTGGCCAATGGCGCCGCGTTGAGCAGCGAGCTCCCCGGTGACGGGACGACGCCCGTGAGCCTCTTCGCAGTCCTTTGTCTCGGGAAGGCCGGGTCAGGCACCTATGCGACGATCGCGAGCGTCGGCCCTGCAAGCCAGCCGTCGACGTGGCTGGCCCGTGTCGGCGACGGGCTCGTAGGGTCGGCCGGCGGCGAGGACGGGTGGCTCGCCACCGAGAGCAGCGGCTGTCTGGTGGTCGCGGTGGAGTACAGACCCGAGGGGGTCGAACTCTCGTTGGTATCGGGTGACACGTCGGAGTCGGAGGTCGTCGACACCGTACTGCCGCCGTTCCTCACCGCCGACGATGTGCTCCGCATCGGCGGGAGCAAGCGGACCCTGGTGCTCGGCGAGCTCCTCATTTACGACGAGGTGCTCGACGCGCGCTCGCGAGCCGACGTCATCAGCACCCTTCGGCGAGCCTGGGGCTTCCCGGTCCCCGTGGCCGATGCCGCTTATGATCCGGACAACGACGACCGCGTCTCTCCGGTGGATCCCCCGCCCTTCGACGATCTGACGCTCGTGAAGGAGCTCGAGTCCGAGAACGACGGTCCGCCGCTCACCTGCTCGACCCCCGAGTCCTATTGTCCCGTCCTCTTGGAGCCGAACCAGTACAGCGACAACGTCGGCGTCGGCTACTACCCAAACCCGGAGACACTGCCGCTGAATGCCTACGCCGGGGTCCTGACCGACTCCGCCTTCACGATGGTGGCCGCCATGCGCCTCGACGTACCGTCTGAGGATGGCGTGTTGCTCCGGCTCGAGGCGGGTGACACGGCGCTTGCGCTCACTCAGAGCAACTGCGAGGGCTGCGACGGGGAGGTGCGTTGGGGTGACGCCGACGAGCTCGGGGGAGGCGCGTTCTTGAGCTGGCCCATTGGTACAGCGATCTGGCGCGTGGTCACGACCACGGCGGACGGGACGGGGGCCTGTACCGTCTCGCTCGATGATGGCAGCACGGAGGCGGCGGAGTGCCAGGCGCCGCCCGATGACCAGGATGCCATCCTCGATGTCGGTTCCTATGAGGAGCCGGGCTCCGAGTTGGACGACCTCGCTACGCGCCCCATGGGCGGAGCGGTAGGTGAGCTCCGCTTCTTCCTCCGTTCGCTCCACCCCTTGGACCGCGCGTACGTCGAGCGGCTCATCGCCTGGAAGTACAGCATATGGTGACCCGGACAACCCTGATCCGTTCGCCCGAGCGCGGCCGGAACCTCGCGATCTCCGCCGCTTTCGTGCTGGTGGGGGCGGCGCTGGGCTGCTCCACTGGACTCGCCGTGAGCGGCGGTGATTCGGCGGATTCTCCCGCGTCCGTCACGGCGGCCGTCTGCGGCGACGGGCTCTGGCAGCCGGGCGACGGTACCGAACAATGCGACGACGGCAACACCGAAGACGGAGATGGCTGTTCCGCCGCCTGCCAGGTCGAGGAGGGCTGGGAGTGCCAGACGGCTCTCGACCTCCACACCGGGACGGCTACCGCCGAGTCGACCGACCTCGAAGCGCGGTGGCGCTTCCCGGACCTGCTCCCCGAGCTCCCGCCGCTTATCGATGGCCCCGAGCGATGTCCTGACCAGCCCTTCGAAGCGGTCGAGCCTCCAGACGGCGGGACATGCGCGTACATCCGTCGCCCGGATTGTGGGCTCGGCGTGGTGGCAACCTTCTCGTTCAACCTCGTGGAGCTGCCGCCGCGCTCGACCGTCTTGGTCGCGGGCCGCTTTCATCTGCCGCGGGCGTCGACAGCCGACGCGGGCGACGGCGTCGATGGCGAGGAAGACGGCGGCGACGGAACGGAGGAGACCCGTGACGCCCGTTGGGGGATCGGGAACTTGAAGCTAAACGGGATCATCGACGACCTGCCCAACTACGACACGGTGGTCAACATCACCTCGGAGCTCCGGGTCGGGCAGAACCATCTGCAGTTTCATCAGCCGAAGGCCGTTGCCTTCCGGGTTTGCCAACCCGACGGAACGGAAGCCTGGCGCTCCGCGTCGGCGTCCATCTGCCAGACCGTGTGCGGCAACGGCATGATAGACCCTGGAGAAGCCTGCGATGGCGGCAACCGCGACGCGGGAGACGGGTGCTCGCCGGAGTGTCGCGTCGAGGAGGGGTATTGCCTGCTCGATGGGAGCCTGACGGCGAACGGTGAATGGTGCTTTGCGGGGCTCTCGGCGGGATGCCAGGACGGGCTAGTCGAATGCGACGAGGCGGGCGAAGCGGTATGTCGAGCCAGATTGCCCACCGAGGAGGTCTGCAACGGGACGGACGATGACTGCGACGGCGAGGCCGACGAGCTGGCGGGGGGGCCGTGCACCGTGGACGGCGCATTCGGGCCCTGTCAGATCGGACTCGACACCTGTGTCGACGGCGCGCTCACGTGTGTCGCGCCGGAGCCCGCCGCAGAGACGTGCAACGCCGTCGACGACGACTGCAACGGCCTCACCGACGATCTCGCGGCAGGTCCGTGCGAGCTGGCTGCCGAGGAGGACCCGGGCTGTGGCGTTGGGCGCACTCAATGTGTTGGCGATGCTCCCGCCTGCGTCGCCGTCCCCTCGGAGGAGGTGTGCAATGGGCGCGACGACGACTGTGACCAGTCGGTGGACGAGGAGTGTGTCGCGGCGTGCGGCAATGGCCAGCTGGACGCCGGAGAGGACTGTGACGGAAGCCCGGACTGCACCCCCGAGTGTCAGCTCGGCTACTGCGGTGACGGCGTCGTGACCGAGGGCGAAGACTGTGACGCCGGGCCTGGCGGCGACTCAGGGAAGACCTGCACGTCCGACTGCCATTACATCGAATGTGGCGACGGCATCGTCTACTCCGGCGTAGAGGCCTGCGACGATGGGTCCACGGGTGGCGAAGACGACGGGTGTCTCGCGTGTGTCGTGACGGCAGGGTGGTCCTGCGATTCGACCATCGGAGAGACCTCCGTCTGCAGCGCGGTGTGTGGTGACGGCAAGATCGTCGGGCCGGAGACATGCGACGACGACAACGACGATGACGGTGACGGGTGCTCGTCCTCGTGCACCGGGGAGCTTGGCTTCGATTGTGCGACCTCGCTGCTCGGGGTGAACGTTTGCGAGCCTATCTGCGGCGACGGCGTGGTCGTGAACGGCGAAGGTTGCGACGACGACGATGAGGCATCTGGCGACGGGTGTTCCCCGTTGTGCCAGGTCGAGCCCGACTGGACCTGCAGCACCACGGGCGGAGCCAGCGTCTGTCAGCGCCGGTGTGACGCGCCCGGGGCCGACGAGTGCCCTCCTGGTGCGGTGTGCGATTCCGTGACGGGAGCGTGCGCCCCACTCTGACGAGCTGGGCAGGCCGACGATCGGGCGGCCTTGCCCTGCGCGCCCGAGTGGGCTGTCGAGCGCGCTGAGCCGAGCGACTCCGGCGACGGCCTGGGACTGAATCGAGCTCAAGCCCGCTGGGCGTGGGCGAGGTACGTGCGCACGGGCTCAAGATAGGGCATCGAGGCGAGGCCCGCGGACTCGGCGCGGGCGATGACGGCGCGGAGACCGTCCTCGGCGAAGGGTTCCGACGCGTTCATCCGAGCCAACGCCATGTCCGCCATGACCTCCACAACTTCGCGTTCGCAAATGGGATCCACGGTGACCATCGCGCGCTCGAGGCACTCGATGGCCTCCCGACTGTGTCCCGAGAGGCGAAAGGCGCGCCCTCGCCAGACGTCGACCGACATCGTGAGGCCGCCCATGGCCCCGGGGATGATCTCCTTTTGCTCAGCGATGGCATCGAGCGCGGCCTGTGCGGCGTCGCCGTGTCCGTCCTCGGCCATGAGCGCCGCGCGGACGAATCGACCGAACGAGGGCGGTGGTGACATGCCTTGACTCGACGTCCATGCCTGCTCGGCAAAATCCCTGGCCCGGTCGAGGTCGCGACACAGCCACGTCGTCAGAGTGAGGTAGTCCATAGGACCAACGATGGCGTTCCAGTGAAGCGTAGAACTAATGGCTTTATATCGCCCGAGGGACCTATCGAACCACGCTACGGCCGCCTCGAGGTCGCCGCCGTGCACGGCGATCTCACCTCGTTTGTGGTCGCACCAGGCACGCCGGACGGCGTCAATCCGGGGTGTCCCGTCGAGTACGCTTGCGAGACGATCATAGATGACCCGGGCCTCGGGTAGGCGGCCCGCTACCATCAGGAAGTGGCCATGGAAGTCCAGGGCTTGTGCGGTGCCGGGGTGGTCGGGCCCGAGCGCGCTGGTCAGGATCTCGACGGCGAGGGTCGAGTCCTGGAGGGCCGCCTGAGGGTCGCTCGCCTGCGCACTGATGAGCGCGCGACGCAACAGCAGCGGCACCCGCTCGGGAGCAGAGTCGCCATACGCTTGCTCGAGACGGCTGAGTGCGAGCGACACGACCTGGAGCGCCGACGCGGCATCCCCACTTCGCATGAGCCAGGCCGCTTGGACAGAGGCCAGCTCCGTCTCGGGCCTCAGCGGAGAGCCCAGCCGCCGCAACGCCGATCGAGCAGAGTCGAGGAGGGACGCCACCGCACCGGTGCCCTGTCGCGCCGTCGGCACTCCGGCCAACAGACCGACGTGTGCCCGCGCCAGCTCGATGGCCGAGAGCGCCGACCCCAGTGTGTAACCAGCGTCATCGGCTACGACGAGGGCCCGTTCGAGCAGTTCGAGGCCATGCTCTTGACGTTGGCCACTGAGGACCGTGGCTGCCCCGGCCACGTGCAGCGCCTCGGCGAGTGTGGGTGCGTCGCCGAGCTGTTCGGCGCGGATCACGGCGTCGTTCGCGAGTGTGAGCGCGCTTGGACTTCGGAGGACACTGAGCATGGATGCCCGAATGGACAGATTTCGGACGAGCTCCGCAACACGACGGCGCGCCGGCGCGCGAGGTGGGCGCGGGCTGGCGACCGGTGTCGACTCTGGGAGACTGTATTCGCGAAGGCACCGAAGCGGCAGCTCGCCACGATAGGCCGACGCGAACTCGGTCGGGTCACCGTGTTCGAGGACGCCGACGAAGGCCGCGAGTTCCTGGAAAGCCCGTTCGGAGTGCGCGAGCGCGTCGGCATACCAAAATGGGTCCTCCGCGACCAACGACTCGGCGTCGCGGCACGCGGAGCGCCACGCGCCCAGGTGTTGCTCGATATGTCGCGCGACATGCTGAAAAGTGTGGGTCACAAAACGAAGCCCGACGGCGTCGAAGCGCTGCCGGATCGCATCCTTGGCTCCGGCTCTCCAGAGTGCGTCACAGCGTTCAACCGACGGGACCATGAGGCCACCCCGCCGCCGTGCCGCTCGGAGCGCGACGAGGAGCGCCTCCATCGTCGGAAAGCGGTCATCAGGCCTCGATGAGAGCCCACGACGGAGCACGTCCTCGACGGCCTCCGGGAGGTCTACTAGGGGTTCAGTGACGACGAGGCGCGCCGCCCGCAGCGCCTCACGGCGGCTCGAGAATGTGTCCCCGCCGAACGGCGCGACTCCGTGTAGTGCTTCGAAGAGCGCGACACAGAAGCTGAACTGATCACTCCGGGCGTCGATCGAGGCTCCTTCAGCCTGCTCGGGCGACATGTAGGCCGGAGTCCCAAAGATGCCCGTCCGACGAGCAGGTCCCGAGCCACCGCGAGACTCGGACCACGTCCGGGTCGCGAGACCGAAGTCTCCCACTCTCACTCGACCGTCGTCGCCGACGAAGACGTTGTCCGGCTTGAAGTCGCAATGCACGAGACCGGCTTGGTGAGCCGCAGTGAGCCCGTCCCCGGCCTGCGCAAACAGATCGAGGATCTCGACCACATGCCGTCGTCGCTGTTCCAGCCAGCTTCGCAGCGTGACACCGACGATCCGCTCCATGGCGACGAAGGTCCTCCCGTCGTGCTGCCCAACGTCGTGAACCGACACGACATTCGGATGCGAGAGCCTAGCCATGGTCTGTGCTTCTGCGAGGAGCGCGTTTTGCGCATCTTCAGGGGCGATGAGGACCTTCAGGGCAAGCTCGCGGTCGAGGGCGGGATCGTGCGCGAGCAGGACGATGCCCATCGCGCCGCGGCCAAGCTCGCGGAGCACTCGATATCGCCCGATGTGGGGCGGCACCTCCGGCGCGACGGCGGCCCCTTCCACTCCAATCGTCGCGTCGAACTCCATGTGCACCTCCCGCCGGCCCTGACTCTAGCGATGAGAATCGGCGCCTGTCGAGTCGACCTGTCTCGCCTGGCTCACGTTCTCGGCGAC
Source organism: Myxococcales bacterium (assembly GCA_018780435.1). Lineage (GTDB taxonomy): Bacteria > Myxococcota_A > UBA9042 > SXOO01. The sequence goes on from JADMJS010000434.1 coordinate 38,110, forward strand.
CGATGCGCAGTGAAGTTGACCGCTCTCTGTCGCACCCATAGGCTATGGCGCATCAGCGACAATCGAGACTCATAAAGTCTCAGGGAGTGGGTTCAATGCAACTGTGGGCAAGGATGTTTCTGGTGGTCGGATCGGGACTCGCGATCGGATGTGAGAGCGAGAGCACCAAGGACTCGACGACGGGCGCCGACGCGGCCGACGCGGCCGATGCGACCGACGGGGCCGATGCGACCGACGGGGCCGACGCGACCGACGGGGCCGACGCGACCGACGGGGCCGACGCGACCGACGGGGCCGATGCGACCGACGTCACCGACGGGACGGACGGGGGCGATGGTGCGGGGGCGTGCGCACTGCCACAGGCCCCTCGCGACATCTCTATCGTAGATGGAACCAACGCGGGCGTGGTCCCGGGCCCGGGCGAGGACGCGAAGTGGCTGTGCAACGTACACTTCCACAATCCGCAGGAACATCAGGGAGTGGGAGCGTGCCCCGAGGTGACGACCGGCGGCGAGGGCGTCTGTGCACCCGAAGCGGTCGAAGGCGAGGCCGAAGCGGAGGAGCCGGTCCACGCGGGGGACGTCGTCGAGGTTCACTGGGTGTACTCGAACTGTCAGGCCGAAGGATCGCCTGCGCCCGAGGCCGGGCAAGGGCTCACCCCATGCGTCTGCGCCAGTGGCCAGATCCTGCGCGTCGTGGGCCAGGTCATGGTCGTCGATGAGGCGGATGGCGCGACCGAGCTGACGGAGCCGACGGACGGCGAGTTCGCGGGCTATCTCGGCTCCACCACGGGGGACAAGTGGGACGGGAAGTGTTCGGACATCGGCGTGAACTGGGAGGTGGCCACGGACTGCGCCGCCATCAACCTCGCCGCCCTCGGCACGTGGTGTGAGGACAACGCGTTCGGCGAGCACCACGCCCACGGCGCGCGTGAGCTCATCACCGATCCCGCTTCACTGTCTCCGTTCGTCCCAGCCCCCGTGGAATGACCTCTCGAGAGCGCCTCCGTCGCCTCGATTGAAGACGTCGAGCGTCAAACCCCAGGTGCCCTGCTCATCGAGAGCAGCACGGCACCGGGGTCTCCCGCTCCGTGCCGCCAATTCACTCAGAGGCGCCGCCCTCGTTCACCTCGGCGATGGGGATCACGCGTCGCTAGAATCGCCAGCGGTAGAACAGGTCCATGGCGCCGGCCTTGCCATCGCCATAACGTCCGTCGAGGTGGAGGCGCTGCGTCAGCTCGTACTGCAAGCGCACTTCGTTCGTGTTCTCGCCTTCTCGAGCGCCCAGGTCGGCGTGGTAGGCGACCATGAGGTTCCTCAGGATGCGGCGACCGACCGTGATCCGGGTCTTGGAGAGCTGCGACCCGCCGGTCTCGACCTTGAACACATCGACCGGGAGTTTGTCCTGCAGCATGCGGGAGGCGGACGCCGAGACGAGGCCCATGACCAAGTTCGCGATCCTCCCCTTGTCCTCCTTTCCGGACTGACCTCCTCCCGCCGGGAAGCCGAGCGTGATGATCGACATGATGAATGTCTGGCTCATCTCCGGGTCGCTCGTCAGTCGCACGCGAGGGCGGGAGGCGACACCCGTGACTGCGAGCGTGATCTCTTTTCCCACGAGGTCCGGTCCGACCGGGGTCAAGTCGACCCCAGAGATGTCGAAGGTCGCGCGCACGTCCAGGGTCGGTTCGAGCCGATTGGAGCCGTCGAAGTACACTTTGGAGTCCGGAGAGATCGCAAACTCCCGGCCGTAGACGAAGACCCGACCCTCATCCACTCCCACTTGGCCGACGACGGCGAGCTGGGCTCCTCGACTCGTGATGCGCAGGTCACCGCTCGCCTGCAAATCCACCATGTCGTTCTTCACTCGCACACTTCGATGCGGGATCTCGATGGCGAGGTCGAGGTCGAGTCCATGGAGGATGCTGGAGGCGATAGAGGCCGAGTCCAGACCCGTCGGCCGGACCCGATCATTGAGGTAGACGACGCCGTCCGGCTTCCCGATGGGGACGACGTCTCGACCGCCGGTGCTGGGCTTGGCCACGATCTCGTCAAGCCGCAATTTGGCCAGGACGCCGGGCTTTACGAGGGTCCCGGACAGCCCGATGGTCCCGCTGAGGGTCGCCGTGAGATCATCGCGCCCGAGGACGCGGTAGTGGTCCAGCGTGATCGCACCGCGAAGCCGGACGTCCCGCGCCTGGAAGGTCGGGAAGGTCGCGCCGAGCTCAAGCTCGAGAGACCCCTCAGGCTGAACGAGGCGTAGTGGGCCGAGCTCTATCGCGTCGCCGTCGAACCGGATGCCGAGGTCGACGTCGGGCTGGTCGAGACCCAGCGGACCCACGACCAATCGCGTGAGCCGCGCGCCGGTGCGCCCCACCAGCCGGGGCTGGCCGAAGGTCCCGGCGAGGGCGAGGTCGACGTCGATGTCGCCATCGCTCGGCCCCAGAACGGCCGGCATCAGGGCGGCTAGGCCGTCGACGGCGAGCGCCTTGACCCGAACGTGGCCACCGAGAGGGATCGCCGTCAGCTCGGGGAGGCCCGAGCTGAGCACGCCCCCGCTCCCGAGACCCGCTTCGACGACGACATCGAGCGCTCCCCCTGCGCGCTTGGCGCCCGGCCTCGACGCGAGGAGCCGCGTCGTGACGCGACCCTGTTCGACCACGACCTCAAGGCTTGCGGCGTTGATGAGGGGCGGGCGAAGTTCCAGCGAGGGCGCATCGGACTCCGCGGTGGAAGCGACCGTCGATGCAGGCGTCGAGCCGAGGTCGATGGACCCCGATCCGACGGGACCGCCGGGATCGCCGTGAAAGCGGAAGCTCCCGCGGAGAGTCGGTGGGCCCACGAGTCCCGCGAGCACCTGTCCGAGCCCAGGCGACAGTGCCTCGAGCCCCTCGAAGTCCAGGTCGAGCGGACCGATGTCCAGCGTAACGGCCGGCTCACGGAGCAGACTCATCGGATCCGGACGCATCGCTGCCGCTCCCAGCGCTTCGGGGAGGCTCAACACGACTCGCGCGAGCTCGCGCTCAGCCGCGTGGAGCGTCGCCCGAACGCGGCCCTGCTGACCATCGCTCGTGAAGGCCACCCTCGCGTGCCGCTTCTTGAGAAGACCACCCGTGGCCTGAACGTCGCCCGTGATGGCGACCGCACCGACGGGGCCCAGGAAGTCGAGCCCGGCGCCGACGCGGAGCTTGCCTATGGGCCTCGCGAGGCCCGTCATCCATCGGCGGAGCGGCGCCCCCGTCAGAGCGAGGTGGCCCGTCAGCGGAGTGGCCATCAGCGCCGACCGGCCGGACGCAGTGGCGAGCGAACCGAGGTCGACCGGCAGCTCGACCCGGGCCTCGAGCTCTTTGCCATCGCCAGCGACGACGTCGGCACGGAGCCTCCCTGACGCGAGCGCGACGTTCAAGGTGACGTCGAGCGGGTTCAGTGGCGCCACGGCCAGGCGACGTCCTCGTACCGACGCCGTTCCTTCGATGTGAGGCCACGCTCCCGCGAGTCGGGCTTCGAAGCGAGCCGCGCCCGTCAGGGGCGGCGCCGTGGGTACCAACTCTCCGAGCAGCGCCAGATCGAGTTCACTCGTCGAGAGCGTCAGCTTCGTCTTGCCCCCATCCCGAATCGGCCATGGGCTTACGAGCTCAGCATCGACGTGGACGTCGCCCCAGGCGGCCGAGAGCGTGGCCCGAGCGTCGGCCCCCGAGAGCGTCAGGTCGAGGTCCGCGCCGATCCCGCGGGTGCGTCCAACCGACGCGTTGGACAGATGGACATCGAGGTCGCCCAAGAGCCGCGCCGGAGTTCCTCGCAGGTCGGCCGTGACCGCGATCTCCCCGCCGATGTCCGGCAGGGCCACCCCGGCGCCCATGACCCCCCTCGCCACGGTCAGCCAACGCTCGAGGCGCTGCCTCGGCATCGCAACCTCGAGCGTCAGGTTCTGAGTCTTGAGGTCGAAGGTCGCATCCAGCGCCAGCGAGGTCCCTGCTGGCTCGCGGCCGGCGCCTCCGCCGTCGAGCTGCAAGCGAAGTCCGCCGAGTCCGACGCGTCCGGCCGGATCGTAGGACACCTGAGCGACGCCCAGTGACTCAAGTCCCACGGGACCGCGACGGGCGAAGAGCTTGGACAGGGAGAGGGTAATGGCGCCTGCGAACCCGTCCTGGAAGGCGACACCGACGTCCACGCCGGCGCGGAGCGCTCCCTGACGGGCTCGAAGCTCGAGCTGGCCACGTTCCCCTGGACTCAGCCGTGCCAGGAGGCTCACGTCGTCGAGGAGGACTCCAGCGAGATCGATCGCCGTCGCGCCGAGGACGAGCTGGCCGTCCAGCCCCTTGGCGCCATAGTGGGCGTCGAGCTTGGCAGACGCATGCCGGATTCCACGGCCAGACCCGAGCTCGAGGTCATCGACCGCGAGGTCGGCGCGTGCTCCGAGCGGCGCGCCGTCGGCCGCCGCTGCGACGCCGCTGAGCCGCTGCCCGAGAGACGCGGACAGCTGACCCGAGACGGTACCGACACTCATCCCATCGGGGCCGATCGCGCCGCGCACCAGCAAGGGGCCCGTGAACACCGCGCCCTCCGGCTGCTCGATGAGCGCCGTCTCAAGCGCGACCCCCGTGACGAACCAGGGGCCCTGCGAGACGGACTCCACGGACAGGTGCGCGCTGGCGGCCGACAGGCGACCGCCCGGCGAAAGCGTCGCGTCGGCTTCGAAGACCGACTCGGCGACCGAGAGCCCGCTCGGCCCGAGTAGCCCGCGCACGTCGCCCTGGGCGGTGACCCGGAGCTCGTCCCCGGCCGCCACCGCTTCGACCGACAGCGTCGTGTGCCCTCCCGAGAACGCCGAGGCCCCTGCCTCTTCGAGCACCACCGTCGCGCGCCCGGTCGGGAGCCCGCGCCCGGAGTAGGCCAGCGCCGCGTCGATGGCGAGCGCCGACGCTCGCGCGGGTCCCATCGTCTCGGGCAGGGCGAGCCCCTCTAGCCTCAGGGCGAGGTTGGCCGCCACCGACGGTGGACCGCCTGGCATCAGCTCGGCATGGGCGTCGAGCGCGAGCTCTGGGACCTGCCCCTGAGTCCCCTTCAACGCCGAGAGGCCGAGCGACGTCAGGAGCGGCGCTACGTCGAGCCCGGCGACGGAGACGGAGACGTCGAGAGAGGTCCCGGCGACGTGCGGCATCCTCACCGCGCCTCGGACGACACCCATCGCGTCGCCCCGCGCTTCGAAGCGAAGGTCGGCTGAGGGGCCGACGAGCGAAGCCCAGATGTCGGCGTCCCGTATCGGGATCCCGGCCATTTGTAGACCCCGAGCGGCGACGCTGAGGTCGGCGAGCCCTCCTGCGAGTGGCATCCCCTCGCCGGAGGCTCGAAGGTCGAGGGCATCGAGTGAGAGCGGCGGGAGCCCCGGGAGGATGGCGGCGGGTCGAATGCGTTCGCCAGCCAGCTTCAGCGTCCATGGCCCCGGCGTCCCCGTCATCAAGAGAGGCCCGATCGCCATCCTCGCGTCGATGGTGATCGGGCTGTCGCCGGCCAGGATCGACAGACGAGCCGACACCCACGACCCATCGCTCTCGAGCTCACCGGACACGCGCCCTGCACCGAGGAGCGGAGGCAACCCGAGGAGCCGCGAAAGCGACTCGAGGTCCGTCGAGAGCTCGGTCAGCGTGAGGCGCCCCGCTCGTCCGGTGAGTGACGGCAGCTCGGCGGAGAGGTCGAGGCGGGTCCCGCCCGCCGCGGCCGTGAACCGATCGACCCGGAGCCTGTCGCCCTCGAGCGCCCCATCGGAGGTGATCCCGAAGTCACCTCGCGGGACGTTCGGGGTCAGCGGGTCGACGAGCTCACCCGATATCGACAGCCCCTTCCAACGGATCGATTCTCGGTCGTAGTGAAACTCGCCGGCGACAGCCAGGTCTCGCACCAGCGTAGGACCTCCCACGTGAGTCACGACCGTCACCCGCTCGAGCTGCAGGTGCGCGACGTCGACGACCCAATCGGACGGTTCACTGGGATCGTCGGGCGCGACCGACTCGACGACGAACGCGCGAAGGAGCCCCATGCGTCGTCGATTGTCGAAGAGCGACAGCTCAAGCCCCGAGAGCGTCAGCGAGTCCACCCACACGCGCTTCGACACGAGATCCCACAGCTCCACGCGGAGCTCGAGACGTTCGAGGCGCAGCGCCTCTCCGCCTTCCGGGTCGGCGATGACGACGTCGTGTAGAACGAGGCCGTCAGCCAGAGCGCCTTCGACGCCACCGACCGCCACCTCTCCTGGGATGATGTCGTTGACGACGCCGACCGCTTCCTCGATGGCCATGCGAGTCCCGTAGCTGGTCCAAAGGATGCTCGACGCGAGCGCGACCACGAGGAGGAGGACGACCAGGAGGACGACCGAGAGCCACTTCACGAGCCGACGCAGTCGGCGTGACCGCGGTGGGGAGGACCCGGCCTTCGGTCCGGCGGACGGCGTCGGAGGCTCAGGCGGGGCGCCGGAAGTGGGTCTGGTCGGCGGGGTGGGCTCGACGTGCATCAGAAAGCGTGCCCCAGGCTAAGGTGGAAGCTCAGCTCCACGTCGTCGGGCCGGGTGACGAGGATCCCGAAATCCGCACGAATGGGCCCGATGATCGAATAGTACCGAAGTCCCGGCCCGACGGTCAGCTCGAGCGTCGAGAAGTTCACTTCCTCCGGAGTGCTCCAGACTTGGCCCGCATCGAAAAACGCGACGAGGCCGAGGCTCCAAGGCAGGTGAAAACGAAGCTCGGCGTTGAAGATGGCCCTGACCTCCCCACCCGGGATGTCGACGAAGGAGGTACCCGATGGGCAGGTGCCGCGTGACCCGAGCACGTAGTCGCTGGTCGCGTCATCGAGGCAGAGGACCGGTCCGAGTTGATTGGAGGGCACCCCACGCACGTCGGATGGCCCACCACCCTTGAACAGGGCGGCGGGCGGGAGGTCCTCGTCACCCATGATGGGAAAGCCGCGTGTCCATGACGCCCGCCCGGCCAGAGTGAGCCACGTCCAGGGGGACCAGTAGCCACGCACGTCGAGGTCGACGCTGATGAATGAGAAGTCGCTCCCGAGTGCGGGCAGCGATTCGGCAACCGTCGTGACGGCATAGACCCCGTTTCGCGGGTCGGACAGATCGTCACGCCAGTCGAGGGCCAAGGTCTGTTCGAGGCGGCCGAGCAGGTAAGGATCCTCCAGATCGACGCCGAGCTCCAGGTAGGCATCGCGAAGGCCCGGATCGAGGTCGAAGGCGATCTCCACCTCCAGTGAGTAGCCGAGTCGCGCGCTCAGCGGCCCGTAGATCGGTCGGGACAAAGCGGTCCCGACCAGGATCCCGTGCGTTCGGTAGCTGAGCTCGATGTCGAGTGAATACCGAGTCTCCAGACTCCACGTGATCCATTCCTCGAACAGTGACGGTTGTCTGAACTCGATGCGCGTCTCACCGCCGACACCTTGCGTCTCAGGGTCAAAGAAGGAGGGCTTCACGATCCACGCCGGGCTGAGGGTGATGTCGAAGTAGCGCAGTCCACCGAACAGGTTACGGTGCTGAAATCCCACGGTGGCTCTCACTTCGCTGCGAGAGCCGTCGAGGAGGACACCACCACCCGCGCGGAGCTCGTGCATTGGCATCTCCTGAACCCGGATGGCCACGTCGACCGCCGATGGCCACGCGATCGCCTTCAGACTCTCCACCGACCGCGGCACCTCGCCGAGCCGCTTCTCGAGCGTCTCCCGTACCGGCTGCACGCTGACCGAATAGAAGACTCCGAGTGACGAAATGTCGCGCTCGGCGAGGGCCAGACGCTCGGGGTCCACCACCTCTCCGGGGACCAAGTCGACTCGTCTCAGGATCCGCGCCTCGTCTACCTCCTGCTGCCCGAGGACCTTGACCTCTTTGATCCGAGCGAGCGGTCCCGGGATGGCGACGAGGTCGACGGCCGCCGTACGTGCCTTTCGGTCGACCAGGACCGTACTCTCGACCTCCGCGTGCAAGAACCCGCGAGCCCGAAGCGCGTCGCGAAGGGAGTCTCGGCCAAGGCGCCAACCGTCTTCGGTCCAAACCTCCCCATCGCGATAGGGCAGGAGCTCGAGGAGCTTCGCGCGAATCTCGACGAGCCTCGTCCGCGTGTCCTCATCCGCGTCGACGGGTGGGGCCAGCCCCTCGGAGGTGATTCCACGGATGCGCGTCGGTTCTCCCTCCGTGACGTCGAAGAAGACCCGGACCGACACCTTGTCCACGCGTTCGACGCGGGAGCCGAGACATCGGGCTTCGAAGTACCCGTGCTTGGCGTAGACGCTCTCGAGCCGACGGCAGTCGGGTTCGAGCACACCGCGGTCGAGGAGTGGTTTGTTCGTGAGCGAGCCGAAGTTGTCGTACCAAGTCGCGAGCCGCTCCACCAGACGCTCCGTCGGGACGGCGACATTGCCCGACACGCCGACCTGAACGACGATGTCACGCCCCGGCGGCGGGCGATGTCGTCCGAATCGAACGAGCCCGTTACATCCGACAGTCACCCACAGGAGGACCCCGACGAGGAGGCTGCTCCACGGCCGGAGCCCGCCGACGCGATCTCGCGCGAAATCCGTGATCATGTTGAGGAAGGTGCTGAGCGCCGTAGCAGCGGAGGGAAGCGCCATCGCCGATCTTCGACACTGCTGATGCGGGGCCGGGAGACGGGTGGCGGCGGCGGTAGGACGTTGGTCTCCTGGCAGAACCCCCGAACCGGGGCGCCGCCGAGATACGGAGCGCGCTGACCGACGCCATGGTGACTGCCCCCGCGGGTTCGCGAGGACTCGGTCCGAGGCGCTCACTCCAGACAGAAGTCGATCCAGCACTCCTCCCAGCAAGCCTGTTCGCTCTCTGGGATGGGATTGCACGGGGCATCACACGTTTCGCCGGGGTCCTCGAGGTCGATGAGCGTATCCCAACAGGGGACCGTGTAGTCCTCTTCACCCTCGTAGCTGCACCAGAGCTCTGCCTCTTCGCCACCTTGGGCACAGAGGTCTTCGTCGAAGGCGTTTCCTTCGCATTCGGCTTCCGACTCGAGGTCGCACAGGGGCGCCTCCTCAAAGAGATCCCACCAAGCGTCATCGTCTTCGGAGATCCAGTCGTCATCGGTGGCTTCGAAGTCCGCGTCGGGGTCTTCCCAGTCGACCATTCCGTCGTCGTCTTCGTCGACGAAGCTCCAGATGCTCTCTTCGTTCTCATCGTCACCGACGATGATCTCCTCGGTGTCGCCGGAGATGTCGATGGTCCCGAGGTTGGCCGTCTTGACGAAGGCGTCGGCCGGGATGAGGGAGCTGAAGTCGGACGCCTCGTCCGTCTTGCCAGCCGGCTTTCGCGGGAACTTGACCCGCTTCAACTGGCCACCCTGCTTGATGGACAGCACGGCCGACTGCCCTTTCGGGATGGACGCAGAGAAGCGGTTGGTCTTCGGATCGATCGTCGCGACCACCTCCTTCCCGTCCTGCGTCTTGACTCCGACCCCGACCTCGCCGGTCGCACCGGATAGGGTCCCGCTGATCGTCCGAACCTGTCCTTTGCCCTTGGCCAAGTCAGAGAGAGAGCCGTCGCTGCTCCCGCCACCACAGGCGCCGAGGAGGGTTGCACTGATGGCGATGGGCGCGAGGAGCGCGAGGGAGCTACGCATTGAGATTGTCCTCCGGGCAGTCGACGGAACGAGGAGGGAAAGATGCGGTCCCGGGTCGGGTCATGTCAAGCAGTGAGGCGCCGTGAAGTCGCGTAAATCGATCGCATGCCGTTTCGCGATCGAGGCCCCTCGTGTCAGTATGGCGTCGTGACGCTCGCGCCTACACCAGCACCGCCGACTCGGTGGGTGCACCGATTCCTCGTTGTTGCCTGCCTCTCGCTGCTCGGTCCCGGTGTAGCACGAGCGCAGCAGTTTCTCACCCTCGACCGGCAGGAGGCAGGACTGGTCGCGACTGTTCAGACCGATCTCGTCCTCTATGACACCTTCGTCGCGGACGACGTCATCTTCGTCCGAAACGACCTCTATCTGCAGGGTGGCTGGGCGGGCTGGGGCGGCTATGTCGACGTGCCGATGACCTTCGTCCCGAAGCTCGACATCAGCACGATCGGCAATGTCGAGGTCGGCGCGATGTACGACATGGAGCTCCCACTCCTGTCGCTCACCATCCGTTGCGGGGTCACCATCCCCACTGCCAGTGAAGGGGCAGACGAGACGCTCGCCCTCGCGCTCGGTCAGTGGGCGCGGGTCACCGACTTCCTGAGCGCTGTCCCGAATGCAGTCGCCGTGCGGCCTGGAGTCTCGTTTCGCCTCCCTGCGGGGATCCTGTTCGGGCGCGGAGACATCGGCGTCGACGTGCAGTTCCCATTGGGCGACGAGTCCTCGTCGGTGACGACCTTCTTTCGCGCCAATATCGGGCTAGGCGTGCGATGGCACTGGTTCTCGAGCACCTTCGACTATACGACCGCGGCGCCCATAACGAAGGGCGACGTCGACTTCGGGCAAGGGACTTTCGTGCACTCAACCGGGCTGAGCCTGCGCTTCCAGCTCCCGTGGATCGCCCCCTTCGTGGGCGTCTCCATGCCGCTCGTCGCCGGCGTCGCCGGCGACATCGTGAACGTCTCATTCGGTGTTACCTCCGCGTGGCTGCCCGGCGAGGACGAGCCACCCTAGTCCGGTCACCCAGAGAGGAACGCGCACTGTCGGCCGAGTATGCGCCCGCCAGCCCCGACTCCGCGCGTCGAGGGAGGCGTACGCCCATTCTCTTAATCAACCGATCGTCCAAGGCGACTGCCACGAGACTCTTGCCATGACCGGAAGGGCAAGGCTACAGTCGACGAATGCTCCACGACCCGGGCGCTCCAAGCGCCCCACAGAGAAGGAACAACCTCATGAGTCTCAGACCGGGCAAGCTCCTACCACTGTCGATACTGGCCACTCTGCTCATGCTCGCGGGCATGGCGAGCGCCGAGGACTACGTACGCATCCGAAGCCGATGGAAGCCCGACGAGGTTCTCCACATCGAGAAGGGCAAGCTCGAGTGTGGCAAGGCCGAGAGCGGCTGGTTCAGCGCACAATGGATCAAGGAGGTGGTGGACGGCCACGTCCGCTTCAAGAACCGGTGGAAGCCGGAACTGTACTTGAACATCGAGAAGGGCCACCTCGACGTGGGAGAGGTCGAGATCGGTTTTCATAGCGCACAATGGTCGCTCGAGAAGGTGGAGGATGGCGCAGTGCGTCTGAAGAATCGGTGGAAGCCCGACGAGTACGTCCATATCGAGAAGGGGGCTCCACAGTCCGGCAAGATTGAGGCGGGCTGGTGGAGCGCACAGTGGTTCATCGACTGACCTAGGAGGCCGCTGTTTTTCTCCCGTCGCAGGCCTTCGCGCTTCCCTGTGATAGCGGCGTCAGATGTCTGCGATACGTCCTCACGTAGCTTTGGCTACGCTCCGGGCGTTTCTCGACATCTTCCTTGCTCTCACAGGGAATCGCTTCGGCCTGCTCGGTCCGAAAAACAGCGGCCTCCTAGCGCCGCCCAACCACCCACGAGGCCCGGCAACGCCGGGACTGTTGGCTGGCCTCCCTAGCTCTGTCGCATTGCTCGGCGAGGCTGGAACGACGCATGCGCTCAGTGGATCGATCTGCGGGCGGCGCGGTCGCGGGAGAACAGTTCAAGAAAAACATCGTTTTGTCCCGACGACTTAGGCTCAGGGCTCGGTCGCAAGTAAGTGATTCTCTTTTCCTCGCGCCGCATCCCCGCCCGG
>JADMJS010000677.1 GCA_018780435.1 Myxococcales bacterium
GGCGCCCCGAAACGCCGCTTCTCCTCGGCCTCGAGCAGCATCTCGAGCCCACGCCGAAGCACCCGAGCCGGATCCCGCCCCGTCGGCCCGTGCGCGCAGAGCGCCCGAGCCCGAGCGAAGAGCGCATGGAAGCTCGCAGCGCCTCATCGTCTTCGACGAATCGGGCCACAGCGCGTGGCCGGAAGAGTCCTGGAAGTTCTACGACGCGGTCACGAGCTTCTTGTCCGAGGTCGTCTGGCCGGAGCCGGCCAAGTAGCCACGCCCCCGCCCTCTCAGCACCCCGACGCCGCGAGCGTGTCCTGGGCCCGTGGCAGCTCGGGGCTGGTCGGGAACGCGGCTTCGAACGCCGTGACGAGGGCGGAGAGCGCGGCGCAGTCGCCCTGATCGTCATAGATCTCAGCGAGATAGCGGTAGGCGTTGTCGGCGTACGCGCTGTTCGGGAATCCCTCGATGACGGCGAGGTATTCGGTCTCGGCCGCGTCTCGGTGGAGCGTCACGTCGATGCCCGCGTTGGCGATGCGCTGGTGGGCTCGCCCCGCGAAGTAGTGGGCGTTGTCGGCGTAAGTGCTCGTCGGATGGGCGGCGGTGAGCGACTCCCACGCCGTGATCGCGAGCGACCAGTTCTGCGGGCCGCCGAGGTTGTAGTAGGACCGGCCGAGGTAGTAGCGCACCTGGTCGTCGTACTTGTCCGCGCTCGGCGTCGTGCCGGTGAACTCAAGGAAGACCGCGACGGCGTCTTGCTCCTGCCCGTCGTCATAGAAGGAGCGGCCGAGGTAGTAGTAGGCGCCGGACCGGTAAGTGGAGGCCGGGAAGAGGTCAAGCACGGTCTGAAAGCGCGTCTCGGCGAGCTGGAAGTCGGTCTGCTCGTAGGCGGCGAGCCCCGCGTAGAACCAGGCGTTGTCGAGATAAGGCGACAGTGGGTAGTCGGCGATCAGCGCCATGAACGCCGCCGATGCCGCGTTGAAGTGCGGCGAGCTCGGGGTGCCGTCGGCCCTGCCGAGCTCGAACTCGGTGCGGCCGAGCCAAAGGAGCGCGGCGTCGGCGTACGAGCTGCCGGTGACGGCGATGACGCTCTCGAACGCGGAGGTGGCGGCGGCGTAGGAGCCGAGCTCGAAGAGCGAGCGGCCCAGGTAGTAGTCCGCGTTGTCGATGAGCGGGCTGCCCTTGTAGAGGAGGTCGAAGTTCTGGAAGGAGGCCGCGGCGGCGGCCCAGTCGCCGAGCTCGTAGTGGGTGCGACCGACGTAGTAGAGCACGTCGTCGGCGAAGGCGCTGGCCGGGAACGCGACGCTGAAGGCCTGAAAGCGGGCGAGCGCGTCTACGTAGTCGTGGAGCTCGAAGCTCGATCGGGCCGCGAGGAACACCGCGTTGTCGAGGCGGGCCGACTCGGGGTACGCGGTCGCGAACGCGTCCATGGCCACTCGCGCCGCGAGGAAGTCGCCGGCCGTGTAGAGGGCGAGCGCCGCCTGGAAAGCGAGCTCGTCGGCGGCGGTCGGGTCGATGGTGCCACACGAGGCCGTGAGGCTGTCGCACGTGATCCCGAGGCCGCAGGGCGCCGTCCCGGTCGTACAACCCGTGGCCGTGCAGCTCTCGACGCCATTGCAGAAGTCGCCGTCGTCGCAGCTCGCCGAGTCCACGTAGTGTTCGCAGGCGCCATTGGCCGGGGCGCAGAGGTCGACCGTACACGCGACGCCGTCGTCGCACGTCTTCACGGAGGCGGACGAACAGAGCCCCGTCAGCCCGCAGACGTCGTTCGTGGTGCAGAGGTCGCCGTCATCGCAGGCCGTCCCGAGTGGCGCGAGGCCGACGTCGCAGGTCCCGGCCGCGCACGTCGCGACCGTACACGGGTCATTGTCCGCACAGTCCGAGTCGGTCTGACACGCGGTCGGGAGGCCCTGGCAGCTCCCCTGTTCACAGTGGTCACCCGTCGTGTCCGCCGAGCCATCGTCGCAGGCGCTACCGTCCATGACCGCCGCGGACTCGCACGCGGCGACGTCGTCGCGGCACGTCGCCACGAGGCACGCCCCACCTGCCGCACACTCGCGCGCCGCACCGACGCACTGCCCAGCCTGGCACGCGTCCGCGACGGTGCAGTAGTGACCATCGTCACACGCCTCGCCGTCCGGCTTCACTACCGCGACGCAGCTCCCGGAAGCCGGGTTGCAGAGCCCCGTCGTACAAGCCCCGGTAAACGCAGCACAATCCGCGTCAACAGCGCACGCGGCCGTGGCGCCGCCCTGACAGGTCGCGTCAAGGCAGGTCTCACCCGCGGTGGCCGGATCGCCGTCTGAGCACGCGCTCCCGACGGGTCGCGGCTGCCCGGCGCACTTGCCGGTCCCGAGGCAGACGCCGATGGTGCACGCCGACGACGCGCAGTCGAGGTCCGCCTTACACTCCGGAATGTTGCACGCATCGGCCACGTCATCGCAGATCGTGCCCTCGGCGCAGGGTGCCGTGCCCGCCGTGCAGCCGAACGCCGAGCAGACCTCCTCGCCGTTGCAGAAAAGGCCGTCGGAACACAGCTCGTCCGACGCCTCGTGAACGCAAAGGCCCGCTTCGCACCCGTCGACGGTGCAGGAGACGGCGTCGTCGCAGTCTTTGGCCGCGCCGCCGATGCAGGCGCCGACGCCGTCACAGGCGTCATCGAGGCTACACGGATCGCCGTCGTCGCACGCGAGGCCGGCCGGCTCGTCCGCCTCGTCGCACACGCCACTCGGGAGGCAGACGGCGACGCGACACGTCGCGGTCGGCGGCGGACAATCCGCCGCGGTCGTGCAGTGTGGCTCGACGCTGTCCGCGGTGTCGCTGCCCGTGTCGACAGACGGTGCGTCGTTGTCGACCGACGTGTCCGTGAGGACGTCGGGCTCGGTGTTGGTGTCGTCCTGGGTCACGTCGTCGGTGGTGGCGTCGGGCACGCCCGTATCGCTTGTCGTCGCGTCCTGATCGAAGTTCAGGGACGGCGTGAGCGACGTCTCCTCGGCGCAACCGAGCAGCAGCGCCGCGTGCAGGACAGCGACGAAAAGAGTGGGCGCGCTGCATAGGAAATGGCCAGAGCGCTGGGAAATGGTTCGTCCAGTCTTCATGAGGACCTCACAGCTCGGTTCGAAAGCCGACGAGGACCGACAAACGGTCCCAGTCGAAGTCGACGTCATAGGGCGCGGCGCGGGGATGCTCCCAGGCCGCGTAGTCGGGGTAGTTGGTGTCACTGAAATCCCACGCGAAGCGCAGGAAGGGGCTCAGCGCGCGTTTCAAGGGGTTCCAAGACAGCTCGGCGACACCTCCGACACTGAACCGCGTTCGGACGTCGCCGCCGTCTTCGAGTGACGGATGGCCGGGGCCGGCGCCGTAGCCATCGCTGGAGTGCCGGACGTATCGAAGGCGCGGGGTGACCTCAAGCGCGAGCCCACGGACTGGCCGAATGCGAAAGCCCACGCTCGCCGTGAGCTCGTGGCGAGTTCGGTAGCCCTGAAAGTCGTCGTAAACGAAGTCATATCCGAGACTTCCGACGACGCGAAGGCGCATGGCGCGGCTGTAATAGGAGTGCCGCGTGGAGGCGCCGAAGACCCAGTTCTCCTCGAGTGGGTTCGCGGGGAGGACCGACGTCGCGTGGGTCGCGCCCGTCACGGCGTCGCGGGCGAAGAGGCGCGCGTAGTCCACCCAACGGGCTGAGAGCGCGGTGTGGTGGCGATAGTCGCCGGAGCGCCCCGAGAGGGCCACTGCGCCTTCCGCGGCGTGGCGGTCGCTGGGCGTCAGGTGGTTTGGGGAGAAGACCTCGTCGTAGGCGGGATCGTCTTGGGTGTCGTGCCTCTCGTATGTGGCCGAGAGGCCAAGCGACAGCCGACGGTTCAGCCGAAACTCGGCGCGAAGGCCGGCCTCGACGTCGAGGTACCCGAAGCGCCCGGTGGTGAGCAGCCCGCCGGTGGGTTCGAGGGCCGCGTCGAGGATGGGCTGATAGACGTCGGGCCACTCGGGACGGAGCGCGCCGCGAACACCGCCGTGGACCGCTAGCCGCAGCCAGCGGGCGACACGTGTGTCCACGGAGAGCCGCGCCGCGCCCCGAAGCTCGTCCAGGGCCGTCCCAACTCGCCCGCCCACGGCGATGGGGAAACGCACGACCACGGCCCCTTTCGAGCAGCGCAGGAGCAGGTCTTCGCGAAGCTCTCCACTGAAGGCGTCGAGCTCGATGTCCGAGAGCGTGTGGCCTTCCCCATGTTCGAATCCGGCTTCAATAGCGAGCGGGATCTTGAGCCGGCACGGTCCGACGTTGGTGCGCAATAAGGGTGGACGAGCGACGGCCGTCGCGACGCTGAGAACCACGAGCAGGCCTACCGAGCGCGCCATCACGGCGACACGCACGCGGCGACGTGAGCGTCCGCGTCCGCGAGATAGGGGCTCGTTGGGTGCTCGAGCCGAAGGCGGTCGCGCGCGCCGGATGCGGACGAACACTCGCCCGCCGATACGGATAGCACGACCATTCGGAACATAGCATTGTCGATGAAGGGGCTCTGCGGGAAGTCGGCTTCGAGCGCGACGAAGCCCGCCATGGCGGCGTCGTTTCGGCCGGTTCGCATGAGCGCGCGTGCGCGGTAGTACGCCGCGTCGTCCGCGAAACGAGAGGGGCCCGGCAGCGCCATGACTTCGTCGAAGCCAAACACGGCCGCCGACAGGCTGACGACGTCGCCCTTCACGTACTGAGCCCAGCTCACGTGGTAGAGGGCGCTCTCCCACGAGCCCGACGCACGGTCGCCGAGGACGAGGGCGAGCTGCACATTGGCGGCGCCATAGGCGCGGAGCTCGATGAAGATTCGACCGAGGTGAAGGCGCGCTCCGGAGGCCTTGGCCGTGTCCGGGAATCGGGCCAGGAGCAGCTCGAAGAGGGCACGCGCCTCGCCATAGAGCACGTCATCCTGCGGCTCGTCCGCGAAGTCGGCGTCTCGAGCCCGACCGAACGCGATACGGCCGAGCGCATAACCAGCGTCGTCGGCGACCCCGCCGGCATCGTCCGATGCCGCCCAGAGCGCTTCATAGAGCGGCGCGGCGCGGTCCGGCTCGCCGCAACGCCGAATCAAATCGGCATGTTCGAGGCGAAGTCGGTTCGCCGACGCGGGATCGTCTTCGTCGCTCAGGAGGTCGGTCAAGGCCGACTCGGCGCCCGCGCAGTCACCGGAGACGGCCGGGAGAGTCGCGATTCGGACGCGGGCTCGGAAGGCGAGTGCGGAGGTGGGGTCTTCGAGAATCGCCTGCTCGAACCAAGCGGCCGCATCGGCGGCGAGCCCGCGCGCGGACGCGATGAGGCCGAGCTGGTAGTAGGCACCGGCGCGTCGCAGCGTCGTCGATCCGGGGTCCGCGAGGGCCGACTCGAAGCGCGACTCGGCGCCGTCGAGATCGCCCGCTCGGCGTAGCGCCTTGCCGTCGTAATACAGGGCGTCATCGCGAAGCGAGTGGCGTGAAAAGTCGTCCGTGATCCGGGTCAGCTCGCGGTGGGCGCCTCCGAAGTCGCCAATGGCGTACAGCGTGCGACCGCGTTCGAGGAGCGCCCGCGGCGTCGCATGCCGGGGTGGCGCCGCGTCGGCGAGGGCCGCCACGGCGAGGAGAGCGTCGAGGGGCCGGTCGAGCCGGCGGAGGCACGAGCCAGCCCACACGGTCGCCGTGTCGAGCGCCGCGTCGGTCACGGCGACGAAGTCGGACGCGTTCGCGAGCACGGCCTCGCAGTCACCGCGGCGCCATGCGGCCGCGAAGCGCGACGCGACGGTCTCGTCGCCAGACGCCGCCGGGGGCTCCGAGAGACACCCGACGAGCGCTCCTGCGGCGAGCACGCCTCGGGCGCCGCGTAGAGACGCGAGCGTCCACCGCCATGGGCGGAATCGGCTCACTGACACCCCGCGCCGGTGAGCTTCGACTGCGCTTTCGGGACGTACGGACTCGCTGGATCGGCCTTCTTCAGCGCCGTGAAGTCCGTCAGAGCCGGCTGACACTGGCCGAGCGAGAGACGGGCCAGGATCGCGTAGTAGAGGGCGTTGTCGTCGTAGGGTGAGTCGACGAAGGTGACCGGAATGGACTCGAGGAGCCCTGCCGCCGTCCCGTAGTCCGGGTCGCTCCCAGCCCGCCCGAGCTCGTAGTGCGAACGCGCCCGGTAGTAGACGCCGTCGTCCTTGTAGCTGCTCGCGGGATACTCGGCCTCGAAGGTCGAGAAGGCGGTGATGGCCGAGGCGTAGTCCCCCGTCTTGTAGTCGCAACGCCCGATGAAATACGACGCGTTGTCGCGGTAGATGGAGTCCGGGAAGTTGGCCCGAACGAGCCCGAGCCGGGTTCGAGCGACGGCGAAGTCGCCCATCTGATAGCGCGCCATGCCGTGGTAGTAGCGGGCGTTGTCTTCGTAGACCGAGCCTGGGAACTCGGTGAAGAGCGCCTCGAAGCGCGCCTCCGAGGCGGTGAACTTGGTCTGTTCGAACTCGGTGCGGCCGGCGTAGAGGAGCGCGGCGTCGCGGTAGCTGCTGCCCGGCATGGCGATGATGGCGTCAAAGTGGGCGAGCGCTGCGGCGAGCCCACCGAGGCCGAAGTGGCTACGGCCGGCGTAGTAATGCGCGTTGTCGAGGTAGACGTGGTCCGGGAAGGCCGTGATGAAGGCCTCGAGTTCCCCGGCCGCGCTGGCGAGCGCGCCGAGCTCATAGTCGCAGCGGCCGATGTAGTAGGTCGCGTCCGGGAGGAGCGCGCTGGTCGTGAACTCGGTCAGGAAGGCCTCGAAGCGCGTCTTGGCGTCGGCGTAATGAAGCAGCTCGAAGTCGCAACGCGCGATGAGGAAGCGGACGTTGTCGCGGCGAGCGCTGTCCGGGAAGTCGGTGTCGAAGACCAGGAAGGCGGCTTGAGCCTTCACGTAGTCCTTGGCCGTGTAGAGCGCGAGCGCCGCCTGGAAGGCCTTCTCGTCCGCCGCGTCGGGATCGATGACCGTGCCGTCAGCGGCGTCGACGCCGTCGGTCCCGTCGACCGGGTCGATGCCATCCGTCCCGTCGACGGGGTCGATGCCGTCGGTGGCGTCCACACCGTCGGCCGCATCGGTGGCGTCCGACCCGTCCGTGGCATCTGTGGCGTCCGACCCGTCCGTGGCATCGGTGGCGTCCGACCCGTCCGGGATCAGCAGCTTTCCGCCGTCGCCGGTGGTCGACTCGCCGCACGCGACTAGTCCGGAGTACAGGGTCGCCGACAGGACGGCGCGGCGAACAGAGGTGGACCAGTATCGAAGCGTCATGGCGTCTCCAGCAGCCGAGTGAGCCGCTCTTTCAGTTGAATCAAGGACTTGGAATCGGGTCTCTGGGAGAGGGCGAGCGCCAGCCGCGGCTGGAACTCAGCGAGCCGCTTCTCGCGGGCCGCGAGCGTGAGGGCGACGTCGAGGGCCCGCTCGTCCGCCGCGTCGAGCACGAGCGCGCGGTCGACGCTGTCGCGTGCGCCCGCGGCGTCGTCGGCGGCCAGCTGAGCACGGGCGAGTCGGCCCAGGTCTTCGGCGGTCGCCTTCGCGCCTTCCGCGGCCGGGCGCAAGACGGCGGCCGCATCGGCCGTTCGACCGAGGCGCTGATAGAGCTGGGCGAGCAGGCGCGCGGCCTTGCGGTAGGTGGGCGCGAGTGCGACGCAGCGTTCGAGCTCGGCGAGCCCTTCGGCGACGCGGCCGAGCTTTCGGAGCTGAATCGCGAGGTTGTAGCGGAGGGCGACGTGTCCGGGATCGCGTTCGAGGGCCGCCTCAATGGTCTGGATCGCCATCTCGCCTTGCCCGAGGTCGGCGTAGACGACGGCCAAGTTCAGGTAGGCCTTGATGTTCTCGTCGTCGAGCGCGAGTAGGCTCCGGTAGGTGTCGGCGGCGTCGGTATAGCGTTTGGTCTCCTTGAGCGCGATCCCGAGATTGAAGAGGGCCGAGCGGTGCGACGGGCTCTCCGCGAGGGCCGAGCGATAGGCCGCGATGGCATCGTCCCAGCGGCCGAGCTCGCCGAGCGAGACGCCGAGGTTCACCGCCGCCTTGGTGTTCTTCGGGTCGAGCGCGAGCGCTTTCTCGAACGCCCGGACGGCGGCCTCGTGGCGCGCGACCACGTCAGCGCGAGAAGCGCCGCGGAGCGCGTCGGCGGCTTCGGTCTCAAGCTTGCCGAGGTTGTAGTAGGCCGTCGCGTAAGTCGGGCTGGCGGCGATGGCTTCTTCGAGTGAGGCGCGGGCGGCTGGCACGTCGCCGAGGTGCTTCTCGACGAGCGACCGGTTCACGAGCAAGGCGCCGCGGTCGACGTCCGCAGCGGGGATCGCCTTCAGAATCGCGAGCGCTTCCGAATACTTCCCGAGCTCGTCGAGCGCGAGCGCGAGGTTCATCTGCGCTTCGGCGTAGCGCCCACCGGCCCGTTGAATGGCCTTCTGGTACTGCTCCACAGCTTCGGCGTAGCGCTCGCGGCGATAGTGAATACGGCCGAGGTTGAAGTTCGACTCGGGGCGTTTCGGGAACTCGCTCGCGAGTCGCGTGAAGAGCGTGTCGGCCAGCGTGAGTTCGTCGAGTCGCATAGCGACGAGCCCCCAATTGTAGTGGGCCTTCCAGAATCGTCGGTCGAGCCGGGCGGCCTTCTCGTAGGCGGCGAGCGCGCGTCGTTCGTCACCCGACCGGGAGGCGAGCCGGCCCGCGAGGAACCAGCCGGGCGCGAAGTCGGGCGACAGCGACAGGAGCTGATCGACGAGGCGGCGCGCGCGGTCGAGGCTGTCCGCGTCCCCACGGCCCATCAGCACGGTCGCTTGGTTGTAGCGAGGGAGAAGGTAGGCGGGCCGAAACTCGATGGAGCGCTCGTAGGCGGCGAGGGCCTCCTTGGTCTTGCCGGCGCGGGCCAAGGAGACGCCTAGCGAGAAGAGCGAACGGGCTTTGTCGTCGTTGCTCCCGAGCTTCGACGCGGCGGTCAGCTCTCGGATAGAGCCGTCGACGTCCCCCGCGTCGAGGAGCAAGAGACCGAGGTTGTAGCGCGCTTCGAGGTACGCCGGCTCAAGGGCCAGCGCGGCTGCATAGTCGGCGCGGGCGCCGTCGCGGTCGGCGCCGCCGGACCTCGCGAGCGCCCGATTGTAGAGCGCACGCGTGTACTTGGGCTGCACGGCGAGCGCCGCATCGAACGCCTTCTGTGCTTTGTCGAGCTGCCCCGCGCGGATGCGATAGACCCCGAGCTCGTTCCAGAACGCCGGCTCGGGACGCGTCTTCGTGAGCTTCTCGACCAGGGTGATGGCGCGGTCGAAGTCGCCGGCTCGCGCCAGGACGCGGGCCTCTTCGAGCTCGGCCACCGCCGCCGCCGGGTCGCTGGCAGGGCCCTCGACGGCTTCGATGATCCCGTCGTCGGTCACGCGCTCGGGGTCCCAAGCGGCGTCGGAGCCGGAGACCTCGATGACGAGCGGCCGAGACGCGAACTCGACAGCGACCCGGTCGACCCAGACCGTGGTGGCACCGATGAGGATGAGGGCGGTCAACGCGGGCACGAAGGACTCGCTCAGACGCCGTATCGCCCCGATGGCAGCGGAGAATAGAACGCTCATGCAAGCCCCCGTTCACGGAGGCGCGCTCGGAGCGGCACCCCCGTCACGTTCTGAATCTCAAGGCCGGGGCGTGCGTTGATCTCGAGCACGAGTGGCCCGCGGACGGCGTCGACGACGATGTCGATACCGAGGTACTTGAGCGGGACGGCACGAGCGGTGCGACGGGCGATGTCGAGGATGATCGGCCAGTCCGGCACGGTCATCCCCACGACGGGCACGCCGGTGTCCGGATGGGTCTCGGCGAGGCGCCCTCGACTCCAGCCGCGGATGACCTGCCCGGTCGCGAGATCGAGGCCGAGGCCGAGCGCGCCTTGGTGAAGGTTCGCCCGGCCGTCCGAGACGAAGGTCGGGACGCGAATCATCGACAGCACCGGCTCGTCATCGACGCAGATGACGCGGACGTCGGAGAGACCCTTCGGGTAGAGCGCGGCGAAGAAGGGGCTCGGGCGCAGGAGCGGCTCGACGATGGCCTGATCGCCGCGGTCGAGCGAATAGACGCCGTACACGATGTCGGCGACGTGTTTCGTCAGCTCGCTGAGCGTCAGCACGCGGCCACTCGGCGTCGTGAAGGTCTCAGGCGTCCGGGAGACGACGACGACGATCCCGTTGCCGCCGCTCCCGCGCGCGGGCTTGACGGCGAAGGTGTCGAACGCGGCGATCCGCTGCTTGAGCTCCCGGATCTCGTAGAAGGCCTCGAAGGTCGTGAGCGTCTCGGAGACCGGGATGCCTGCCGCGGCCAGGATGCGCTTGGCGAGCAGCTTGTCGTCGGCGACCGGGAAGTCGGAGCGACGGTTCCGGGTCTTCACGAAGTCGACGTTGCGGCGGTTGATCCCGAGCACGTCCAAGCTGGGCGCGAACGCCGAACGGAGGTAGCCGAAGACGCTCATGGGGTTCGCCCCGCGGCGAGCAGCCCTCGGAAGCGGATCCACTCGGTCATGCGGAGGCCGACCCAGCGTCCGAGCCAGATGTCGATGGCCATGACGAGGAGCAGGAGCTCCGGGAAGGCCAACATCAGGATCTGAAGCGAGAGCGAGTTCATGGTCGCGTAGCAGAAAGCGACGACGATGGCGGTGCGCAGGAGCGTCTTCCATGCACTCGACGCGCCCTCCTCGTCCCAGACGATCGCGAATCGTTCCGCGGTGATGGCCGTGATCGCGAAGGGAAAGAGCGTGACGCGGGCGAGGCGCGGCAGGTCGTGTTCGGCGGCGTACCACGCGAGCAGGAGCATCAGCCCGATGACGGCCGTGAGGAGGGCCGCGAGCTGGGGCGAGTGGAGGAGCTCGAGGCGCGCCGCGGCCTTCCGGATGAGCGCGACGACGATGATGAGGCCGAGGAAGCCGATCATGCCCCAGAGCAGGCCGGTGTGGCGCATCGACGCAGCGACCAGGGTTGGCAGGAAGGTGCCGAAGGTGCGGAAGCCGATGACGTTCCGGAAGACGAGGATGATGATGGTGCCGACGGGGACCATCACGATGAC